>DASXTH010000218.1:0-12446 GCA_036505555.1 Candidatus Limnocylindrales bacterium | reverse complement strand
CGAGGAGGTCGTGATCCTCGACGAGCAGAAGCGCCACCACCCGCTCGACGAGCTCGAGGTGGTCTGCTCCGTCGACGAGCTGCGCGGGATGCAGAACGCGATCCGCGACATCTACGTCGACCCGTCGGTCGCCGAGTACATCGTCCGCCTCGTCGGCGCGACCCGGACCCATCCCGATGTCTATCTCGGCGCCTCGCCCCGAGGCTCGATCGCGCTGTACCACACCGGCCAGGCGCTGGCCGGGCTCATGGGCCGCGATTACGTGATCCCCGACGACATCAAGGCCCTCGCCGAGCCCGCGCTCGCGCACCGCTTGATCATCAAGACGAGCTCGTCGATCCACGACGTCCAGTCAGGCAGCGTCGTCCGCGAGCTGCTCGACTCGATCCCGATCGAGGGCATCCGCCCGACCGGGGGCCCGAACGGCCCGCGCTCGATCAAGCCGACCGAGCAGAGCGCCGCGAGCGCCTGAGCAGTCGACGTGACCAGCCCGCGATCCGACCGCTGAACAGGCAGGGGATCCGACCGCGATGATCCGTCGCTTCCAGCTGATCGTCATCGCCGCGATCCTGCTGATCGCCGCGTTCTCGACCGAGCTCGAGTTCCTCTTCTATCTCGTCTACCTCTCGATCCTCGTCATCGGCGGCTCGTACATCCTCACCCGGCTCGGCCTCGCCGACCTCGAGGCCGGCTACGCGGTGAACCAGCTCACCGGTCACGTCGGCGACAAGCTCCAGATCACGTACACCCTCCGGAACACGAGCCGCGTCCCGAAGCCGTGGCTCGAGGTCCACAACCCAACGACGCTCCCGGGCGGCCTGCCCGGCCGGGCGATCTCGCTCGGGTCGCGGGCGGAGCGGTCATGGCTCGTCCGCGCGCCGCTGACCCGGCGCGGCCACTTCCGCGTGGAGCCACTCCAGATCCGGACCGGCGACCCGTTCGGGTTCTTCGAGGCATCGGCGTCCGTGGGGCAGGGGGTCGCGGTCGTCGTCTATCCGAAGGTCGACAAGCTGCCGCTCTGGAAGCTGCCGGCCGCGAGCCTCGAGGGCAGCCACGCGGCGCCCGAGCGGACCCTCCAGACCTCGCCCCTCGCGACGGCCGTCCGGCCGTATGCACCGGGCGACGCGTTCAACCGCATCCACTGGAAGTCGACCGCCCGCCACGGCGAGATCCAGGTCAAGGAGTTCGAGCTGGAGCAGACCGCCGACGCCTGGATCTTCCTCGACCTCGAACGGGCGGTCCAGGGCGGGCGCGGCGAGGACTCGACGGTCGAGGTCGCGGTCCGGGCCGCGGCGTCGATCGCCGCGAAGGCGCTCCTCGAGAACCGCGCCGTCGGGTTGACGGTCAACGGTCATCGCCAGGCGGTCGTCCCGGTCGACCGCGGCAGTCGCCAGCACCTGAAGATCATGCAGCTCCTCGCGGCGGTCGAGGGCGACGGCACGACGCCACTCGTCGAGAGCCTCGTCACGGGCGCCGCCCGCCTCCGCCGCGGGATCACCGCGATCGTGATCACGGCGTCGACCGACCCCGCCTGGGTCCGCCCGATCGCCGCGCTTCGGACCCGTGGGATCGGGACGGTCGTCGTGACGCTGGACGCGGCGGGGGCCGACGCGCTCGATCGGGCCCATCGCGCCCGCCTTGGCGAGCGCGTGGTCGAGCCGGACCACCAGGTCGTCGAGCAACGGGCCCAACGGGCTCGCGCGCTCCGCCACGCCCTCGCGGAATTCGAGCTGAAGGTCCACCCCGCGACGCCCGGCCTGCCCCTCGCGGAGACCCTCGCAGGATGATCGCCACGACGCGCGCCCGGCTCCTCGTCCCGCCCGCAGAGGGCTGGATCAGCCTGCTCCTCGTTGCCATCCTCGGCGTCTCCGTCGCCTGGTCGCTCGACGACGCCGCGCTGGTCCTCGGCCAGCGCGAGGTGACCGACTTCCTGCCGTGGGTGACGCTCGGCGGCGTCGCCGTCGGGTTCGTCGGCGCTCGCGCGCGCTGGAGCCGCCCGGTCGCCCACCTGATCGGCGCGGCGTTCGCCGCGCTCGTCGTGCCGATCGTCGTCGGCGGGATCCTCGAGCCGGGCGGCTCGTTGGCGGCCCGCTACCAGGCGACCGCCGGCTCGACTGTCGACGCCTTCCTCGATTTCGCGGTGCGTCATCTGAGCGTCACCCGCCAGACGGGCCACTACATGCTCGTCCTCGGGATGCTCTGCTGGGCGAACGGCCAGTTCGCGGCCTCCGCGGTGTTCCGGCACAGCCGTCCGCTCGGGCCGATCATCGTCCTCGGGACCGTCCTCGTCGCGAACATGTCCGCCACGATCCACGACCAGATCTGGTTCCTCGTGCTGTTCTCGATGGCCTCGTTGTTCCTTCTCACCCGGCTCCATGCCCTCGACGAGCGGGCGACCTGGATCCGCCGCCGGATCGGCGACCCGGCGATCGTCACGTCGCTCTACCTCCGCGGCGGAACGGTCTTCATCCTCATCGCGATCTTCGGCTCGCTGGCCCTCACCGCGACCGCCCGGTCGGCCCCGCTGGCGGGCTTCTGGGACGACGCCCGGCCGGCGCTGGTCGAGATCAGCCAGTGGCTCCAGCGGATCATTCCGGCGGCGCCGGATGCCCGGTCCGTCGGCGTCCCATCGTTCGGGCAGCAGGTGACGATCGGCGGCATCTGGTCGAGCTCGCACGAGCCGGCGCTCGACGTCTTTCGGAGCCCCGGAGACGACCGCCCGATCTACTGGCGGGCGACGACCTACGACCGGTTCACGTTGTTCGGCTGGGCCTCGACCGACCCGGTCGACGCCAGCGTGCCCGCCAACGGGTTGATCCTCCAGGGGACGCTCGATGCCATCCCCGAGGCCGCGGCGCGCACGACCGAGACCTTCCGCGTCGTGCCCCAGAGCGAGCTCTTCAAAGTCGCCTTCAGCCCGATCGACCCGATCTCGATCTCGATCGACTCGACGCTGACGACGTCGGGCGAGGCCGGCTTCTTCCAGGGTCTCCGGATCCAGGCCGGCGTCCCGTACCAGGTCTCGGCGGCGGTGCCGGAGCTCGCCGACATCGAGGGCGGCGTTACGGTGAACCGGCTCCGCGCCGCCGGTCGGGCCTACCCCGAGGACATCCTCCGGCGCTACACCGCGGTTCCCCAGGGCTCGATGGGCGTGAACGCGGAGCACCTCCTGAGCGACATCAAGGCGCGGATGAAGTCGGCCGGAACGACGAACACTCCCTACGACATCGCCGCGGCGATCGAGACGGAGCTCCACAACACGTCGCGCTATACGTACAGCGTCAGCGTCCCGGGCGTGTGCGACGACTCGAGCTCGACGGTCGAGTGCTTCGCGACGCACCGGACCGGGTTCTGCGAGCACTTCGCGAGCACGATGGCGATCCTCCTCCGCCGCGAGGGCATCCCGGCCCGGCTCGTCGAGGGCTTTCTGCCAGGTCAGCTCGACGTCACGACGGGCCGCGAGCAGATCCAGACGGGCGCCGCCCACGCGTGGGTCGAGGTCTACTTCCCGAACATCGGCTGGTACCGGTTCGACCCGACGGGCGCCCTCGCGAACACCGATCCGCTCCCGGTGGGAAGCCCGCGGCCGATCCCGACGGCGACCCCGATCCCGTCGCTCAACCTGGGGAGCCGCGGCGACGACCGTGACGTCCCCGACCCCACCCAGCGCCGGACAGGCGCGGGCGGGACGACCGGGGCGAACGGCGGGAACGGGCCGATGCTCGTCGCGCTGGCGATCGGGCTCCTCGCGGTCGTCGTCCTCGTCGCGTTCCTCGCCTGGCGGCGCGGGCCGCGCAACGTCACCACGGCCGACGGGTTCTATGCGTCGGTCGCCGGGATCGCCCGGCGGTTCGGCTTCGGCCCGCGACCGACCCAGACGGCCTTCGAGTACGCGGCAGCGCTTGGCGACGTCCTGCCCGCCGTCCGCCCGGAGCTCCAGACCGTCGCCACCGCCAAGGTCGAGGTCGTGTACGGCCGGCGGGACCTGCCGGAGGATCGCGTCCTCGCGCTCCGCGACGCCTACCGGCGGTTGCGGGTCGGGCTGCTCCGGCTGGCGTTCCGGCGCCGCGACCGCCGCCGGATGCGCTGAGGGCTCGGGCTAGAGCGCGCCCGAGGCTCTAGAGCGCGCCCGACCGGGCGCGCTCCTCGATCTCCTCCCGCGCCTCCTCGTCGACGATGCCCGCGAGGTGCTCGGTCAGGTTCATCGCTCGGACGAGCGGCCGGCCGGCCCGGACCTCGATCACCGAGATCCCGCACAGGTCCGACGACCACATCCAGAACCGCTCCAGCGGCAGATCGAACAGGGCGAGGAGCAGGACCTTGAAGACCCCGTCGTGCCCGACGAGGATCGACCACGGATGGTCGGGAACCGCGTCGCGGTAGCCCGCGACCTGCGGCGCCTCGATGGAGCCGGGGCGGCCGGCCGCGGCGAGCTCCGCGAGCAGGTCCGAGACAGCGGGGGCGACGCGGGCGCGGACGTCGCTGAGGCGTTCGCCACCGGGCGCCCACGCCAGGGTCGGGGTGCGCCGCCACGTCGCGAGGCGTTCGCCGTCAGTCGCCGCGATCTCCGTGGAGAGACGGCCCTCCCACGCGCCCTGGCCGATCTCCATGAACCGCGGGTCCGCGCGGACGGGCACCGGGTGGCCGAACCCATCGGGAGCCGCGATCGCCGTGCCGATCTCTACGGCCGTCTCGGCGGCCCGGGCGAGCGGCGAGTGGACGATCGCGAGTGGCGGACCGTCGGGGAGTGGCAGGGCGGGCGCGTCGTGGGGCCGGGCGAGCCGTCGCGCGACCAGGTTTGCCTGGCGCCGTCCGGTGGCGGAGAGCGGCGACTCGGACTGGCCCTGGAACCGGCGCTGGACGATCAGCTCCGATTCGCCGTGGCGGACGAGCGCGATCGTCGCGTCGAGATCCGGCGGGATCCGGACCCCGGGCGCCCGCGTCGCGATCGCCGGATCTCGCGACCCGTCCGCCGCGGCCACGGCCGGCTGGTTCAGCGCTCGGGTCCCAGCCGGATCGTCCACAGGTCGATCACCGAGTCCTGGTTGCGGATCGCCTCGGCGACATCCGGTGCGACGTCGTCGTCGAGGGCGAGGATCATCAGGGCGTCGGCCCGCGGCGCGCTCCGGCCGACGTGCATCGCGCTGATGTTCACGTCGGCCTCGCCGAGGGTCTGGCCGATCCGGCCGATCATCCCCGGCCGGTCGCGGTGGTGCGTGATCAGCATGACGTCGGTCGGCTCGAGATCGAGCCGGTAGTCGTCGAGCCGGGTCAGCCGGAGCTCGCCGCCGGCCACGGTTCCCGCGACCGTCGTCGTCCTCCGGCCGCTCTCGCCCGAGAGGGTGATCTGTGCGGCGTACGAGCCTGCATCGGGTGTCTTGCGCTCGACGACCATGATCCCGCGGGCCTTCGCGAGGGCCGCCGCGTTGACGAGGTTGACCCGCTGGTCGGTCGAGGTCTCGATCATCCCGCGCAGGACGGCGGCGGTCAGCGGCGACGCGTCGAACGCGGCAAGGTCCCCGGCGATCTCGAGGGTGAGCGTCCGGACGCCGGCCCGGGCGAACTGGGCGAAGAACCGCCCGAGCATCTCGGCGAGCGGCAGGTACGGCGCGATCGCCCGGGCGGTCTCGGGGGTCAGGAGCGGGGCGTTGACCGCGTAGCGGGCCGAGCGCCCGGCAAGGACGTCGAGGACCTGGTCGGCGACCTCCTCGGCGACGAGGATCTGGGCCTCCGCGGTCGACGCGCCGAGGTGCGGCGTCAGGAGCGTGTTCGGCGCATCGAGGAGGGGCGAGCCGGTCGGCGGTTCGCTCTCGAAGACGTCGATCCCGGCTCCGCCGAGATGGCCGTCGCGGAGCGCCCTGGCCACCGCGCCCTCGTCGAGGATCCCGCCGCGGGCGACGTTGAGGAGGATCGTCCCCGGCTTCATTCGGGCGATCTGCTCGCGGCCGATAAGCCCGCGCGTCTGGCGGGTCATCGGCACGTGGACCGTCACGACGTCCGCGCGGGCGATCAGGTCGTCGAACGACACGAGCTCGACCCCGTGATGCGCCGCCTGCTCCGCGGTCACGAAGGGATCGGACGCGAGAACGACCATCTCCATCGCGACCGCGCGTGCGGCGATCGCCTGGCCGATCTTGCCGAGCCCGACGATCCCGAGGGTCCGGCCGCGGAGCTCGAGACCCGTGAACTGCGCCCGCTTCCACTCGCCGCGTCGCACCGACGCATCCGCGGCCGCGATCCGGCGAGCGACGCCGTACAGGAGCGCGAGCGTGTGCTCGGCCGCGGCGATCGTGTTCCCGGTCGGGGCGTTGACGACCGTGATCCCGGCCGCGGTCGCCGCCTCGAGATCGACGTTGTCGACTCCGACGCCGGCCCGGCCGATCACCTGGAGGCGGTTGCCAGCGGCCGCGATGACGTCGGCGTCGACCTGGACCTGGCTGCGAACGACGAGCGCGTCGTAGCCGGGGAGGATCGAACACAGCTCGTCGCGGGCGATCCCCGGCCGCTCATCGACCTCGTGGACGGCTCGCAGCCGCTCGACACCCTCCTGGGCGATCGGCTCGGCGACGAGGATCCTCACGCGGGGACGGTGGCGCGCGCCGCCTCGCGAGCGCTGCCGGCCGATGCGGCCGCGCCGCCCATCTGGACCGCGAGGGCGGCAGCCTGGGCCGCGGCGACGGCCTGCCCGGGCTCGATCCGGCGACCCTGCTCGAGCGAGACCCGCTCGAGGACCGCGATCACGCCGAGGATCTCGTCGACCGTCACCGACCCGAGATGGCCAAGCCGGAAGATCTTGCCGGTCAGCTTGCCCTGGCCGCCCGCGAGGACGACGCCGTGGCTCTTGATCGCGCCGTTGAAGGTCTTCCAGTCGTGGCCGTCAGGCAGGAGCGCCGCGGTGACGGTCTTCGAGGCGACCGCGTCGTCGGCAAGGAGCTCGAAACCGAGGGCGCGCAGGCCCGCCCGCGACGCCGCGGCGCACGCCTCGTGCCGGGCGAAGACGCCGTCCTTGCCCTCGGCCTGCATGAGCCGGAGGCCCTCGTCGACCTGGTAGACGACCGCGATCGCCGGTGTGAACGGCGTCTGGCCGGCGGCCGCCGACTCGCGGTGCGAGCGGATGTCGAGATAGAACCGCGGCATCTTGGCGGTCTCGGTCGCGGCCCAGCCGCGCTCGGACGCGGCGATCATCGCCAGACCCGGCGCCGCCATCCACGCCTTCTGCGAACCGGTCACGACCAGGTCGACGCCCCATGCATCCATCTCGAACGGGACCGCGCCCAGGCCGGACACGCTGTCGACGAGGATCAAGGCGTCCGGCGCCTCGTCGCGGATCGTCGCCGCGAGGGAGGCGATCGGGTTCATCACGCCCGTCGAGGTCTCGTTGTGGGTCAGGAGGACCGCCTTCGCGTCGGGCATCGCCCGGAGCCGCTCGCGGACCTCGTCGGCCGCCGCAGCGTAGCCCCACTCCGCCTCGAGCTTCGTCACGTCGGCGCCGTAGATCGAGGCGATCTTCGCGAAGCGGTCGCCGAAGCTCCCGATCGACACGCCGAGGACGCGATCACCGGGCGACAGCGTGTTCACGACGGCGGCCTCGAGCCCGCCCGAGCCCGCGCACGTCAGCATCGCCACGTCGTTCGTCGTCCCGAAGAACGGCTTCATGCCGTCGAGGATCCGGGCGAGCATCGCCGCGAACTCCGGCCCGCGGTGGTTGACCATCTGGCGGCCGCCGGCCTCGCGGACGGACGGGGGGAGGGCGGTCGGGCCGGGGATCCGGAGGTTGGGTTCGAAGCGGTCCACTGGGTCTCCTCGGAGGCGCAGGCAAGCGGCGCGGGGCGGTCGTGACGGTGCCCCGATGGTCGCAGAAGCGCCCCGATCGCGCCAGCCCGGCGGAAGATGGTGACGGCGCGGTCCGGGTCGGGGAGAATGCCCCTGTCCGACCCGTGCCCGGAGTGGCCATGCCAACGAACGAAGACGTCGCCCGGCACTATGCCGAGGCCGCGGCCAAGCTCGACCTCGACGGGATGGCCGCGCTGCGGCACCCGGAATGGCAGGCCGCCTGGCCTCAGTCCGGCGAGCGGATCATCGGCAGCGAGAGCTACCGCCGGATCGTCGAGGCCTACCCGGGCGGACACCCGTTGTCGAAGGTCCGGCGCGTCGTCGGCGCCGAGGACCGCTGGGTCGTGACGCCGGCGAACACCGTCCAGCAGATCGCCGGCAGCGGCGAGTTCTGGTGGACGGAATGGCTGATGACCTACCCGGACGGACGGTCCTACTACAGCGTCGAGCTGATCGAGCTCCGCGACGGGCTCGTCTGGCGGGAGACGGTGTATTTCGCCGAGCCCTTCAGCCCGCCAGACTGGCGCTCGCAGTGGGTCGTGAGGGCCGAAGAAGCGCGCTGATCGCCCGCCGCCGGATCGATCCGACCGAGCCCGGTACGATCAATGGGAGGCGGGCCGCGCTCCTCCAGTCGCGTCGCACAGCGCCGTCCCTGATCGTCAACCGACGGTCCACCCCACACGGAGCCCCACCGCTTGGACATCCAACGCCGCCGCGTCAACCCCGGCTTCCCGCGCCTCCGGGTCGAGAGACGCGGCCGGAGCCGCAAGAAGAAGGCTCTGATCGCGGTCGTGGCGCTCGTGCTCGCGTCCGGCCTCCTGGGCCTCGTGGCGATCGAGTCGAACACCCTGGGCGCGGGTCAGCTCTACCAGCGCCTGATCGACAAGATCGATCGATTCCTCGCGGGACCGCCGCCACCTGACCGGGCGACCGTCCCGACGATCGTCGTCACGCCGAAGCCGGCCTCTCCCTCGCCGGCACCGACACCGACCCTTCGGCCGGTCGCCAGTGGCCAGCCTCAGCCGACACCCGCGCCGACGCCGACACCCGTCCCGCGGGTCGCCGTCGACGTCGACATCGTCAAGAACCACGATTCGGTGTTCGCCCACGAGCTGCGTGACGACTGGTGCGCCCCGGCCGGCGTCACGATGGTCCTCGCCGTGCTCGACAAGGGCGCCCCGACGGACGCTCGTGAGCGCGAGATCGCCGGGCGCATCCACGAATGGGAGACGTACGCCGACAGCCGCAACCTCGAATGGGGGCCGTCCGCGATGGTCAAGGCCCTCGAGGCGTACGGAGCGCCGGGCTACGAGGTCCGCGCATACGAGACCCGCGCCGATGCCCTCCGTGGTGCCGCCCGGGCGATCTCGACGACCCATTCCCCGGCCATCCTCCTCGCCTGGCGCGGCGCCCACACCTGGGTGATGACCGGCTACCAGGCGACCGCGGATCCGGTCGCGTTCGACGACGCCTGGATCAAGGGCACGTACATCCTCGACCCGTGGTACCCGTGGAACTCGTCGATCTGGGGCCAGTCCGATCCGCCGGGGACATTCCAGGACAACGACGAGATGATCCGGAACTTCCGGCCGTGGGAGCGGCCCGAGGGCAGCTATCCGGGCCGCGACGGCAACTTCATCGTCGTCGAGCCGACGCTCGCGCGTTAGGGGGCTTCGCGCTCGAGCTCCACGGCGACGGTGCGCGGACCGTCCGTCTCGATCCGGCGCAGCCGCGGCGCGAGAAACAGCGCCAGCAGGCCGATCTTGACCAGACCCCCGGCCGCCGCTGCCAGAGGGATCGCAACGATCCCGACCGACCCCGACAGGGCCGAACCGGCCGCGACGATCGTGGCGAACCCGGCGATCGACGCGATGACTTGGAGGATCGTGTTGTGGGTCGCGTACAGGGCCCGTGACAGCGGATAGGACAGGCTGTCGAGCGGGATCGACAGGGCGTACGCGGTGAGGACGGTCGCGGTCCGATCCACGTCGTCGGGGCCGAACGCGCCGCCGCCGAGGAGCAGCGCGACCATGGGATGGGCGACGAGGGCCAGGGCGGTCGCCGCGAGGACGGTGAGTCCGCCGATCGTCACGAGGTTGCGCCGGAGAATCGCCCGGAACGCCGGACCGTCGCCGGCGCCATAGGCCGCGGCGAGTGACGGGAAGACCGCAAGCGAGAAGGACACGCCGATCAGGCTGACCGGGACGACCTGGTAGTCGGACGCGAAGTTGAACGAGCTCACTGCGCCGACGCCGATCGTCGAGGCGAGGCTCGTGAAGTAGGTCAGCATCAATGGGTCGATCGGATGGCTGACCATCCGCGGCAGCATCAGGCCGACGAACTCCCGGAATGAGCGCGATCGGATCGCGATGCGCGGGCGGATCCGGAACGGCGTCCGGAACAACCCGATCGTCCGGATCGCGAGGTGCGCAACCGCCCCCGCGACCGCACCCAGGGCGGTCGCGTGGATCCCGTACCGATGGCCGAACATCACTGTCGCGACGACGATCCCCCCGGTGTAGAGGATCGGTGCCAGGGCGTAGAACAGGAACCGCTGGTGGGCGACCAGGACCTCGCCGATCGCGATCGAGGCCGCGAACAGGACCGGGGTGACGCACATCAGGCGGAAGAGGTCGACGTACAGCGCTCGGGTCGGTGGATCGAAGCCTCCGGCGACGAGGTCGACGGTCGCCGGCGCAACGAGGAACAGGACGAGCACGACGATCGCCATCACGAGGACGGCGACGGTCAGGACGGTCCGGGCGAAGTCGTGGGCCGCGGCCTCGTCGCGGCTGCGCAGCCCGTTGAAGATCGGCACGAACGGCGCCGTCAGCCCGGCCGCCACGAGGACGTCGAGGGCGATCTCCGGGATCTTGAACGCGGCGTTGTAGGCGTCGAGCTCCGGTCCGGCACCGAACGTCGACGCGAGTGCCTTGTTGCGGAGGACGCCCATCGCGAAGTAGCCGAGTGACAGGACCGACAGGATGAGGGCGCCGCGCGGGAAGATCCGGTCGACGAGCCGTCGGAGCAGCGTCATGCGCGCGGCGGCGTCCGGACCGGCATCGTTCCTCCTCGCTCCCGATGGTACGAGCACTGGACGGACGTCGACCGGTTCGTGCGACGGGCGCCGGCGGTGTCTAGCTCGCGTCCTCCCGCTCGGTCTCGGCGAGCTTCTTCCGGTTCGCCTCGCGCGTCCGCATGAGGTCGCTCTTGCCGACCTCGGGCGCCGGGTTCTGGTTGCGCGGGGTCTTGCCGGCCTTTCGTGCGGCGGCACGGGCGTCCGCCCGGGCAGTCTGGCGACCGCCGATCGTCGCCTCGTAGCCCTGGTCGGCGGGGAGGTAATAGCGGCGGTCGACGAGCTCGTCGGGCAGGTACTGCTGGTCGACGTCGCCGCCCTCGAACTCCTGCGGATAGCGGTAACCGACGCCGATCCCGTGGTGCTTCATCCGGCGGTCGCCGGCGCTCCGGAGGTGGAGCGGAACGGGCAAGGAGCCACGCGCCTCCACGTCGCCGGCGGCGGCCCAGTAGGCGAGCCCGGCCCGGTTCGACTTCGGGGCGGTGGCGATGTAGGTCGTCGCCTGGGCCAGGGCGTATTGCGCCTCCGGGAGCCCGACGTGGTCGAGTGCCTGGGCTGCCGCGACGGCGACTTGGAGGGCGCGCGGGTCGGCATTGCCGACGTCCTCGGACGCGCTGATGATCAGCCGCCGGGCGATGAACCGCGGGTCCTCTCCGGCGGCGATCATCGAGGCGAGCCAGTAGAGCGCGCCGTCGGGGTCGTTGCCGCGGAGGCTCTTGATGAACGCCGACACGGTGTCGTAATGACCGTCGCCGGCCCGGTCGTAGGCGAGGACGCGCTGCTGGGCGGCCTGCTCGACGTCCTCGAGCCGCGGGCTCACCCGGCCGTCCGCGTCTCGGACGCCCTCGGCCTCGGCGAGTGCGACGGCGCCCTCGAGGACGTTCATCGCGGTCCGGGCGTCGCCGCCGGCGAGCGAGATCAGGTGGTCGAACGCCGCGTCGGCCAGCGCGACCCCGCCGTCGGGTCCGAGCGGGCCGGCGAGCCCGCGCTCCTCGTCCGCGAGAGCCCGCCGGACGACCGTGGCGACGTCGTCGTCGGACAAGCTGTCGAGCCGCCAGACCCGCATCCGCGAGAGGAGCGCGGAGTTGACCTCGAAGTACGGATTCTCCGTTGTCGTGCCGGTCAGGGTGATCGTGCCGTCCTCGACGTAGGGGAGAAGGGCGTCCTGCTGGGCCTTGTTGAAGCGGTGGATCTCGTCGATGAACAGGACCGTTCGTTTGCCGTTCAGCGCCAGCCGCTCCTGGGCCTGCGCGACGGCGCTCCGGACGTCGGCGACTCCGGACGAGACCGCCGACAGGGCGATCATCTCGGCCCCGATCGCGTCGGCGTGGAGGCGGGCGAGGGTCGTCTTCCCGGTACCGGGCGGTCCCCACAGGACGATCGAGGCGAGATGGCCGCGGGAGATCGAGCGGCGAAGCGGGCCGCGCTCGCCGACCAGATGCTCCTGGCCGACGAACTCGTCGAGGTTCCGCGGTCGCATCCGGGCGGCGAGTGGCTGGGCGCCGGGCGGTGGCTGGAAGAGCGGCTCGGGCTTGGC
>DASXTH010000217.1:0-4664 GCA_036505555.1 Candidatus Limnocylindrales bacterium | reverse complement strand
GTCCTGTTCGTCGCGTTCGGGCCCGCCGAGGGATCGCGCGCCCCCGCCTGATCGTCCGCGTCACGCGCCTGGCGGCGCGCCGGGGCCGAAGCCGGCGGCATCGCCGAGAGCGGCGAGCTCGAGCGCCAGCTCCGCGCCGCGACCCACCTCGTCGTGGCGGAAGTACACGTACCCGTCGAGCCCGTCGGCGAGGAACGGCTCGAGGCGGGCAAGCCACGCCTCGAGCTCTGCCCGGTCGTAGTCGGGACGGCGGAGGCGGAGATACAGGAACGGCCCGGTTCGCCGGATCGTCGGCGGCTCGGGATCGGTCTCGACATCGGTCGCGACGAGGGCCGCTCCCGCGGCCCGCGCGGCCGCGAAGACCTCGTCCACATGCCAGGACGGATCCTGGAACTCGAGGGCCAGTGGCAGATCCTCCGGCCACGCCGCCAGCAGGCCCGCGAGTCGCTCGTCGTCCCGCCGGACGCCGTCTGGCACCCGGAAGAGGATCGTCCCGAGCCGCGCTCCGAAACGCCGGAGCGGCGTCGTCAGCCACTCGACGCTCCCGACCGGATCGACCTGCAGCGCCCGGAACGACGATCCGCGCTGAGCCTTGACCGCGAACCGGAAGTCGTCAGGCGTTGCTGCGAGCCACGCGTCGACGGCCGCCGGGCTGGGTTGCCGGTAGAACGTGTTGTTCAGCTCGACGGTCGACAGGCGGGCGCCGTAGTGACGGAGAAGCGCGGGGCCGCGCGTCCCCGGCGGGTAGAACCGCGGCGACCACGCGGGATAGGCGAAGCCGCTGGTCCCAGTCCGGAGGCGACCCGGCAACGGGGATCAGGCCTCGGGCGGAGCGCAGTCCTCGGCCGTCGGCCGGCCCGGGCCGAGGGGATCCGCCACCCGCTCGAGGGCGCTCTCGATCGCCGCGAGGTCGGGCTCATCGAGACGGTCGAGGAAGTACCGGCGGACGCCGTCGATGTGGGTCCGGGCGGCGGCGCGGAGGCGTTCCAGGCCGAGGGGCGTGAGTGCCGCCTCCTGGCCCCGGGCATCGGTCACGCACGCCACGCGCTCCACCGAGCCGGAGGCCTCGAGGCGGTCCACGAGCCGGGTGATCCCGCTGCGGGACAGGATGACCCGCTCGGCAAGGAGGTTCATCCGGATCCGGCGACCCGGGGAGTGCGAGATCTGGAGCAGCGCGTCGTACTCCGCGAGCGAGAGCCCGTGCGCCGCCTGGAGCTCCTCGTCGAGACGGCGGGTGATCCGCGCGTGGGCGTGGAGGAAGCTCCGCCAGGCGCTCATCCCGGGCAGGTCGGCGACGACGGCGGCAGCGGCGCGGGCGATCGCCGGCGCACGGTCGACGCGGGCGGCTTCGGTGGTCGTGGTCATGTCATCGCCATCGTACCCGCCGGGCGGATGGTTGACAAGTCAACAATCGAGACATATCGTTGCGTCGTCAACGAACTGGTCTCGACGAACCTGCGAGCGCGACTTGACCCAGATCTCCCCGGAGGAGCGAACCCCTGATGAGCCATACCACCTTGAAGCTCGACCCCGCCCACACCGACGTCTCGTTCTCGGCCAAGCACATGATGATCACGACCGTCCGCGGGACCTTCCACGAGCTCGACGGCACGCTCGAGATCGACGACGCCGACCCCACCACGGCCCGCGGCGACATCGTCGTCAAGGCCGCCAGCCTGTCGACCGGGTTCGGCGCCCGTGACACCCATCTCCGCTCGGCGGACTTCTTCGATGTCGAGCGCTATCCCGAGATCATCGTCCGGTTCGAGGGCGTCGACCACGTGAAGGACACCACCTACCGCGTCCCCGCCGAGCTCACGATCCGCGACATCACCCGGACGCTGAGCTTCGAGGTCGAGCACATCGGCGAGACGACGAACTTCCAGGGGACGCGCCACATCGCGTTCACCGCGAAGGCGACGCTGAACCGCGAGGACTGGGGCCTGAACTGGAACATGGCTCTCGAGACGGGTGGCTGGCTCGTCGGCAAGGAGATCAAGCTCGTCGTCGAGGTCGTCGCCGATGAGGTTCCCGCTGGCGTCGCGGAGCCTGCGTCGGAGGGCGCATCGACGGACGCACGTCAACTCGCCGGCGCGGCGTCCTGAACGTCCGCGGGCCGCGCCGCCCGCAACCGTCTACGATCACGGCGGACCCGTCCCGGGTCCGCCGTTTCGATTCCCGGCCGAGCCACCGCCTGCGAGAGGGTTCGATGACCGCATTCGACGTCGAGGCGCTGCGGCGCCAGTTCCCGGCCCTCTCGATCGACGACGGCGGGCGCCCGGTCGCGCTGTTCGACGGCCCCGGCGGGACCCAGGTCCCGGAAACGGTGATCGCGGCGGTCGCCGACTACTACCGGACCTCGAACGCCAATCACGACGGGCCGTTCCTCACGAGCCGTCGGAGCGACGCGCGTGTCCACGAGGCCCATCAGGCGATGGCCGACATGCTGGGCGCGGCCTCCGCGGACGAGATCAAGTTCGGCGCGAACATGACCTCGCTCACGTTTCACATCAGCCGCTCGATCGGGGCGACGCTGGCGTCGGGAGACGAGATCGTCGTGACGATCCTCGACCACGAGGGGAACGTCGGTCCGTGGAAGGCGCTCGCGGCCGATCGGGGGCTGGTCGTCCGGACCGTCGACATCCGGGAGAGCGACGTGACGCTGGACCTGGCGACGCTCGACGCGGTGCTCTCGGATCGGACGAGGCTCGTGGCGGTGGGGTACGCGTCGAACGCGGTCGGGACGATCAATCCGGTCGCGGAGATCGTCCGGCGGGCGCATGCGGTCGGGGCCTGGACATACGTCGACGCGGTCCACGCGGCGCCGCATCTGCCGATCGACGTCCAGGCGCTCGGGACCGATTTCCTCGCCTGCTCGACGTACAAGTTCTTCGGGCCGCATGCGGGTGTGCTGTACGGCCGGGCCGACGTTCTCGAGGCCCTGCCTACCTACAAGCTCCGCCCCGCCTACGACAAGTTCGAGACCGGGACCGGCAACTTCGAGGGGCTCGCGGGTGTGACGGCCGCCGTGGACTACCTGGCGGGGGTCGGCGTGACATGTGGCGGGACCCCGGCGGATCGCTCCCGCCGCGATCGGGTGATCGGCGGGATGAGCGCGATCCGGAACTACGAGCTCGCGCTCTACCGCCACCTGGCCGACGGGCTCGACGCGATCCCCGGGCTGACGATGTTCGGGATCACCGATCGTCTCCGGTTCGACGAGCGGACGCCGACGGCGGCGCTCCGCCTCGACGGGATCGCGCCTCGGGACGTCGCGGCGGCCCTTGGCGACGAGGGGATCGCGGTCTGGGACGGCGACTTCTACGCCACGGGGCTCATCGAGCGGCTCGGGCTGGCCGAGTCCGGCGGGGTCGTCCGGATCGGGCTGACCCACTACAACACGGCGGCCGAGGTCGATCGGCTCGTCGACGCACTCGGCCGGATCGCGGCCGGGCCGCGCGTCTCGGCAGGGGAGCCAGCCGCGGTCGCCGCAAGCTAGTCACGCACGAGATCGGTCGATGCCAGCCGTCGACGTCGCAATCATCGGCGGCGGGATCGCCGGCGTCTCGACGGCCGCATTCCTCGCCGAGGGTGGGCTGCGAGTCCGGTTGTATGAGCGAACCGGGATCGCGGCGGGCGCGTCCGGACGGAATTCCGGGATCGTCCAGCATCCGTTCGATCCCGTCCTGGCGGACCTGTACCGCCGCTCCCTGACGGAGTACCGCGCGCTTGCCGCGGCCGCGACGGCCACGTTCGCGCTCGCCGAGCGCCCCGTCGGGCTCCTCCTCGTCGGCCACGACCTGCGAGCGGCGCGGATCCTGAGCCGAGAGTGGGCGGCCGCCTGGCCATGGACCGCACCCGAGGTCGTCGAAGGCCGCGACCTGTCCCGGCTGGAGGGGGCGCTCGCCCCGAACCTCGCCGCGTGCCGGCTGGACATCGGGTTCCCGGTCGTGCCGGCGTCGGCGACCAAGGCGTTCGCCCGGGCGGCCCGGCGCAACGGCGCCGAGATCGTCCTTGGTTCCGTGGCGCGGCCGGCGAGCAACGACGGGCGCGTCGTCGGGGTGGACGTGGCCGGGCGGCTCGAGCCCGCCGGGGCCGTCGTCGTCGCCGCTGGACCGTGGACCCCCGAGATCATCGATCCGACGGGTCGCTGGCGCCCGATCCGCGCATCGTGGGGCGTCGTGGCAGCGGTCGAATTGCCGGATCCGCCTCGCCACGGCCTCGAGGCCATCGACATCACGATCGAGCCGGGCGACACCGGGGACGTCCCGGCGAAGGACGAGGCGGTCGAGTTCAGCCTCGTGCCGGCGATCGGATCAAGTGCGCTCGGGTCGACGTTCCTGCTGCGCGAACCCGATCCGCAGGCATGGGTCGAGGCGCTGCGGCGGGTTGGAAGCGGCTACGTCCCCGACGTCGCGGCGGCTCCGCTTCTCGGACTCCGCCACTGCGCGCGTCCGGTGAGCCGCGATGGGCGACCGCTCGTGGGCCGCGCGCCGTGGGCCGACGATCTCTGGATCCTCGCGGGCCACGGGCCGTGGGGGATCTCGACCGGCCCTGGCTCCGCGCGGCTCCTGTGCGACCAGATCCTGGGTCGCGTGGACGCGTCGTCCCTACCCGCCGCGCTCGACCCGGGCCGGTTCGGGACGCCGTCGGTCTAGCGCCAG
>DASXTH010000216.1:0-2192 GCA_036505555.1 Candidatus Limnocylindrales bacterium | reverse complement strand
GTCGGCATCGCCGGGAAGCCTGCGATCCAGATCGAGGGCGCGTCCGATCTGACCGACGCGGCGGTCTTCGATGGCCGCGAGGTCATCGGGGTCACCGGCGGCACGTCGACCCCGATCGAGGACCTCCGCGACGTCGCCCAGCGCGTTCTCGAGATCGCCGGGACGCCCGACACGGCGGCGCGCGCCGCCGAGCTCGCGGAGGAGGCCCTGGCGGGTGCCGCGACGCCGGCGGGTCGCACGACCTCGCTTCCGAGCTTCGTTCACAACGAGGGCGCCAAGCCCACGTCCGGCGCGGCGTAGGCCGCCGATGCCTTCCTCGCGAGCCCTCGCTGCCCTGCCCGTCGTCGCCGTCGTCGGCCGGCCGAATGTCGGCAAGTCGACGATCTTCAACCGTTTCGTCGGGAAGCGTCAGGCGATCGTCGAGGACCGCGCCCGGACGACCCGCGACCGGATGTACGGCGATCTGGAGTGGAACGGCCGGCGGTTCGTCATCGTCGACACGGGCGGGCTCGAGGTCGACACGGACGATCCGATCGAGATCCGCGTCCAGGAGCAGGCCCGGCTTGCGATCCGCGAGGCCGACGTGATCGTGTTCGTCGTCGACGCGGTCACCGGCCTGACACCGGCGGACCAGGAGGCTGCCGAGCTCCTCAGGACCGCGACCGCGCCGGTGATCGTCGCCGTCAACAAGGTCGACAACACCCAGCGCGAGGCGGACGCGGCGGAGTTCTGGTCGATGGGCTGGGAGGAGACCTACTCGATCTCCGCGTCACACGGCCGGGGCACGGGTGATCTGCTCGACGCGATCGTCTGGGCGTTGCCACCGGAATCGGAAGCCGAGATCGCGAGGAAGAAGCGCGAGGACGAGGCCGACGAGTGGGCCCGCGACATGGCCACAGGTCAGATCGAGCCGTTCGTCGTGGGCGAGCCCGAGGAGGACGAGGAGGACGGCGCCGAGCTCGAGCGGTTCGAGGGCGGTGGCGATGGCGCCTCCGCCGGCGAGATCGAGGCCCGCTGGGACGCCGCGATCGCGGCCGAGACGAACGACGACGAGCCTGCCGCGATCGCCTTCGTCGGTCGCCCGAACGTCGGCAAGTCATCGCTCCTCAACTGCCTCCTCGGGGAGGATCGGGCGATCGTGTCAGAGGTGCCCGGCACGACCCGCGACGCGATCGATACGACCCTCGAATGGGGCCGGAGCGAGATCGTCCTGATCGACACGGCCGGGATCCGGCGCCGCGGCAAGGTCGCGAGCGGGCCGGCCGCCGAGAAGTACTCGACGCTCCGCTCGCTGAAGGCGATCGCCCGCGCGGACGTGGCGGTGTTGGTGATCGACGCCGTCGAGGGGCTGACCGCCCAGGACGCACACGTCGCGGGATACGTCGTCGAGGAGGGTCGCGGCCTCGTCATCGCGGTCAACAAGTGGGATCTGGTCGAGGAGAAGACCGACAAGACGTTCACCCAGTACACCGAGTGGATCCGCAACGAGGTCCCGTTCCTCGAGTTCGCCCCGATCGTGTCGATCTCGGCGAAGACCGGCCAGCGGGTCGGCAAGGTCCTCGAGCTCGCCATCGACATCTGGGGCGAGCGGCGCAAACGCGTCTCCACCGGTGAGTTGAATCGGGTCTTGCGGGCGGCCGCCGAACGCCAGCAGCCGCCCGTCGTGAAGGGCCGCCGGCCGAAGCTCTTCTACGGGACGCAGGCCGGCGTTGCGCCGCCGACGTTCGTCTTCTTCGCGAACGACGCGGCGTTGATCCATTTCTCGTACCGGCGCTACATCGAAAACCGGTTGCGCGAGCAGTTCGGGTTCGACGGGACGCCGATCAAGCTCGTCTTCCGCGACCGCGAGTCCGTCAAGCTGCCGCGCCGCCGAGCGACCACCGGCAAGAGCGCGGTCTCGAAGGGCCCGGCGGCGCGCCGGCCGGCGAGCGGCGGGCGGCCGAGCCCGGGTGGCGGGCGCCCGGCTCGCGGCGGATCGCGCCCAAAGCGGTAACACCTTGGCGAGGGAGGAACCATGGCCGGCCCCGTCACGCGATCGACGCTCGAGGCGGTCCTCGATGCCTTCAACCGGCACGATCTCGACGCGATCATGGCCGCGTTCTCGGACGACGCCGTGTTCGAGTCCCCGCGCGGCCCCGACCCCTGGGGAACCCGGTTCGTCGGCAAGGAGGCCGTTCGGGCCGGGCTCGCGA
>DASXTH010000215.1:0-5262 GCA_036505555.1 Candidatus Limnocylindrales bacterium | reverse complement strand
TCACCGACGGGATGTTCAACGAGAACTGGAGCGCATTCCGGACGCGGACCGGCCCGCGCTCGAGCGGATCGGCGTCGGACGGCGTGTACTTGCCGCCGAAGTCGGTCGCGACGTCCATGAGCATCGACGCCGCGGTGAGCTTCTGGTCGTCGATCGCGGTCACGTAGTTGAACGGCTTGAACGCGGATCCGGGCTGGCGGAAGCCGTCACCGACGACGTCGAACTTCGCCTGGAACTGCTTCGTGCTCTTCGTTGCGTTGTAGTCGGCGCTGCCAACGTAGGCGATCAGCTCGCCGGTCTTGTAGTCGATCGCCACGAGGGCGCCGTTGTTGATGTCCTTGCCACGGAGGTTCGTGACCCACTGCGGGACCGAGCCGGGCAGCTTGAGCTCCTTCCATTTCGCCGCCACGACGGTCGCATTCTTGAGGTGGGGAACGATGGCCGCCGCCTGGACCCACTTCTCGGCGATCTTCTGGACCTTGAGATCGAGCGTCGTCGTGACGGTCAGACCGCCGCCCTCGAGGGTCTTGCACGTGGGGATGCCCTCTCCACAGACCTTGTCGGCCAGCTCCCGCATGACCGCCCAGACGAAGTGGGGGGCCTGCCAGAGCGGCGTCTTCTGCGGCGCGACGACGAGCGGCTCCGCCTTGGCCGCGATCAGGTCCGTCGGGCTGACCAGGTCCTTCGCGAGGACGAGCCGGCCGTTGGCGAGCAGATCGAGGATCTGGTTCCGGCGCAGGAAGATCGGCTTGTCGTCGGGAACGACGAGCGTGACCTTGCCGATGCACTGTGTCGGATCATCGGGGTTGGACTTGTCGCAGTTCTCCTCGGCGTTCCGGACCAGATCGTAGTTCGAGGGCGACTTGACGAGCCCCGCCAGCGTCGCGGCCTCGGCCGGTGTGACCTGGTCGAGGCCGTGCCCGAAGTACGTCTCGGCCGCGGCCTTCACCCCGTAGGTCTGATTGCCGTAGTAGTTCTGGTTCAGGTAGGCGGCGATGATCTGCTGCTTGCCCTCGAGCCCCGGGTAGGCCTCGGTCAGGCGGATCGACTGGATGATCTCCTTGATCTTCCGCTCGAACTTGCGGTGCGGGTCCTGGACGAGATCCGAGTCGAGGAGGCGCTGGCGGACGAGCTGCTGGGTGATCGTCGAGGCGCCCCGATCGCTGCCGCGGAGGCTGTCGATCCCGGCCGAGAGGATCGCGAGCGGGTCGAAGCCCGCGTTCTCCCAGAACGTCTTGTCCTCGATGGCGACCTGGGCGTCGACCACGATCGGCGGGATGTCGGCGAATGCGACGACCTCGCGCCTCTCGCCGCCGAATCGGGCGAGTTCCTTGCCGTTCCGGTCGAGGATCACCGACTGCTCGGTGAACGTGATGTTGTTGAGCGCTTCGGTCGGCAGCTCGAGATCGGAGGTGAAGCGCGAGAAGACCGCGACCACGCCGATCGCGAGGAGGATCGCGAGGGCGGCGAAGGCAGCCCAGATCACCAGGGCGGCCCAGCCCGCGGCCGACGGCGAATCGCGGAATGGGAGCTCGGGGCCGTCGTCGCGCTCGTAGGACATGGCGTAGGACACGGACAGGACTCCGGAGGTGGGACGTTCTGGCGAAGGATGCCATTGCCGCTCGCAGCCGGCGCAGTGGCGCCCGGGCGGACGGTGCTACGACGGTGTGACAACCACCGGTGTGGCGTTCCACGCGCCCAGCATCGCCCGGATCCGGGCCTCGGCGGCCGCATCCGCGGCGCCGCCGGCGAGGCGGTCGAGGCCGATCAACGCCGCTCCCACGACGGGCGGGATGATGAGCCGGACGATCCGGGCGCCGGGGATCGATTCGCCGATCAACCCGGCCAGCCGCTCGTGGAACCCCGCGTCGTCGGTCCGGAACACGCCGCCGGCAAGCACGATCTCCGGCTCGCTCCGGACGAGATGGGAGCGCCGGGCGAGGGCGACGGCCATCGTCGCGAGCTCGTCCGTGAGCCGATCGACGATCGCCCGCGCGACGTGGTCGCCGTCGGCGGCCGTCGCGAACACGACGGGGGCCAGGTCGCCGACGCGCGTCTCGTCGAAGCGGCCGGTGTAGTAGGCATGTGTGACGGCCTCCGGCCGGCGGAGCCCGACGGCCCGCGGGATCGTCCGCTCCAGCGCGGTGTGCGATCCGCGTCCGTCCCGGCCACGGACGGCGGCGCCCAGCCCGGCCATCCCGACCGACGTCCCGCCGCCCCAGTCCCCGGCGATGTCGCCGACGCCGGCGAACCGGGTCCGCCGGCCGTCGCGGCTGACGGCCGCCGCGTTGATCCCCTGGCCGCAGATCAGAGCGATGCCCCACGGCCGGCTGGCGCCGGCCCGGAGCGCCGCGAACGTGTCGTTGAGGATGAGCGTGTCGGAGGCACCCCCGATCGGGCCGAACGCGCCCGTCAGCAGCGAGATGTCGCTCGGATAGTCGGCGCCGGCGAGGCAGTGGACCGCGATGCCGGGATCGCCGCCATTGCCGGCGCGGGCGGCCGTTACGAGGGCAGTGAACCGGCGGGCGGCCTCGTGGATCGTGACGGCCTGATGCGAGATCGTCGGGCCACGGACGGCGCCGAGAAGCGTCCCGTCGGCGGCGACGAGCGCAACATCAGCCTTCGAGTTCCCGCCGTCGACGGCGAGGACGGCCGGTCGCGTCACGCCGCGAACCGTTCGAGCTCGTCGATCCGGACGAAGGTCGCGCCGCGCGCTCGAAGGCCATCGATGATGGCCGGGAGCCCATCGAGTGTGCCCGGCGGCCAGGCATGGAACAGCACGACGGCGCCATCGCCCGTGGCCGGGGTCTCCCGCAGGGCATCGGCCGTCAGCAGTGGGCCGGTCCGCTGCGGTTCCCAGTCCTGGAGGACCACGTCCGCCCCGATCTCGCGGTAGCCGCGGGCGGCGATCGCCGCGAGGACCCGCGGGTCGTCCGATCCGGCCGAGAACGGGCAGCGGAACCACGGTCGCGGATCGCGGCCGGTCGTGGCGAGGATCGCCTTCTCGGCGTCGGCGACATCGGTCGCCAGGCCGTCGTCGGTCAGGAGCGGCAGGCGGGCGTGGTAGAAGCTGTGGTTGCCGACGAGGTGGCCGTCGGCCGCAACGCGCCGGGCGAGCAGCGGCTCCGCCTCGACCCAGCGGCCCTGAAGGAACCACGTCGCCGAGACGCCGCGTTCGGCCAGGACGTCCAGGATGCCGGCGGTCACCCCCGGCCGGTGGGGGCGGTCGGGGTGCTCGGCGTCGAACGTCAGCGCCACCCGGAACGACCGCGATCCCACCCTACTTCTCGACGCCCGTGATCACGATCCCACGCACGAAGAACCGCTGGAAGACCAGGAAGAGGACGATCGGGATGATCATCGTCATGAGCGTCCCGGCCTGGATGAGCCCCGGGTTGACGGCGATCCGGGCGCCGCTGAACGAGGCCAGCCCGACGGGGAGCGTGACGAGGTCGGGGTTCGTCGACAGGTAGATCAGCGGGGCGAAGAAGTCGTTCCACGAGTAGACGAGGTGGAACACCGAAACCGCGATGATGACCGGCCACGCCTGGGGGATCAGGACCGAGAAGAGCGTACGGATCGGTCCGGCCCCGTCGATCGCGGCCGCTTCATCCATCTCGCGCGGGATCGTCAGGAAATACTGGCGCAGGAGGAACACGTCGTAGGCGTTGGCGAAGAACGCCGGCACGAGCAGGGGTAACCAGGTTCCCACCCAGCCGATCTTCGAGAAGACGAAGTACTCAGGAATGATCACCACCGCGCTCGGCAGGAAGATCGTGGCGATGACGAGGACGAACAGCAGGTTCCGGCCGGGGAACCGGAACCGGGCGAATCCGTACGCCACGAGGGTGCACGAGACGATCGTTCCCAGCGTGCCGATGAGCGCGATCGCGATCGTGTTGAACAGCAGCCGCGGATAGTTGATCTGGTCCCACACATCGGCGTAGTTGTGCCACTGCGGGTCGAAGACATAGGCCGGCGTCAGAGTCCGCCATTGGCCTTCCCAGGTGACGAGCGTCTCCGAGGCGTCCTTCGGGTCGACGAATTGGCTCGAGGCCCGGCCCTTGCGGACGAGCGCGAGCTCGCGGGTCGTCCCGTCCGGGAACGGGACCTGGTACACGTCGAACTCGCGGCCGCGATAGGTGAACGTCGCCGCCGAGTAGGGCAGCAGCGGCCCGTCGACCTGCGAGTTCTGGTCCGGATTCTTGATCGACACCGTGAACGAGCGGAGCAGGGGCGACAGGAACGCGGCGACGACGATGACGGTGATGAACGTGAGCGTGAAGGACTGGACGGCGCCCCGCGTCGATCGGCGGCGGAGCCCCGGCCGTTGTCGGAGACGCTCGAACAGGCCGGGCCGCCGGGCGATGGGCCCGGCCGTGGCCGCGTCGGACTCCACGCGGTCCATCGTCAGCGCTCGCCCGCGTAGTAGACCCAGCGTCGCGCCGTCCCGAACAGCGCGAGCGTGATGGCCAGCGTGATCACGAACAGGAACCAGGCCATCGTCGAGCCGTAGGCCAGGTTCTGGTACGTGAAGAAGTTCTTGTAGATGTAGAGATTGAGGAAGAGCGTGGACCCGCCGGGCTCGCCGGTGCCCTGGTTGAGCACGAGCGGCACGAGGAAGTACTGGAGGACCTCGACGACGCCGAGGACGAGCGTGTAGAAGATGACCGGCGTCAGGAGTGGCAGTGTCACGTGGCGGAGCTGGCCGAGGTAGCCGGCGCCGTCGATCCGCGCCGCGTCGTAGTACTCAGAGGGGATCCCCCGGAGGCCGGCCAGATAGACGATCGTGCCGCCGCCGATCCCCCACACGCCGATGAACACCAGGCCCGGGTAGACCCAGGTCGAGTCTCGCAGCCAATCGGGCGGATGGGCGATCCCGATCACGCGCAGGAACTCGTTGATCCAGCCATCGGCCGGGTTGAGCATCGTTTCCCAGATCAGGACGCCGGCAACGAACGGCACGACGTACGGCAGGAAGAACAGGACCCGGAAGACCCCGGATCCCTTGAGATGGCGGTTGCTCAAGACGAGGGCGACGACCAGCGGCAGGACGACGTTGATCGGCAGGGCCAGGATCGCGAAGCGGAGCGTGACCCCGAGGGATCCCCAGGCATCCGGGTCGTTGACCAGGGTCTGGTAGTTCGACAGCCCCACGAACGACAGCGGCGTCTTCTGGTCGAGGCTGATGTTCGTGAAGGTGAAGACGAACGTCGCCGCCATCGGCAGCAGCGTGAAGGCGAAGAAGCCGACGATCCAGGG
>DASXTH010000214.1:0-12512 GCA_036505555.1 Candidatus Limnocylindrales bacterium | reverse complement strand
TGCGGGCCGAGACGGACACGACGACGACGCTCGCGGCCAACGATCATTACTGGGCCGGCAAGCCCGCGATCGCGACGATCGAGCTCGTCCACGACATCGGCGGGCGGAGCCCCGTGGCCGCATTCGAGGCCGACGACATCGACCTCACCGACGTCTCGCCGTTCGACGCGACCTGGCTCGCCTACGACGACACGCTCGGCCCGCTCCTCCGCCGCACCGACGGCCTGTCGCTCCAGTATTACGGGTTCGACACGTCGCGGCCGCCGTTCGACGACGTCCGTGTCCGCCAGGCGTTCGCCCGGGCCGTCGACTGGCGGCGTCTGATCGCGTTGTCCAGCGCCGGGGCGGCGCGACCGGCGACCGGGATGGTGCCGCCGGGCATCCCCGGCCGGAGCGCCACCGATTTCCTGCCGGCGCACGATCCGGCCGGGGCGCGGAAGCTGCTCGCCGATGCCGGCTTCGCCGGGGGCACGGGGTTCCCGGTGGTCACGCTCCTGGGTGGCGGCGGCACCGATCGCGCGTTTGCTGCCGAGATCGAGCGCGAGCTCGGGATCACCGTCCAGGTGGAGGTGGAGGGCGGCGGGTTCTTCGACCGCCTCACCGACGACCCGCCCCAGATCTTCGCGATGGGCTGGATCGCGGACTACCCGGGTCCGAACGACTTCCTCGGGATCCTCCTCGGCACGGGTGCCTCGAACAACTACGGGCGCTGGTCGTCGCCGGCGTTCGACGCGGCGATCGCCGACGCGCTCGAGGCGACCGATCCGGCCGCCGCTCGCAAGGCGTTCGACACCGCTGAGGGGATCGTCCGCGACGAGGCGCCGACGATCCCGCTGACGTACGACGTCGGCTGGTCGCTTGCGCGCTCCGGGCTGCTCGGGGCGTACGACAGCGGGCTGGGGATCCTCCGGATGGCGGGGCTGGCATGGGATCGCTGAGGGGCCGGGCTCGGACGGTCCGACTGGCGGGCGTCGCGGCGGTCCTGTTCGGGCTCGTCCCCGTCGGCGCCGTGCGCGCGGCTGACCCCGTCAGCTTCGGCGCGCCGACGGCCGACTCCAGCTTCGGCAAGTTCATCGAGTTCAAGCAGCCCGTCGTCCTGGCGCGCCCGCCGCAGCGGGTCGAATTCCTGTTGTCGGCACCGGGCGGCGTGGGGCCGAACGTGATCCCGCAGCCGGGCACGGCCGCCGGCAGCTCGGACCTCGACTACCGGATCGATCTCGCCGACGATCACATCGTCCCGAACACGACGTTCACGGCGCGCTGGCGGATCACCGACGATGCCGGCAAGGTCTGGGTCGGGCCGCCGGTCGCCCGGACGTATGGGGACGACCGATTCGACTGGAAGACCCTGAACGGGGACGTCGTCCATCTCCACTGGGTCGAGGGCGACGCGGCGTTCGGGCGACGGGCGCTGAAGATCGGCGAAGACGCGGTCGCCGAGACCGCGCGGCTGCTCGGCGTCACCGAGTCCGCACCGATCGACATCTTCGTCTACGCCGAGCAGCAGGCGTTCTACGACGCACTCGGGCCGGCCACCCGCGAGAACGTCGGCGGCCAGGCCCATCCGGACATCCGGACGCTCTTCGCGCTGATCACGCCGCGAGACATCGACGCGAGCTGGGTCGAGTCGGTCGTGCCGCACGAGCTGACCCATGTCGTCTTCGCGAGCGCCGTCGACAACCCCTACCACGACCCGCCGCGCTGGCTGAACGAGGGCCTCGCGGTCTACCTGTCGGACGGCTACGACGAGATCTCCCGGCGGGACGTCGCTCAGGCGACCGCCAACGGGACGATCATCCCCCTCGACGGCCTTGCCGGGGCGTTCCCGACCACCGAGGACCGGTTCTTCCTGGCGTATGCGGAGAGTGTCTCGGCGGTGGAACGGATCGTCCGAGTCAACGGCCGCGACGCGCTCGTCAAGCTGATCCGCTCGTACCACGAGGGGGTGTCTGACGACGACGCGTTCCGGGCCGCGATCGGCAAGGACGTGGCCGGGTTCCAGGCCGAGTGGCTCGCCGAGCTCGGCGCGAAGCCGCCGACGAAGCTCGGCCCGCGCCCGGCGCCGGCCGGCCCGCTGCCGCAGGGCTGGGGCGCCCCCCAGCCCGACCCGTCGTTCGAGGTCGTCGGCTCGATTCCGCCCGTCCCCGACGCGCCGGCGCCGGTGCCGCACGTTCCCGACCAGTCGATCGCCTTCTTCACGGGGCCGCTGGTCGCGATCGGGCTCGTGCTGGTCGTGGTCGTGATCGCCGTGGGGTCGCGCCGGCTTCGAGCGCCGACCGATTCGGCTCGCTGGGCCGAGACGGGCGACAACCGGCTCTTCGGGCGGCCGTCGAGCGTGGAGCCTCCCGCCGATCCGGTCGCCGAACCAGCCACTCCGTCGCGCCTCTGGTCGGCGACCGATTGGTCGCTGCCGCACGACCCCGATGGTTCGGTCGCGCCGGGCGAGCCCCCATTGGACGCGGCCCCGCCGGACGAGCTCGCGCCGGACGTCGCGATCGAGTCGGGCGATGGCGGCGGCTCCGACGACTCGTCGTCCTCCGAGTGACCACGCTCGGAGCCCGGATCCGGGCCATCCCCACCTGGCAGGTCACGCTCGGGATCGCCCTCCTCGCGATGGGCTTCCTGATCGCCGCCCAGCTCGCCGCCGAGGGGCCGCGGGTCCGCTACACGACCCAGGAGCGGTCGCCGCTCGTGGAGACCGCGCTGGCCCTCCAGCAGCGGCAGAAGGAGCTGAAGGCCCGGATCGCGGAGCTCCGGAAGGACATCCAGGACATCGAGCAGCAAGGGGCCGGATCCGCGGCCGTCGTCAAGGACCTGAACACCCGCCTCGACGAGGCCCGGATCGCGGGCGGCCTCTTCGCGCTGCACGGGACCGGGATCGTCATCAAGCTCGAGGACTCGACCCAGCCCGTCCCGCCCGACGGCAATGAGAACGACTACCTCGCCGGCGCGGCCGACATCCGGACGGTCGTCACCCTCCTCTGGCAATCCGGCGCCGAGGCGATCGCCGTCAACGGCGAGCGCCTGACCAGCTCGACCGCGGTCATCGATATCGGCGGTTCGGTCCTGGTGAACTCGGCCTACGTTGCGGGCCCGTACCAGATCACGGCGATCGGCCCGAAGGACCTCTTCGCCCGGCTCTCGGCGACGCCCGGCTGGGAGGAGTTCGTCCGGACCCGACGCGGGTCGTTCGGGATCGGGATTTCTTGGGCCGAGCCCGACGAGGTCGACGTCCCGGCCTTCGAGGGATCCGTGACGCTCCATGAGTCGCGCTCCGTGCCCAGCTCGGCGCCAGCGGCGTCGGCGCCAGTCCCCGGCGGGAGCGTTCCATGAAGCCCGGGCTCCGGGACCTGCGCAGCCAGCTGACCCTCGCCGCCGTCGCGGCGATCCTCGGTCTGCTGATCGTCGTCCAGCTCAAGGGGCAGGCGGGCGGGTCCGAGCTCCAGTCGAAGTCCGCCCAGGAGCTGACCCAGATCGTGGCCCGCCAGAGCACCGCGAACGACGGGCTCGCGGCCGAGATCGTGACGCTCCAGAACCAGCTCGCCGAGCTTCGCGCCGACCGCTCGTCCGGTGACACGTCGGTCGACCAGATCCAGTCGGAGCTCGGGCGGATCCGGGCCTGGGCCGGCGTCGACGCGATCGCCGGCCGCGGCGTGGAGATCACGATCGATGGTGAGATCGACGCGGCCGCGGTCGACGACCTCCTCAACGAGCTCCGGAACGCCGGCGCGGAGGCGATCGCCATCGAGGACATCCGGGTCGTCGCTCGGACCACCGTCAGCGGCGTCCCGGGGTCGCTCGACGTCGACGGGGTGCTCCTGCGCGATCCGTTCACGGTCCGGGCGATCGGACGGCCGGAGACGCTCGTCGGCTCGCTCACGCGGGTCGGCGGAATCATCGCCCAGCTGTCGGCGACGAACCCGGCGACGACGGTCGACGTGGCCGCGGTCGAGGATCCGATGACGCTGCCCGCCTCGCAGCGGGACCTCGTCCCGCATCATGGCCAACGACGTCTTTGATACCCTCCGGCCGATGACCGACCGCCCGGCGCTCGCCCTGTATCTCGGAGACGTCCTCCGTCTCCGTCGCCGACATCCGTGCGGCGGCGACGCCTGGCTCGTCGATCGGCTCGGCGCCGACATCGGGCTGCGCTGCCAGACCTGCGACCGGCACGTCCTCGTCGAACGCCGGACGGTCGAGCGGCGACTCGTCGACTTCGTCCGGCGCGGGGACCCGATCCTGAGCGCCGCAGCGGCTCCGCGGCCCAGCCACCCGTGACGGGCGGCGGGGGACCACCCGCGGCCTCGAACGCTGCAGCCGCTGCCGGTGGCGGTGCGCTCGACGTCTTCCGGAACCAGCCGTTCCTGCTCCTCTGGCTCGCCCAGGCCGCGACCCAGATCGGCGGCAACATGGTCATCTTCGGGCTGACCGTGATCATCGCCAAGTCGACCGGGTCGACAACGGCCGTCAGCGCGCTGATCCTGACGTTCCTCCTGCCGGCGGTCCTGTTCTCGGCCCTCGCGGGCGTCTTCGTGGATCGGCTCGACCGACGCCTCGTCCTGATCCTCACGAACGTCCTGCGCGGTCTCGCGTTCGTCGCGATGTTCTTCGCCGGCGACCACCTCGGGTTGATCTATCTGCTGAACATCACCGTCTCGACGATCACCGTGTTCTTCGCGCCGGCCGAGGCGGCGATGATCCCGATCGTCGTCCCGCGCCGCCAGCTTCTGTCCGCGAACGGGATCTTCACCCTGACGCTGAACGCGGCGTTCGCGCTGGGGTTCACGCTCATCGGGCCGCTGATCGTGAAGATCGCGGGCGCGCCGGCGCTGATCGTCGTCGTCGCGGCACTGTACTTCGTCGCTGCCGCGTTCTGCTCCACGCTCCCGGCAGCCCCACCCACGACGCGGGACGCCGCCCCGACCGACGCCCGCGGCCGTGTCCGCGAGGCCGAGAACGCGATCGGGTCGGTCGTGACGCAGCTCCGCCAGGGCCTGGCCTACATCCGCGACCACCGCGAGATCCGCTGGTCGCTGATCTACCTCGGGATCGCGGCGTCGCTCGTCGGCGTGCTGGGCGTGCTTGGGCCGAGCTTCGCCCAGAAGACGCTCGGGCTGAAGTCCGAGGACTTCGTCGTCGTCGTCCTCCCGCTCGGCGTCGGGATCGTCATGGGGATCCTCCTCCTGAATGCCTACGGCCGGCTCATCCCGCGGCGGCGCGTGATCGAGGGCGGACTGATCGCGCTGGGCGCCTTCCTCGCGGCGATGGCCCTATCGGGTCAGATCAGCGCGTTCCTCGGGAGGTCGGCGGCGCGGACGGGTGCGGACCTCTCGCTGCTCACGTCCCTGCTGTCCGTCGTCGTCGCGGTCGCGTTCTTCGCGGGGATCGCCTACGCAGCGGTCGCGATCCCGGCCCAGACACAGCTCCAGGAGGACCTGCCCGAGGACGTTCGGGGCCGGGTGTTCGGCGTCCTGAACATGCTCGTCTCTGTCGCCAGCTTCCTGCCGATCCTCGTCGTCGGCCCGATCGCCGACCTGCTCGGGACGACGGTCGTGCTCGTGCTCGTCGCCGTCCTGATCGTCGGATCGGGGATCGCGTCGATCTATCTGCGCGGGCCGCTCCGGGCGATCGAGCGCGACGTCCGAGCGACCGTCGGCGCGGACCGCGACCCGTTCGTGACCGCTCTCGGCGTGGATGCGCCGCTGATGGCCGAGATCGCCCGAGCAGACCCTGTCGCCGATGCCAACGCCGATGCCGGTCCAGCCCTCGGCACCAACGCCGACCTCGACTCCGATCTCGACCCCGACCGGACGGGCTGAGCGCGTGTCCCGCGTCGCCATCGTGTTCACCGGGGGCACGATCAGCATGCGCCACGACCCGGCCGCCGGCGGGAACGTGCCGGTCCTCGGCGGGGCCGCCCTCCTGGAGACGGCGCCCGGGCTGGACCGGATCGCCGACCTCGTCCCGATCGATCGCGGCCTGACGCCCGCCAGCCATTTCACGTTCGAGGCGCTGTTCGGGATCCACGAGGCCGTCCGGGAGGCGCTCGCCGATCCGTCGATCGACGGCGCAATCGTTGTCCAGGGCACGGACACGATCGAGGAGACGGCGTTCTTCCTCGACCTCCTCCACGCCGGCCCCAAGCCGATCGTCGTGACCGGCGCGATGCGCTCGGCGAGCCAGGACGGCTACGACGGGCCGGCCAACCTGACCGCCGCGGTACGGGTTGCCGCGTCTGCCGAGGCCGCCGACGCGGGGCTGGGCGCCGTCGTCGTGCTCGGCGGCACGATCGAGGCGGCGGACGACGTCTCGAAGACGCACGCCTCGGCATTCGATACGTTCCGGTCGTTGAATCGGGGAGCGCTGGGCCTGGTCGTCGACGAGCGCGTCGAGCTGGGCGCGTCGCGCGGCGTCCGCCGGTACGTGGCCGCAGAGCGCGCCGCCGAGCGGGTCTTCCTCGTCACGGCCACCGTGGCGACCGACGGCACGCCGATCGCGGCCCTCCATGCCGCCGGAGCGGACGGGTTCGTCGTCGCCGCGACCGGTGCCGGCAACACGTCGGCGGCCCTGCTCGCTGCGGCCGAGGCGGCGATCGCCGACGGACTGCCCGTGGTCCTGGCGACGCGGTGCCCGGTCGGGGCCGCGGGTGCGGGCTACGCCTTCCCGGGAGGTGGCGCCACGTGGCTGCGTGCCGGGGCGATCCCGGCCGGCCACCTCACCGGCCCGAAGGCGCGGATCGCGCTGGCACTCGGGATCGGCGCCGGGTTGGACCGCGCCGGGTTGGACCGCCTCCTTGCCGACCCCGCCCCGATCCACGATCCCGACTGGTACTGGAGCGAGCGCTGATGCCGCTCGACCTCCTCGTCAGCGGCGGCCGGATCGCGACACTCGCGGGCGATCGGGGGTTCGGCTGGGTCGAGGCGGTCGGGATCACGGACGGCCGCGTGGCCTTCGCGGGCTCCGCGATCGATCTCGAGACCCGGGCCGACCCGCACACGCTGCGTGTCGAGATGGACCCCGACGAGGTCGCGATCCCCGGCCTGACCGACGCGCATCTCCATCTCGCGGAGGGCGGCCTGTCGCTCGATCGCATCGACCTGACCTCGAGCCCGTCGATGGAGGACGGTCTCGACCGGATCGGCGCGGCGCACGCGGCCCTCGCGGACCCCGATGCCTGGCTCGAGGGCCACGGCTGGCATAACGACCGTTGGGGCGTGTGGCCGACCGCGGCCGACCTCGGGCGGGTCGCGCCCGGCCGGGCGGTTGCGCTCTGGGCCCACGACCACCATGCGCTGTGGGTCAGCCCGCGGTCGCTCAGGATCGCCGGCATCGACGCCGCCCGAGCCGACCCCGAGGGCGGCATCATCCGCCGCGACGAGGCTGGCGAGCCGACCGGGATCCTGCACGAGACGGCCGCCCGGATCGTGACCGACCACGTCCCGCCGGCTTCGGCCGAGGCATACGAAACGTCGATCGTTCGGCTCTCGCGCGACCTCATCCGGCTCGGGATCGTCGCGGTCCACGATCCGGGCGCGCTGTCGCTCCAGGAGGGCCTCGGGCGAGCGATCGCGGCCTACCGGGCCCTCGACGAGCGGGGCGATCTGCCGATCCGTGTTCATGCGTCGATCCGCTCGGAACAGCTCGCTGCCGCGGCCGAGCTCGGGCTCCGGAGCGGCGATCCGCTCGGCCCGCCGGGCGGTCGGGCCCGGTTCGGCTGGCTGAAGCTGTTCGCCGATGGGACGCTCGCATCGCGGACCGCCGCCCTCCTCGAGCCGATCGAGCCCGAGCCCGGCCGGCCGCTGCCGCCGGGCACGGAGCGCGGCGTCTGGCTCACCGAGCCGGAGGCGGTGAAGGAGTTCGCGGGGCACGCGGCCGACGCCGGCATCGCGACGCAGGTCCACGCAATCGGCGACCGGGGCTGCCGGATCACCCTCGACACGCTCGAGACGACGGCCGGGCGGACGGCGCTGATGCCGCGCCTGGAGCACGTCCAGCTCCTCCACCCCGACGACCGCCCACGGTTCGCCCGCGCCGGGATCGCGGCCTCGATCCAGCCGGTGCACGTCCGGGCCGACGGGCCGATCGCGCGGACGCTGTGGGGCGAGCGCGCCGAGACGCGTGGCTACCCGATGCGCTCGCTGATCGAGAGCGGCGCCGTCGTCGCGTTCGGAACCGACGCACCCGTCGAGCCGATCGACCCGTGGCCCGGTCTCGCGCTGGCCGTGACACGGATCGACGGGTCGTGGCCGGCGCGCAGCGAGGCCTTCGGCGTGAACGAGGCGATCAGTCTCGAGCAGGCGCTCCGGGCCGCCTGCATCGCCCCTGCGACGACCGCGGCCGAGCCCGACCGGGGCCGCCTCGTTCCGGGCCAGCGAGCCGACCTCGTCATCCTCCCGGCGAGCGCGCTCTCCCATCCGGTCGAGCCGGGCGGAGCGCTGGCCACGGCCCGGCCCCGCGTGGTGCTGATCGATGGCGAGGTGGCGTTCGAGCGCTGACGGACGGGGTCCGGCGCTGGCGACCCTCAGCTCGGCGCGAGCTCCCTCGCCGCCTCGGCGAACAGGCCGTTCAGGATCCGCGCGGTCGACGGGAACGCATGGATCGTGTCCGCGAGGACCTCGACCGGAACCCGGGCTCGGATCGCGAGGACGCATTCGTGGATCGCTGCCGACGCGTCCGGGCACGCGAAGGCCGCCCCGACCAGCTCGCGAGTTGCCCGGTCGAACGTGACCGTCAGATGCCCGAGCTCGGCCTCGAGCGCGTACCCGCGGGACGAGGTCGCGAAGTCGGCGACGAACTCGACCGCGTCGATCCCCAGCGCCTTCGCCTGGTCGAGGGTGAGTCCGACCGAGGCTGCTTCCGGATCGGTGTAGGTGGCGCGGGGCAGCGCGCGGTAGTCGGGCCGGACCGGCAGCCCGAGCGCCATCCGGACGGCGATCTCGCCCTGGTAATGCGCCTGGTGGGTGTGCAACTCGGGCCCGGCCGGGTCGCCGATGACCCACAGGCCCTCGGCGACCTTCAGCCGGCCGTCGCGCGGGAAGGCGAGCCGGCCGCTCGTGTCGATCCCGTAGGCCTCGAGCCCGAGATCTTCGAGCGGGAACACCCGCCCGACGGCGAGGAGCACCGCATGGCCCTCGGCGGTCGTCCCGTCGTCGAGGTCGATCACGTCGGCACCGTCCGCGCCGGCGCCGCCGCGTGCCCCGATCGCTCGGACGCCCAATCGGACGTCGACGCCGTCCCGCCGAAGAAGCGCCGCCACGACCTCGGAGTTGCGGGGGTGCTCGGTCGGCATCAGCCGCTCGCCGGACTGGACGATCGTGACCGGGACACCGAACCGCGCGTAGACCTGGGCGAGCTCGCAGCCCGTGGGGCCGCCGCCGAGCACGAGGAGGCTGCGCGGCAGCTCGCGGGCCAACGTCGCTTCCCGGTTCGTCCAGATCCGGACCCCATCGAGCCCCGTGATCGGCGGGATCTTCGACGACGACCCGACCGCGACGATGACCTCGCGGCCCGCGATCTCGTGAGCCCGGTCGTCGTGGCGGAGCTCGACCCGGCCGCGGCCGAGGATCCGGCCGGTTCCGCGGTAACAGACCGCCCCGACGTCTTCGAGCCGCCGGACGTGCGACGAGTCGTCCGGCAGCTCGGCATCGGCCGCGCGGTTGATCATGTAGTCGCGTGCAGCCGAGGCGCGCTCCCACGGATATCCCTCGCCGCGGACCGCATGCTCGGCGGCGCCGTGGAGGAGCGACTTGGACGGCAGGCAGCCGATGAAGGGGCAACTGCCGCCGAACCAGCGCCGGTCGATGACCGCGACGGTCGCGCCGCGGGCGCGGGCCTCGTTGGCGGCCGCCTCGCCGGCCGGGCCCGCGCCGATGATGACGAAGTCGTAGGTCTCCATCGGCTCAGTGTCCTCGATCGCGCGTGACGCCCCGTTGACGGACCGCCTCGAAGAGCACGACCGCCGCCGCGGTCGAGACGTTCAGGCTGTCGGCGATGCCGCGCATCGGGATCGAGATCGCGGTCACCGCGGCATCGTGCCACGCGGCCGAGAGTCCGTCCGCCTCGTTGCCGAGGGCGATCGCGAGCGGACCCGTGAGATCCGCGTCCGTCCAGGCGGTTGGCGCATCGACGATGGTGGCCACGACCTTGATCCCGCGGTCGGCCAGCCAGGCGATCGTGTCCGCCGTGGACGCCGCGACGACCGGCAGCGCGAAGATCGTCCCGAGCGACGCGCGGATCGCGTTCGGGTTGAACGGGTCGGTGAGGGGATCGGCGGCGATCACCGCAGCGGCGCCCGCGCCGTCCGCCGTCCGGATCACCGCCCCGAGATTCCCGGGCTTCTCCACACCCTCGAGGACGACGAGGAGCGGATCGTCCGGGAGACGGAGGTCGGCGAGATCCGCGTTTGGTGTCTCGACGATTGCGACCACGCCGTCCGAGCGCTCGCCAAAGGCGACCTTCGCGAGCACGGCCGGGCTGACCGCGATGGTCGTCGGGCGGTGACGGAGCCGTTCCGCGGCGGCCTCGGCGTCGGGCGTCCGGATGAGGTCCTCGGCGAGGAACGCCGTCTCGATGCGCACGCCCGCATCGAGCGCGCGGAGGATCTCGCGGGCGCCGTCGACGATCGTCAGCCCCGTCGTCTCGCGCTCGCGCCGGGCGCGAAGCCGGACCGCGGCCTTCACCCGCGGATTCGTCAGGCTCGTGATCGGCGCGTCCGGGGTCGCGCGGGAGTCGGTCATCCGCGGATCATGCGGGCTCCTGCGCCGAGCGGCAGGATCGCGCCGCTCGTCGCTCGCTCGTCGAGCCGATCGGCGGCCAGCTCTCCGCCCGGTCCCGGATCGAACGCGTCCCCGAGGGCGTCGGCGAGCGCGTCCGGCTCGAGGCCCGTCGTGTGCGCGGTCAGGAGGAGGAACACGTCGTCGCGGGCAACGGCGGCGCACGCGTCGAGCAGGTCCGGGAGCGCGTCTGCGAGCTCCCAGCGGGTCCCGCGCGGCCCGTGACCGAAGCTCGGCGGGTCCAGGACGATCCCGGCGTAGCGGCGCCCGCGGCGGGCCTCGCGGCGGGTGAACGCCAGGGCGTCGTCGATGATCCAGCGGACCGGGGCGTCTGCGAGCCCGGACAGCTCCGCGTTGCGGCGGGCCCACGCAAGGGCAGGCCGTGACGCGTCGACGTGGGTCACCCGCGCGCCGGCATGGGCGAGGGCCAGGGTCGTCGCGCCGGTGTGGGCGAACAGGTGGAGCACATGGGGCTCGGGGCGGCCGGCGAGGGCACGACGCAGCCATGCCCACAACGCGACATGCTCCGGGAATAGACCGACCTGACCCGCGTCGGTCGGACGGAGCTCGAGGGTCAGACCGTCCACATCCACCGTCCAAGGCTCGCGCGAGCCGCCCTCCCAGCCGCGTCCGCGCTCGAAGCGGAGATCGGCGGTCGCCCAGGCGGCTGCGGGCAGCCGCGCTGGAGCCGCCGCGCCGGGCGCCGGCCGATCCACGAGGTGATCGCCAAACCGGTCCAGTCGGCGCCCGTCGCCCGCGTCCACGAGCTCGATGGCCGATCGTTCCTGCGTCATACAGCCATCATCGCGGTTTGCAAAACCGCTCTGCGAACCGGCAACGTATGAAGGACATGAACCACCACGCTCGACGTCGTCCCTTGCTCGCGAGCATCCTGCTGCTCGGTCTCGCCGCGGCGGCGTGCACCCCAGGCGGCGCCGGCTCGAGTGCCCCGCCGGCCGGCCAGTCCGCCGCTCCCGCATCGGTCGCCCCGGCGTCGGTCGCCCCGAGCGCACCGGCCGCGCAGCCAAGCCCGAGCTCCGCCGGCAAATACGGCTACTAGCCGTTGCCCGCGTTGTCGCCCGTCCGACCCTCGGCTACAATGCGCCGAGCCATCGAGCCCGGATCGGGACGTGGCGTGGTCGCCGGCGAGGACTGGAACACCTCGTATCCCAAACGACGGACACGACACGGTTCGATTCGGACCTGACGGTCAGGTTCCGACGGACGGCCCCCAGCCAGGGTCCGCGTCGCCGGAGCCGCCCGGGCGGCTAGCTCAGCTGGTTAGAGCACTTGCTTGACATGCAAGAGGTCACTGGTTCGAGTCCAGTGTCGCCCACCAACTCTCATTCCCACGTCGACGACCGTTGATGCCCGCGCCCAGGACCAGTCGGCTGGTCCGCGCTCGGCGGCTCGTCATCGCCGCGCTCGCCGGCCTCCTGCTGGGGATCGGGGCCCTCTGGACCGTGACGACGATCGCGACACCGCGGCGTACCACCCCGCTGTACGACCCGCCCGTCCTGGCAGGGCAGCAGATTCCCGGCTACTGCTCGGGCGGCGTCTATGCGCGGCACGGCGATGCCATCGTGTTGACGTCAGCACCGCATTGCCGCGGCGAGGGTACGGTGGTCGGCGATCAGGGTGTCGTCGGCCCGATGGCCCAGGACCCCACCTGCCCGCATGTCGGGTACACCTGTCACGCGTCCGACATGAACTACCTCGTGGTCGCCGCGGATCGGATCC
>DASXTH010000213.1:0-14749 GCA_036505555.1 Candidatus Limnocylindrales bacterium | reverse complement strand
GAGGGTGTGGACGTGGAGATCCGCCCGGCCGAGACGGTCGGTCATCGGTCGCCGTCGCCGGTCGAGGCTGCGAGATCCGGCCAGATCGGGAAGAACACCGCGGACCACTGCTCGGGGGCGTCGGCGATCAGGTCCTCGAACGCTGCGGCGATCCCTGCCAGCGTCATGGCGATCCGCTCCCGCCGGCTGCCCTCGGTCGCCACCGGCACGGCCAGCAGCCGGCCCGCGATCCGCCGATCCGGCAGCCGCCGGACGCCGACGGCGAACAACGGTGCGCCGGTCTCGATCGCGATCAGGGCGGGCCCGATCGGGAGTGGAGCCGGCGCCCCGAAGAGCGTCACCTCGAGCCCACCGCCCGCGACGTCGCGGTCCCCGACGATCCCGATCGGATCGCCGGCCCGGACCGCGTCCATGAGCGCCCGACGGGCGGCGCGCAACCCGACGATCCGGACGCCGAGCCGGCCGCGCGTCCGCTCGAACCAACCCTGCAGGGCCGGGTCGTCGACCGTCTCCATCGGCGCGACGAACGTCCGGCCGGAGCGGTTGGCGAGGTAGAGCGCCGGCAGCTCGATCGGGCCGAGATGGGCGGAGACGAACACCACCGGACCTCCGACGAACGCCTGCTCGACGGTGCCAGGCGTCTCGACGACGACGCTCCGCTCGAAGATCTCGGGGCCGAGGCTGGGGACGCGCAGGATCTCGAGGTAGTAGCGGGCGTCGTGCTGGAACGCGGCGCGGACGAGCTGCTCGAGGACGCGCGGATCGTGGGCGGCGGCCCGAACCCGGGCCGACCCCCGGTCGCGGGCCTCGAGCGCGGCGACGACCCGCCCGAGGTTCCGACGTGCCTGCGCCGCGCGCCCCGGCGCGAGCTTGTACCAGAGCCAACCGACGCCGTCGGCAAGGCCGACCGCGATGCCCTCTGGAAGCCGGCAGGCGACCCACGAAAGCGCGCGCAAGCCGCCGACCCGGGTCCGCTGCACGAGCGTGCCGCGGGGGCTTGCCGCCGTCCGGCCGTCGGGTGCGTCGGCCGTCGCGGGCGCGGTCACGACGACGCGGACTCCGCGGTCAGGATCGTGTCCGGATCGCCCGCGCCCGGTGCGTCCTCGAGCGACGGGGCGACGAGGTCGGCTGGGTCAGCGCCGGGCGCGAGGCCCGTGCTCTCGGCGCCGTTCGCGCCGTTCGCGCCTTCCGCGCCCGCCGTGCCACGCGCCAGCCGCGGCGCCGCCTCACCGGACAGCATCCGGGCGGCCCGGGCCTCGAGCTCGGCGGCCTCGTCATCGCTCGGCGGCCAGATCGGCTTGAAGCTGTACCACTGCGACGGCGCGGCGGCGATCGTGGCCTCGAGCGCGTCGGCCATCTCCTGGGTCGCCCGCGCGACGTCGGCGTCGGACGCCGAGGCGACGGTGATCGTCTGCGAGAACGAGACGTGGAACAGCCCGTCGGAGCCTCGCCGGATCGCGACGGGCAGGATCCGCGAGCTGGTCTTGGCCGCGAGCGTCGCGGGGCCGGCCGGGAGCGTCGTCCACGACCCGAACAGACGCACCGGGATTCCGTCGGCGCGATAGCCCCAGTCGACGAGCAGGGCGAGCATCTCGCCGCGCTTCAGGACCGCGTAGATCTCGCGCAGGTTCCGCCACGGGATCACGTGCACCCCCCACGCCTCGCGCAGGCGGCGGAACCGCTCGAACATCTCGGGGAAGCTCGAGTCGTCCGCGACGACGCTGATCGGCCAGCCCCGGTTCGCCACGCCTGCGGCCACGGCTTCGTTGTTCCCGACATGGCCGAGGGCGAAGATCAGTCCACCCGGCGAGGCCCGCCACTCTTCCTCGATCCGGTCGAGATCGGGCTGGACGACGCGCCGGATCGCGTCATCGGGCGAAAGCGACTCGAGCCGCATCGTCTCGACGAGATACCGGGCGTACTCGCGGTAGGCCGAGAGCGCGAGCCGGCGGACGCGACGGTCGCCGGGCGGCCGTCCGGCGACCCGCCCGAAGTTCGCGTTCGACCAGGCCCGCTTGGACGGCCAGAGCAGGTATCCGGCCTGGCTGGCGGTCCCGATCACCCACGCCGCGAGGCGCGGTGGGACGTGGGCAACGACCCACACGGCGGCCGCATACGCGGCGACCGCGGTCTTCTCGACGATCCGCGGTCCTTGCTCGCGCCGGCGATGCGGCGCTTCGAGACCGCCCTTGCCTCGGCCGGTGCCGGGGCTCGGGGTTTGGCCCGCCGTCATCGGGCCGACGCGGCGGCCGCCTTCTTGCCCGCGCCGACCGGGGCCGTCGAGGCGAGCTTCTTCAGCTGGGCCTTCGTCAGGTTCTCGGTGCCGACGAGCGTCTCGTTGTCCTCGCCGCGGATGAACGCCTCAACCCGATTGTGGGCGATGTCGTCGTGGATCTGGATCGGCGGGCTCTTCATGAAGTACGACGAGGGCGCCACGAGCGTGCCTTTCAGGCCGCGATCGAGACCGAGCTTCAGGCAGCGGATGGCGTCGGTGATGACGCCGGCGCTGTTCGGGCTGTCCCAGACCTCGAGCTTGAGCTCGGCGTTGAGCGGCACGTCGCCGTAGGTCGTGCCCTCCATCCGGATGTAGCACCACTTGCGGTCCTGGAGCCACGGCACGTGGTCGCTCGGACCGACGTGGACGTTGTCGGGGTCCATGTCGTAGTCGAGCATCGAGGTGACCGCGTTGGTCTTCGAGATCTTCTTCGACTCGAGCCGCTCGCGCTCCAGCATGTTCAGGAAGTCCGTGTTGCCGCCGAAGTTCAGCTGGTAGGTTCGGTCGAGCCGGACGCCGCGGTCCATGAACAGACGGGTGAGGACGCGGTGGCTGATCGTCGCGCCGACCTGGCTCTTGATGTCGTCGCCGATGACCGGGAGGCCCTCCTCGGCGAAGCGGCGCTGCCAGTACGGCTCGCGGCCGATGAACACGGGGATCGCGTTGATGAAGCCGACGCCGGCCTTCAGGGCCTGCTCGACGTACCACTTCGTCGCCTGCTCGGAGCCGACCGGCAGGTACGAGACCATCAGGTCGACCTTGCGCTCCTTGAGGATGCCGACGATGTCGGCCGTCGGGCCGGGCGCCTTCTCGATGATCTGGCTCAGGTACTTGCCGAGGCCGTCATGGGTCATGCCGCGCTCGACCGGGACGTCGAGCTTCTGCACCTGCTGGAAGACGTAGGTGTTGTTCGGCTTCGTGTAGATCGCCTCGGAGAGGTCCTTGCCGACCTTGTTCTTGTCGATGTCGAAGGCGGCGACGAACTCGATGTCGCGGATGTGGTAGCCGCCGAGGTTGACGTGCATCAGCCCGGGGACGAACTCGTTGTCCTTGGCGTTCTCGTAGTAGTAGCGGCCCTGGACGAGGCTGCTCGCGCAGTTGCCGACGCCGACGATCGCGACGCGGATCTTCTTCCTCGGGGCGTGGCCGTTCTTGCCGTTGGCTCCGTTCGTGCTCACTCGTGCTCCTCACTGGCTGACTGGCGGACGACGTGGACAATTCGTTGGATGGTGGTGATCGCGGCGAGGACGGTGATCAGGGCGAGCGTCACCTCGAGGACCCGCGCAGCCGGCGCAACCCAGTCATCGGAGCACGGAAACCCGCCGTTTGTGTCGGTGCAGGCAGTCCCGGCCAGACCGGACACGAGGAGTCCGACCGTGAGGATGACGATGCGCACTTCGCGCGGGGCAAGGCCGACGTTCGCGATACCGCGCCCGGAAGCGAACCCGAGGTTCTCCGCTTTGGCCCGCGCATAACTCACCATGAACGCCGCCGACATCGCCATTCCGGCCAGCCATGGAACCGCCCGGTAGCCGAAGCCGACTGAGCCCACGACGATCCCGACATAGACGACGCCCTCGCCCCAACGGTCGAAGACCGAGTCCATGAATGCGCCGAGGCGGCTGACCTTGTTGGTCGCCCGGGCGAGGGCGCCGTCGAAGAGGTCGAAGACACCGCCGAAGATGACGAGGAGCCCGGCCGCGATCCAGGCCTGCTGGGCCGCGGCGAACGCGGCCACGACCGCGATCGCGAAGCCGATCAGCGTCAGGGCGTTCGGCGTCAGCCCAAGCCGGCCGAGGCCGACGGCGATCGGGACCGCGATCCCGCGAACCCGAGACCGGAGCTCCGGGCTGACGAGCGAGCCGCTCACGACGCCGCTCGTTCAGGCGAGGCCGGGCCGCCGATGCCGAGGATGGCCGCCTGGCGCTCGGCGAACTCGGCGAACGCCTCCGGCCGGAGGCGACAGACCGTCTCACGCCCGATCCGCCGCGTCGCGACGAGTCCGGCGGCCCGGAGCCGCCCGACGTGCCACGAGACCAGAGGCTGGGAGAGTCCGACCTGGGACACCAGCTCGGCGACGGTCGCCTCGGCCTGGGCGAGCCGGCGGACGATCCGCAGCCGGTTCACGTCCGCGAGCGCCTTGTGGACGAGGCGAAGCTCGCGCAACTCCTCGGGCTGGAGGACGGCGTTGGCGATCGTGCTGCGAACGCGTGCGGGCGAGGGACTCAGGGGTCGATTGCTCCGGCTGGGGACTCGGGACCGCGCGTCGGATCAACGGCGGTTTATATCAATGCGGGTTGATCCTAACCACGGTTGGTCGACGCTGTCAATCCAGCGAGCGAGACGACCCGGTGACGCACGCCCGCTACCGTCGTCAGCGCGCGAAGTTGCCGGGGGCCGTAGGCAAGGAGACGCACGATGCCGGGCCAGTACATCCTGATCGGGAATCGTTGGACCTATTTCCCGGCGTTCTTCAACGAACGGCTGACCGGGCACTTCACGGATCCGAAGGGCAACAATCTCTCCGGCCCGAACTTCTGGTCCTGCACCTTCACGGCCTTGTTGTACGGGATCAACTTCGCGTTCCTTGGGCAGCATCCGGCCAGGTCAACCCAGGCGGAGATCGTGGCGCTCGCACTCGAGTCGGGCGACGAGACCCTGCGCAACGGTTCGAGCACGAGCCAGATGCAGGCCGCGCTGACGAAGCGCTACAAGCACAGCAAGGGGCAGGAGAAGCGCGGACAGGAGGGCATCCGGGCGGGTCTCAAGAATGGTGAGATGCTGATCGGCGGACTCGACTCAGACGACCTTTCGGACCACTTCCGGCGGTTCATCGGCGACAGTGGGGCGCTGCATCGAGCGGCGTTCGTCGGGTATCGGAAGTCCGGCAAGATCGAGCAGACGCGGATCCTCGATCCGATGGCCGTTCCCTCGAAGACGCACTTTCCGACGCCCGAGGACAGGAAGAAGTACGCGGGCGAGTGGTTCCCGCTTGACGACCTGTTCGCGGCTGTCTGGGGTTTCGAGCAGATCTGGTTCCAGCCGGGTGAGTACCTCGAGGCCCGGAAGCTCGTCGTCGTTCGACGATTCAACCCGGCCCTGCCCGTGCCCATTCGCAAGGGCGCAACCATCGTGAGCTTCGACCCGCGCTTCCCGCCGCGGAAGGTGATCCAGCGCCGATTCCCCGAGGGGTCCGGCACGAGGGCCGAGGCGATCGTGAGCTTCACCAGCGGAGGCAAGACGACGGAGTACTTCAGAGTCCCCGACGGCGGCGGCGTGTTCGGCGGGCTGCTCCTGATGCGAGTCGATCCGGGTCTGGACGTCACAGTCCCGGGCGGCGCGCCGGCGCCGGTTGCCCCGGCAACCGTGACCTTCGCCGTGCCATCCCCGATCGTCGTCGCGAACGACCTGGCGTTGCCAGACAAGGGGCATCCACCGGACGTTCTGTCGACGCCGCTCTCCTCCAACATCGACGACGACCCCGCTGCAGCGAAGCCGCCTGACGAGAAGGCGGCCGAGCCCGCCTGATCCACCGGCCCGGCCGCCCGGTTCAGGCCGGATGGCGCGGCCACTGGTTGGGGGCGGGCCGGCAGGTCGCCGCCCTGTACGCTGCCCGGGTGAGCCGGTTCAACGCCTGGAGCCTCCTCGCCGTCTTCGGGATCGGCGTGTTCCTCGCCGGTCTCGAGCTGATGATCACCGCCACCGCGCTGCCGTCGATCCTGCTCGACCTCGCGGTGACCGATGAGCTCGGCAAGCCGGCGTTCGCCGAGCTCCGCCACGCGTCCTGGATCGTCAACGGCTATCTGCTCGCGTACGTCGTGGCGATGCCGCTCGCCGGCCGCCTCGCCGACGTGTGGGGCGCCCGCCGGCTGTTCCTGGGGGCGCTCATCGTGTTCATCGTGGGATCGCTGGCGGCGGGGCGCGGCCAGACGATCGACGAGCTGATCGTCGGGCGCGTCATCCAGGGCATCGGCGGCGGCGTCCTCGTCCCGGTCGGGACGGCGGCGGCCTCGCACCTGTTCGGGGGCCACGACCGGCCGCGTGCGCTCGGGATCATCGGCGGCCTGACGTTCCTGGGGATGGCCGCCGGGCCTTTTCTGGGAGCCGCGATCCTCGGCGGGTTCGACGTCGGGGGCGGCCTCGACCGCCTCGGCATCCCCGATCCCGATCCGATGCGGGCGGCGCTGACGCCGGCCTGGCGCTGGGTCTTCTACGTGAACGTCCCGATCGGGATCGCGGCGCTCCTGATCGCGTGGGCCGCGTCGCACGGCTGGGAGACGCCACGGCGGCGCGGTGGGCCGGACGTCCGCGGCGCCGTGGTCTGGAGCCTGGCCCTCGCGGCGGCCCTCGGCGCGGTGACCCTCATCGGGGTTGCCGACATCGGCGGCCCGGACCCGATCCAGGTCGGCGCCGCCCTGGCCGCGCTCGCCGTCGTAGCGACGCTGCTGACGATCGTCCGCGGACTCCATCGCGCGAACCCGTTCCTCGATCCGCGCCTGTTCCGGAGCGTGTCCTTCTCGAGCGCCGCGCTCGTCTCCCTCCTCACCGGCTACGCGTTCGCGACGGCGATCATCGGCGGCGCGGTGTTCGTCGACCGCGTCCTCTACGGCGGACCCGCGGAGCAGCGACTCGCCCTGGGCGCGCTCGCGGGCGCGACAGCCGTCGGCGCACTCGTGTCGGGGTTCGCGGTCCGGGTCCTGTCGCTGCGGATCGTGACCTTTGCGGGGCTGTTCCTCTGCGCGGCCACGCTCTGGCTGATGTCCGGGTGGACGCCGGCGGTCTCGATCGGGACCGTCGCCGCGGTCCTCGGCTTGTTCGGGCTGGGGTTCGGGCTGACCGTGACCCCGCGGAGCACCGCCGCGGTCGAGAGCGCCGGGCGGGCGTCGTTCGGGATGGCAAGCGCGATCGTCACGGTCGCCCGGATGATCGGGATGGCGGTGGGCGTCGCGATCCTGACGGCGTACGGCTCGACGACGATCGACCGCCTCTACGACCGGCTCTTCTCGGCCGCGAACCCGGACGGCTGGAAGGATGTGATTCCGGCCGAGCTCCGCGACCGTCCGCTCCGCGACGGCCTCGTGGTGAACGCGCTCGAGGCGTGGGCCGCGCGCGAGGCATCCGGGATCCTCGTGGGGATGTTCCTTGCCGCGGGCGTCGTCACGATCATCGCGATCCCGCCCGGGCTCGCCCTCGGGCGGACGCGTAGACTCGGCGAGGCGGTGCCGGCCGGCGCCGGGACGTCCAGCGCAGGAGGCACCGACAGAGCCGATGGCGGAGACGAGTTCGACTCGGCGATCGCCCTCTGACGGCGGTGGGGACGCGGATCCGGCGCCACCTGGTCGGCCCGGCCACCAGCGGCAGGAGACGCCCCTCGGCGCGACCCAGCCGGGCGCCGTCCGGATCGTCGCCTGCATCGGCGACGACGCGAAGGAATCGATGGACCTCACCGACCTCGCCCGCTTCATGGCGGGCCCGGATCCGCGGGTCTGGATCGATCTCGAAAGCCCGGACGACGACCAGGTCAAGGCCGCGGCCGATGCCCTCGGGCTCCACCCGCTGATCGCCGAGGACATCCGCGAGCGGAACCAGCGCTCGAAGATCGAGACGTTCGACGCGGACGTCGTCCACATCGTCCTCTTCGCGCTCCACTACGCGGGCGAGGCCGCCGCGGCCGAGATCGACTTCGTCCTGGGCAAGGGTTACCTGCTGTCGGTCCACGACGGCTCCCTGGGCAAGTCCTCGACCGCGCCGCTCCGGTTCGGGGTCGACCACGCGCTCCGGAAAGGCCCGGACTACCTGTTCTACGCGATCGCGGACACGATCGTCGACGGCTACTTCCCCGTCCTCGATCGAATCGGCGACGACATCGACGCGCTTCAGGACCGGGTCATGCAGGGCGCCTCCGATTGGACGCTCCAGCGGCTGTTCGGCCTGAAACGGGAGCTGATCGACCTCCGTCGTGCGACCTCGCCGGCGCGCGAGATCTTCAACCAGCTGACGAACCGCGAGGTCGCCTACATCGAGCCGGCCCACGTCGTCTACTTCCGCGACGTCTACGACCACCTGATCCGGGTCACCGACGAGCTCGACAACTACCGCGACCTCGTCTCGGGCACGCTCGACATCTATGTCTCGATCGTCAACAACGACCTGTCGCGGATCATGAAGCGGCTGACCGGGGTCACGGTCATCCTCGCCGGTGTCGGCGCGGCGGCCGGGGTCTTCGGCATGAGCGAGGCGGGAGCCGCGTTCCAGGGGGCCGAGTTCGCCGGGTTCTGGATCGTGACCGCGGTCATCGTGGCGGTGGCGGTCGGCGCGGCGGTCGTGCTGCGGCGGATCGACTGGATCTGAGCCGGCCGCGGAGAGGCGCCTCCCGGGTCGCCCGCTCGCCGGCCTAGTGGCTGCAGTCGACGATGCGGACCTTCGGGTGGGATGCGGCGTGCCCGGCAACCGTGTCGTAGAACGGCGTCGCCTCGACCTGGAGCTTCGGGTACTTCGCGGTGGGCCCCGTCGAGGTCTGGAGCCAGAGCGTCTCTGACTTCACCGCGATCGGCTTGTCGAGGAAGTGTGCGTCCGCGGTGACCTGCGGATGGATCTTCGTGATCGCGTACTCGTAGACGCGGTCGTCGCTCGTGTAGACGAACACCGGCAGGCCGATCAGCGACTTCGCGCCGCCGTTGCGTCCGAGCGTGATCCGCTGCCAGAGCGGCCCGAACATCCCGTCCCGGGCATGGGCGTAGAGATAGACGGAGCGGCCCTGACCCGGCTGGCCCAGGCGCGGGTCGTCGATGTACATGGCGACGTTGCACCACGGGTAACCGGCGGGCGGCGGGACGATCGCCAGGTCGATGTCGAGGGCCTCGATCACGATCCGGGTCGCGACCCGATTCGGGTCGCTGCTCGGGAGCGGGGCGCTCGGCCCCGGCGAGCCGTAGACCGGCGGCAGGCTCGGGATGACGAAGCCGGGCGTCGACGCGAGCGGCTCGGCAGACGGCGACGATCCCCCCGCGATCGATCGGGCGTCGGCGGCCCTACCGACCTGGAGCAGGCCGCCGGCCAGCAGGGTCACGCCGGCCGCCGTCAGGAGGGCCGGAACGAGTCGGTCGCGGAGGAGGCGGATCTGGCGGCGCATGGGTGGCGAGCCTAGCAGCGGCCGATCGAGTTCGCCGCCGCGCTCCTACCGGCCCGTTCCGGGCCGTCGGTCAGGCGCAGCTCACCGGATGCGGTGTCGGGTGGGCCGCCTTGTGGTCCGCCGGCAGCGTGATCAGCGGCTTCGCGAGGAGCTGCGTCTTGCCGGGCGTGCCTTTCGGGCCCTCGGACGTCTGGAGCCAGAGCTCCTCGGTCGTCGCCCGGATCGCGTCGTCGAGGTTGAGCTGGTGGAGGCGGACCTCGGTGACGGCGTACTCGAACAGGAAGTCGTCGCTCGTGTACACCTGGACGACCATCCCGATCATCGACTTCGGTCCGCCGTGCTTCTTCTGGATCGCGCGCTCGTAGATCGGCCCGAACATTCCGTCGCGGGCATGGGCGTAGATGTACGTCGACCGTCCGGCGCCCGGCTGCGAGAGCTCCTGGATGTACATCGCGACGTTGCACTGCGGGTAGGTCGAGGACGAGCCGCGAGGCTTGATCACGGGGAGGTCGATCCCGAGGGCCTGGACGACGACCCGGGTCGCCACCCGGTTTGCGATCGGGCTGGGCGAAGGGGCGGTCGATGGCGGGACGGATGCGTTGATCGGGGGCAGCGACGGGACGACGGCGCTCTGGGTGGGTTCGGCGGCGACGATCGTGGGCTCCGCGGCCACGTCGGCTGTGGAGTCCGCGGCCTCGACGTTGGACGAGTAGCTCAGAAGGCCCGCGGCGATGAGCGTCACGCCCGCCGCGGTCAGGATGGCCGGCAGGAGTCGATCGCGGAGCGCGCGGAAGAGGGACCTCACGGGAGCGCCAGCCTACCCGCGTCCGGGCCGTGACGCTCTCGCCCGTCCGTACTGGTACCCTCCCGGCGCATGAAGACCGGGATCGCGATCCTCGCCGGCCTGTTCGCCGGCGTCGTCGTCGCTGTCGGGATCCTGGCCGCGTTCGTGTTCGTCGGACCGGATCCGGTCGGGTTGCGCCCGACGCCCTCGCCGTCGGTGGCTCCCTCCCCGTCCATCGCGCCGTCGGCCTCGGCGGCGCCGTCCCTGGTCGCGCCGAGCGGGTCCCCGGCCGCAAGCGGGCTGGTTCCGTCGGGCGCCAACCCGGGTGCCGCGTTCCACGTCGGCCAACACGCGCCGCCCCTCGTCGTTCCACAGGTCGGCGGCGGCACGATCGACCTGTCGCTCCTCCGCGGCAAGGCGGTCTGGCTCAACTTCATGCAGACGACCTGCGCCGAGTGCATCGACGAGTTCCCGCTCATGAGCGGGATCGCCGCTCGCTACGCCTCGAACGGGCTCGTCGTGATCGCCGTGGACATCCGCGAGGATGAAGGCACGGTGGCGGAGTTCGCCGAGCGGACGAAGGCGCGACTCGCGCTCGGGCTCGACAGCGACGGGAACGCCCAGCGGACGTGGGGGACGTACACGCTGCCGATCCACTTCTGGATCGACAAGGCCGGGATCGTGCAAGACGGCGCGCTCGGCGGCGTGAGCGCGGACACGATGGCGGCGGCGCTGCGGAAGATCCTGCCCGGGGTGGAGGTCACGCCGTAGCGGCTGCGAGTGACGCGCCCGCCCCGCATCGGGCGCCGGCGGGCCAGACATTGCCATACGCGCATCACCAGCGCACTAGGAAGCCCGTCGCGCGACGACCTGCCAGTCGGAGCCGATTTGTTAGCCGAATCCGGGTAGTGATTCAGTTTGAGCGTGCCTGCCGTTGACGATGCTTAGGTAGCCCGCGAGAGTTCGTTGCATGAGAGACGCTGTTTGGATCGTGGCTGGCTCAATCGGCGCGATCGTGGCGGTTGTGCTGATTGGCCGCCTTGTGTGGTTTCTGTTCATGGGCGATCCGATCGAAGGGATCGGGGACTGATGACCGCGATCAAACGCAAGCTCCCCCGTGACCCGAACCAGCGCGCCAAGTCCATCGCGGACATCGTCGCTGCGATCTCAGCGGGCGAGGACCCGGAGACGTTGAGCGATCAGCCCGCCAAGGACCCGGAGCGGGTCGCGCGTGGCAAGCTCGGCGGGGCGAAAGGCGGAACGATCCGGGCGGCGAAGCTCAGCCTCGAGCGGCGGCCCGGCGCGAGGACTAGTGCGAGATCGCGGTCGCCGCGTTCGTGATCATTGGCAGGATCAGGCCCGGGATCAGGCCCAGCACGATCGTCAGCGCGGTCGCGGTCGCGAGGCCTCCCCACAGGAGCGCGCCGTGCTGGAGCGCCGGCGCCTCGGTCGCTGGATCGCGCATGTACATGTACACGATCACTCGCAGGTAGTAGAACGCGGCGGCCGCGGCGTTGAGCACCATCAGCACGGCCAGGACGCCGACCCACCCGCCGGCCTGGACCGCGGCGACGATGATCAGCGCCTTCGCGAAGAAGCCCGCGGTCGGCGGGATCCCGGTCAGGGACAGCAGGAACAGGGTCATCAGCAACCCGAGGACCGGTTCCTTGCGACCCAGCCCGGCGAACGTCGCGAGCCCGGACGTCACGCCCGCGCGCTTCTGGAGGGCGGCGATGACCGCAAACGCGCCGAGGTTCATGAACGCGTACGCGGCGCCGTAGAAGAGCAGCCCCTCGAGGCCCTGCTGCTGGCCGCCGGCGAAGGCCGCGAGCCCGACGAGCATGTAGCCCGTATGAGCGATCGAGCTGTACGCGAGCATCCGCTTGACGTTGTCCTGGGTGAGCGCGACGAGGTTGCCGAGCGTCATGGTCGTCGCGGCGAGGACGACGACCACGGGCAGCCAGTCGGCCTTGAGCGGCCCGAGCGCCTCGACGAACAACCGCAGGATCAGCGCGAACGCCCCGATCTTCGGCCCGACCGAGAGATAGCCCGTCACGGGCGTCGGCGAGCCTTGGTACGCGTCGGGTGTCCAGTAGTGGAACGGGACTGCGGCGATCTTGAACGCGACACCCGTCGTCAGGAACGCGAACCCCATCGCCAGGCCGGGGCTGAACGGGGTCGTGTGATTGAACACACCACTCAACGTCGTGGCGACCGCCTGGATGTTCGTCGAGCCGGACAGCCCCCACACGAACGCCAGCCCGAACAGGAAGATCGCCGAGCTGAACGAACCGAGGAGGAAGTACTTGATCGCGCCCTCGGTCGAGTAGCCGTCCGACTTGTGATAGCCGGCGAGCAGGTAGCCGGGCAGGACCATGAGCTCGAGGCCGATGAAGAGGAGGAGCAGGTCGGCCGACGCGGCGATGACCATCGCGCCGCACATCGCGAACACGAGGATCGTGGCGAACTCGGCGACCGGTAGCTTCCGCGGCGTCAGGTAGTCGGGACCGAAGACGATCGTCATCGCCACGATCGCGATGAACAGCAAGTCGAGGAACGTCGTCAACGCGTCGAGGCGGTACATCGCCCTCGTGCCGGTGCCGAAGGCCGTGTCGGCGGCCCCGGACCCGACCGCCAGCGTGACCGCGGCCGTGACGGCCAGCCCGCCGAGCGCGACGACGATCGCAGGCATCGGGCGATTCGGCAGGACGAGATCGACGATGAGGATCGCGAGGGCCGTCGCGACGGCCGCGAGGAGCGGCGAGATGACGTTGAGGTCGTGCGCGCTCACGAGGCGTTCCCGCCGATCACGACGCGCCCTCGACGCTCGCGACCGGCTCGATCGCGGTCGAGCCACCACCGCCACCCAGGTCGATCCGGGCGACCCAGATGAGGCGGGCGACGACGTACAGGATCGGCGCCGCGATGAGGATCGCCGCGGTCTGCGGGCTGATCTCGATCGAGCCCTGGCGCCCCGCATCCCCTAGGACCATCTCGACCGAGCCCTTGACCAGGTCGAGCACGAAGCTCGGGAACAGGCCGAAGACGACCGTCAGCGCCGCGAGCGGGCCAAGCGTGAGGATCTCGGTCGGGGTCATGTCGGTCAGGTGGTGGCCGAGGCCCCTGAGGAACTCCGACACCTCGCCGAACGCGACCCGCTGGAACATCCACAGCAGGTAGCCCGCCGCGAGGATCATGCAGACCGTCGCGACGGCGGCGACCACAGGCGCATATTCGAACGCGCCCACGAGCACGAGGAACTCGCCGACGAATCCGCCCAGCCCGGGGAGCCCGGCCGAGGCGAAGACGAAGAATCCGAGCCCGACCGCGTAGACCGGCATGATCGAGCCGACCCCGCCCATCTTCGCGATCGTCCGGTCGTGGGTCCGCTCGTAGATCACCCCGACGAGGAGGAACAGGGCGCCGGTGATCAGCCCGTGGTTGACCATCTGGAGGATCGCGCCGTCCATGCCCTGCTCGTTGAACACGAAGATCCCGAGCGTCACGAAGCCCATGTGCGAGACCGATGAGTACGCCACGAGCTTCTTCAGGTCCGGCTGGACGAGTGCGACGATTGCGCCGTAGATGATCGCGATCAGGCTCAGGACGATGATCGCCGGCCCGAACGTGTGGGCAGCCGCTGGGAACAGCGGCAATGCGAACCGGATGAAGCCGTACGCCCCAAGCTTCAACATGATCGCCGCCAGGATCACCGAGCCCGCCGTCGGGGCCTGGACGTGGGCGTCCGGCAGCCATGTGTGGAACGGGAACATCGGGACCTTGATCGCGAAAGCCAGGAAGAACGCGAGGAAGGCGAAGATCTGGAGGTTCGGGTCGAAGGTGGCCGTCCGCAGCTTCTCGAAGTCGAAGGCGCCGGTCCACGACCCGGTCGCGGCCTGGTAGGCGTAGGCGCTGGCAAGGATCGCCACGAGCATGAGCAGCGACCCGACGAGCGTGTACAGGACGAACTTGATCGTCGCGTAGATCCGGTTCGCGCCGCCCCAGATCCCGATGATCAGGTACATCGGGACGAGAACGATCTCCCAGAAGATGTAGAAGAGGAACGTGTCGAGAGCGACGAATACCCCGATCAGCCCGACCTCGAGGATGAGGAAGGAGATCATGTACTCCTTGACCCGTTCCTGGATCGGCCGGAACGAGGCCAGGATGCTGATCCACATCAGGGTCGTAGTCAGGACGACCAGGATGAGCGACAGGCCGTCCACGCCGAGCTTGTACTGGATCCCGAAGAGCGGGATCCATGGGATCGTCTCGACGTACTGGAACCCCGAGGTGTCCCCGGCCACGCCCTGCGGCGAGAAGCCGATGACGAGGAGCAGCGAGAAGACCCAGGTCACGAGCGTCGCGCCGAGGGCGACCGGCCGCGCGGCGGAGCGGGGCAGGACCGCGATGACGATCGCCCCGACCAGGGGCAGGAAGGTGACGATCGACAGGATCGGGAGATCGCCGATCTTCATCGATCAGCGCCCCACGATCAGGAGGTACGAGCCGGCCATGACGATCAGGCCCACGGCAATCCCCAGGGCGTAGTTCTGGA
>DASXTH010000212.1:0-3174 GCA_036505555.1 Candidatus Limnocylindrales bacterium | reverse complement strand
AAGAAATACGGCAGGGCGTTCGGGATCCGGACCTTCCGCAGGATCGTCCACTCGCTCGCGGCATAGGACCGCATCAGCTCCAGTGCCGCGGGGTCGACCTGGACGAGCCCGCGGGTGACGTTCGCCATCACCGGGAAGAAGACGAGCACCGCGGCCATCAGGGCCTTCGACAGCGGGTTGAGCAGGCCGAACCAGTTGTTCAGGAGAGGCGCGAACGCAACGATCGGCACCGCGTTCGCGGCAACGGCGAGCGGCAGGAGCATCCCGCGGGCGCCGGCCCAGCGCGCCGTCGCGAACGCCACCGCCACGCCCGCTGCGGTCCCGATCGCCAGCCCGAGGAGCGCCTCCTGGAGCGTCGCGATCGCCGACGGCAGGAGGGCGAACCGGCCGGTCGACCAGTTCTCGTTCATGGCCGCCGCGACCGTCGATGGCTTCGGCAACAGGAACGACTCGATCCGCAGGGCCGGGAGCCCGTACTCGAGGAGCGCGAACAGAGCGACGAGGACAAGGAAGGCCGGCACGAAGGTCCCCACCGACCGCCGCCCCGCGCGGCCCGCCCGGTACGCAACGCGACTCCGGGCCGCCGGTTGCGGCAACCCCAGCCCGAGGCTCACCCGACCGAACCCTCGGCCATCGTCCGCTCGATCGATCCAGCGTCGTCGTCGTCGTCCTCGTCGTCGCCGCCGTGACCGCCGCCGGCTCGGAGAGCCTCCCGAACCTCGGTCACGAGCTCGAAGTAGCGCCTGGTCTCGCGCGAATCCTCGTTCCGCGGTCGCGGCAGGTCGATGTCGATCACCTTCGTGATCCGACCCGGTCGCGGGCTCATCACGACGACCCGCGACGACAGGAACACGGCCTCCGGGATCGAGTGGGTCACGAACAGGATCGTCGTGCCGGTCCGTTCCCAGATCCGGAGGACTTCGCCGTTCATCCGCTCGCGGGTCATCTCGTCGAGGGCGCCGAAGGGCTCGTCCATGAGCAGGATCGAGGGCTGGAACGCGAGCGCGCGGGCGATCGCGACGCGCTGCTGCATTCCGCCCGAGAGCTGGTACGGGTGGTGCTTGAGGAAATCGCCCAGCTCGACGAGCTCGAGCATCTCGCGGGCCCGCTTCGTCCGGGTCGCGCCATCCTGTCCGAGGATCTCGAGCGGCAGCTTGACGTTGTCCTCGACCGTCCGCCAGTCGAAGAGGACGGGCGCCTGGAACACCATCCCGTAGTCGCGATCGCGGCGCGCCTGTTCGGCGGTCTTCCCGTTGACCGTGACCGTCCCGCTCGTCGGCGAGGTCAGATCGCCGACGATCCGGAGCAGGGTCGACTTGCCGCACCCGGACGGGCCGATCAGCGAGACGAACTCACCCCGCTCGATCGAGAGGTCGATCCCCTCGAGCGCCTTCGTCAGGACCTGGTCGCCGCGGCTGAACGTCTTGTCGACGCCGGCGATCCAGACGACCGGCGCGGCGGACGCGGGCTGAGAGGCAGTCATCGGTTCGTGGCTCCTGTCACGTGCTCACCCCTCGGCTGCGCCGGGCCGGCGTCGGAGCACGACGAGCTCCAGCGCCCGGACGACGAGATAGAACGCGATCCCGAGGAGGCCGCAGGCGATGATCGCCGCCCAGAGCTTCTCGGGACCGGTGATGTAGTACTGGTTGTAGTTGTCGAGGACGCGCCCGAGGCCGTTCGCGATCCCGCCCGGCCCCTCGCCGATGATCGCTCCCACGATGCTCGCGGTGGCGGCGATCTTCAGCGCGGTGAAGAGGTACGGGAGCGAGGCCGGTAGACGCAGCTTTCGGTAGATCGCCCAGCGCGAGGCGGCGTACGAGCGGGTCAGCTCGAGGGCGCGCGGATCGAACGAGCGCAGCCCGCGGATCATTGCGATCGTGACCGGGAAGAACGTCAGATACGTCGCGATCACGACGACCGACGTCACGTTGCCGCCGAACGCGTAGGTGATCATCGGGGCGATCGCGATGATTGGGACGGTCTGGCTCGCGACGACGTACGGGACGAACGCCCGCTCGAGGAAGCGGAAATGAACGAAGGCCGTCGCGAGGACGAGCCCGATCGCGGCGCCCAGGACGAAGCCGAGGGCCGCCTCACGCCAGGTGTAGATCGCCGCGTCGAACAGGAATTGGGCGACGTTCCGGTCGGCGCCGCGCTGCCAGGGCTGGAAGAACGCGAGGACGATGTTCCAGACGTGGGGCAGGTTCAGGTCGTTCGCTAAGGGCCAGCGGAACGGCGGGTTCCACAACACCGGGTTGTTCGGCCCGGGCACGGCCCCCGGCGCCCGCCACGGCGTCCCGCCGAGGAACTTGACGCCCTCCCAGAGGACGAGCACCGCGACGCCGACGATCAGCCACTTCAGCGCACGCCGGCCGCGACCACCCGTCGGGCGGGCGGGAGCGACGACGGTCCGTTCGCCGCGGGTCGCCGTCGCGGTCGCCATCGACTAGCCGGTCACCGCCTGGTCGGCGATGTCGAGCGCCGCGTCGATGATCGCGAAGCCTTCGCCGAGCTGCTCCTCGGTGATGCACAGAGGCGGGTTCGTGTGGATCGAGTTGTTCGCGATCATCGTGTACAAGCCGTTCTGGCGGAAGAACTTGCCGATCGCCTTCATCTCGTCGCTCGTCCCGTTGAACGGGGTCAGCGGCGTCCATGGGTCGCGGCTCCGGACGAGATCGAGGATCCCGAACAGGCCCAGATTGCGGTGCGCTCCGACGGACGGGTGCTTCGCCGCGAGCTCCTCGTGGTGGCGGCGCATGACGCCGTCGAGGCGAGCGGCGTTCTCGATCAGCCCGTCCTCCTCGTACACCCCGATGTTTGCGAGGGCCGCGGCGCACGACACGGCGTGCGACGAGTACGTCAGGCCGCCGTAGTAGAAGGTCGTGTCGAAGTGCTCGGCGATCTTGTGGTTCATCGCCACGGCACCGAGGGGCAGGTACGAGCTCGTGAGCCCCTTCGCCATCGTCATCAGGTCCGGGACCGTGTCCCAGTGCTGGATCGCGAACCACTTCCCGGTCCGGCCGAAGCCCGCCATCACCTCGTCGGCGACCATCAGGATCCCGTGGCGGTTGCAGAGCTCACGGACGCCCTGGATGTAGCCGTCGGGCGGGATGAGGATGCCGTTGGTCCCGACGATCGTCTCGAGGAAGATCGCCGCGATCGTGTGGGCGCCCT
>DASXTH010000211.1:0-5411 GCA_036505555.1 Candidatus Limnocylindrales bacterium | reverse complement strand
GAGGCCGGCGATCCGCTCGGCGAGGATCGGGTTGCGCTTGTGGGGCATCGCGCTGGAGCCCTTCTGGCCGGGCTTGAAGGGCTCCATGACCTCGCCGATCTCGGTGTGCTGGAGGTTCCGGATCTCGGTCGCGAACCGCTCAAGGCTCCCACCGAGGACGGCCATCGTGGTGAGGAGCGCGGCGTGGCGGTCGCGCTGGACGATCTGGGTGCTGGACGGGTCGGCATGGAGGCCGAGCTCGGCGAGGACCTCCGCCTCGACGTCAGGGCCGAGATGGGAATACGTCCCGACGGGCCCGCTGATCTTGCCGGTCGCGATCTCGTCCACAGCGCTCGCGAGGCGGCGCCGGCCACGGTCGACCTCGAACGCCCAGCCGGCGAGCTTCAGACCGAACGTGATCGGCTCGGCGTGGACGCTGTGGGTGCGGCCCATCATCAGCGTGTCCTGCTCGGCGCGGGCGCGGGCGATCAGCGTGGAAACGAGTCGGTCGGCGTCGCGGAGGAGGAGCTCACCGGCGTCGCGGAGCTGGAGGGCCAGCGCCGTGTCGACGACGTCACTGCTCGTCAGGCCGAGGTGGAGGTAGCGGCCGTCCGGGCCGATCGTCTCGGCGACCTGGCTGACGAACGCGATCACGTCGTGGTCAGTCGTCTTCTCGATCTCCGCGATCCGCTCTGGATCGACGGCGGCGCGCGCTTCGATGTTCGCGAGCGCGTCCGCCGGGACGACCCCACGGGCGGCCTGGGCCCGGGTCACCGCGAGCTCGACCCGGAGCATCTGCTCGAAGCGGGCCCGCTCGGTCCAGATCGCGCCCATCTCGGGGAGCGTGTAGCGGCGGATCATCGCGAGGCTCCGACGACCGCGCCGGCAGCCCGTCCGATATCGTGGCGGCGCTGCGATCCGGGCCACGTGATCCGCTCCGAAGCGATCTCCGCCGCGGCCCGGGCGGTCGCAAGGTCAGGACCGCGCCCGACGACCGTCAGGACCCGGCCGCCGGTCGTCTGCCAGCGGTCGTCCACCCGACGCGTCGCCGCGTGGAAGACCAGCGCGCCCGCGGCTTCCGCGTCCTCGAGCCCGCCAATCGGAGCGCCGACGCTCGGTGTGCCTGGATAGCCGTCCGACGCGATCACGATCCCGACGCTCGCGCCGGGGAAGGTCGGGAGGGTCAGGCGGGACGGGAGGGCGCCGCGGGCGGCGGCCAGCAGGATGGGGCCGAGTGGCGCAGCGAGCCGGGGCAGGATCGCCTGCGTCTCCGGATCGCCGAAACGGGCATTGAACTCGAGGAGACGCGGGCCGTCGGCGGTCAGCATGAGCCCGGCGTAGAGCGCGCCCCGGAACGGGGTTCCGCGCCGGGCGAGCTCCTCGAGGACGGGCCGATGGAACCGGTCGATGATCTCCTCGCCTCGGTCATCCGGCAGGTCCTCGAGCGGCGAGTACGCGCCCATCCCGCCCGTGTTCGGACCGGTGTCGCCGTCGCCGAGCCGCTTGTGGTCGCGGGCGATCGGCAACGCGATCGCCGTTCGCCCGTCGCAGATCGCGATCACGCTGGCCTCGGGACCGGTCAGCCGCTCCTCGACGATCAACGCGCCCGACTGACCCGAGATCGCGGCGGCGGCCTCGTCGATAGAGGCACAGACGATCACGCCCTTGCCGGCGGCGAGACCGTCCGCCTTCACGACGACCGCGCCCCGCGGGTCGAGGCCCATCGCGTAGGCCAGCGCCGCCGACGGGTCCGTCTGGGGGAAGGCCCGGCCACGGGCCATGGGGACACCGGCGGCCTCGGCGATCTCGCGGCAGAAGCCCTTCGAGCTCTCGATCCGCGCGGCCGCGGCGCTCGGGCCGAAGACGGCGAACCCGGCCTCGACGAGATCGTCCGCGACGCCGGCGGCGAGCGGCGCCTCCGGCCCGACGACGACGAGCTCGGCTGCGAAGCGGCGAGCGAGGGCGACGAACGCGGCTCCGTCGAGCGGGTCGACCGTCTCGCAGCGGACCCGCGGCTCGGCCCCGATCCCGTCGGAACCGGGTGCGACCAGGACCTCGTTGACGCCGGGCTCGGCGGCGAGCTTCCACGCAAGGGCGTGCTCACGGCCGCCGCCACCGACGATCAGGATCCGCGTCGGCTGGACGAGGTGGCTCACGCGCCCACCGCCGCGCGGTGGCGCATCGGGCGCCACGCTCGCTCGATCGTCTGCGTCCGCTCCGGGCCGACCGACACGAGCACGATCGGCGCCCCGGCGGTCTCCTCGAGCGCCGTCACATAGCGCCGTGCCGCATCGGGCAGGTCCGAGAGCGCCCGCACGGCGTGGATCGGCTCTTCCCAGCCGGGGAAGTCCTCGTAGATCGGGGTCGCGCGCTCGAGCAGTCCGGCCGACGACGGCCACGCCTCCACCCGGATCCCGTCGATCTCGTAGGCCGTGCACAGCCGGATCGGATCGACGCCGGACAGGATGTCGAGCTTGTTCAGCATGATCGAGCTGACCGAGTTGACCGCGACCGCGTAGCGCGTCGAGACCGCGTCGAAGAACCCGACCCGGCGCGGCCGCCCGGTCGTCGTGCCGACCTCGTGGCCGCGCGCCGCGATCCCCGAGCCCACCTCGTCGAGGAGCTCGGTCGGGAACGGCCCGGACCCGACGCGGGTCGCGTACGCCTTCATCACCCCGAAGACCTCGTCGACCTGGCGCGGCCCGATCCCGCCGCCCGTGCACGCCCCGCCGGCGATCGGCGACGACGAGGTCACGTACGGGTACGAGCCGTGGTCGAGATCGAGGAGCGTGCCCTGGGCGCCTTCCAGGAGGACGTGGTCACCGCGGCGAAGTGCGTCCTGAACGAGCCAGGTGACGTCGGCGAAGTGCGGCGCGAGCCGGCGACCCCAGGCGAGGCACTGCTCGACGAGCGGCTCGACCTCGAAGCGGACCTCGGCGCCAAGCGCGGCGAGCACCGCATTCTTCTCGAGCAGGACCCGCTCGAGCTTCGTCCGCAGGGCCGTGGCGTCCAGCAGATCCTCGAGGCGGAGCCCGGATCGCGCCGCCCGGTCCTCGTACGCCGGTCCGATCCCCCGCCCGGTCGTCCCGACCTTGGCGCCGCCGAGGCGCGCCTCGCGGGCGACGTCGAGCGCCCGGTGGTAGGGCAGGATCACGTGAGCCGCGAAGCTCGCCCGGAGCCGGCTCGTGTCGATGCCGCGGGCGTTGAGCCCGTCGATCTCCTCGATCAGGGTCGCGGGGTTCACGACGACTCCGGGCCCGATCACTGGAACGATGTGCGGGTACAGCACGCCGGAGGGGACGAGGTGGAGCTTGAACACCTCGTCGCCGAGCATGAGCGTGTGGCCGGCGTTGTCGCCGCCCTGGTAGCGGACGACGATCGCGGTCTGCTCGGCGAGGAAGTCGGTCGTCTTGCCCTTGCCCTCGTCGCCCCATTGGAGCCCGACGATCACGGTCGCGGGCATCAGCGCGACCCCGCGCGGTCGGACGTGAAACGACCCCGGTCCGGGCCGGGGTCGAAGGTGGAAATCTCCCGCGGTTCTTCGCCGGTTCGGTGGCGAAGCAGGGCGTCGAAGGTGCTCACACGCCTCACGGGACGAATGACGCGCCTTCCTCGAGCAACGGCCGTCTCCTTGCCAGTGCACGCGGGCTACGAGGACCGCGCCAGTATCGCATGACGGGCCGGCTCGCCGCGACCCGCCGGCGCCGAACGGAGCCGCGTCGTGGGACGTTCGGTCGGCGGTCCACAGGACCAACGGCGGCTCTGCTGGGCAAGCCCGCCCCGTTAGCCTTTCGCTGTGATGCGACTGCTTGGGGGGCTGGGGCTCCTCGCACCGATCTCGCTCCTCGTGGCGTTGGTCGCCTTCCCGGACCTCGTCGATTCGTGGACCGACGAGGGCACGCGATCCGTCCTCGCGGCGCTCGTCGCCGGCACGATCGGGATCTCGCTGACCGCGACCATCGTCCTCTTCACGGCCTTGATCCGGCTCCGCAAGCTCATCCGGGCCGCCGAGCGCCTGGCGACCGGCAAGCTCGGGGTGAGCGTCAACGCCCGGCCCCGTGGCGGCGGCCTCGAAGGGCGTCTCGGGCGGGCGATCGACGCGATCGCCGTGGCCCTGGCCGAGACGACGAACGATGCGACCTACGACAAGCTGACGGGCGTCAGCAACCGCCAGACGCTCCTCGCGAACCTGTTCGCCGAGGTCGAGCGGGCGAACCGCTACGAACGGGCGCTGTCGGTCGCCTTCGTCGACATCGACCACTTCAAGAACGTCAACGACACCTACGGCCATGCGGCCGGTGACATCGTCCTGCGCGCGGTGGCCCAGACGCTGAAGGCGAACCTCCGGGCCTCCGACCAGGTCGGCCGGTATGGCGGCGAGGAGTTCATGCTCCTCCTGACGGAGACCGACGTGGAGGAGGGCGCGACCCTGACCGAGAAGCTCCGCAACCTCGTCGCCCGGCAACGGGTCCGGATCGCCGACGGCCAAGAGCTGAGCGTGACGATCTCGATCGGGATCGCCGGTGGGTCCGGCGGCGTGCTCCGCACCGATACGCTCGTTCGCGACGCCGACGCGGCGATGTACTCGGCGAAGTCGCTCGGCCGCAACCAGACGTACATCTTCGCCGAGCCCGACGAGGACGCCCGCGTGCCGCGGGCGCCGATCTCGGCGGTCGGCCGCGCGCTGGCGCTCGAGGTCGGGCGGACCGCACGCGATGCCGCGACGGCCAGTCTGACCTCGGTGCTGTCGCCCCTGCCCCATTACCGCGGCCAGCCGTCGGCGCTCATCGCCACGATCGTCGTCGCGATGGCCCACAACCTCGACCTGCCGGAGGCCGAGGTCGACCGGATCCGGACGGCGGCGCTGCTCCACGACGTCGGCAAGGTCGCCGTCCCGGAGGACATCCTCGAAAAGCCTGCGGCGCTCTCGTCGGCCGAGTGGCGGACCGTCGTCCAGCACCCCCGGATCGGCCAGGTGATCCTCGAGCAGGCGGCGGCCCTCAAGGAGGCTGTGCCGATCATCCTCCACCACCACGAGCGCTACTCGGGTCACGGGTACCCGTTCGGCCTGCGCGGCAACGACATCCCGCTGGGCGCCCGGATCGTCGCGATCGCCGATGCCTACGACGCGATGACCCACGACCGCCCGTACAAGCGCGCGATCACCCACGAAGCCGCCATCGCCGAGCTGCGCCGCCACGCGGGCACGCAGTTCGATCCGGAGCTCGTCGAGAACTTCTGCGATCTGTACGCGAACGAGGCGCCCGCGCCCGACCCAGCGGTCCTTGCGTTGATGAGGGCGAACGCCGCCCAAAGCGGCCCCGCGATCATGGTGCCGAATGCCGTGCCCGGTCGTCCCACGCGCCGCCGCCGGAGCACGGACGAGGTCGCGGCCGCGGATGCGTTGTCACGGACGGCGTCAGAGACCATGG
>DASXTH010000210.1:0-17993 GCA_036505555.1 Candidatus Limnocylindrales bacterium | reverse complement strand
CTCCGGCCCGTAGACGTGCAGGTCGCCGAAGAGCGAGTTCTTCCACCCGCCGAACGAGTAGTACGCCACCGGCACCGGGATCGGCACGTTCACTCCGACCATCCCGACGTTCACGTCGAACTGGAACTGCCGGGCCACGCCGCCGTCGCGGGTGAAGATCGCCACTCCGTTCCCGTACGGGTTCTCGTTCACGAGCTTCACGGCCTCGTCGTAGGTGTCGACCCGCGTGACCCCGAGCACCGGCCCGAAGATCTCGTCCTTGTAGGCGTCCATCTCGGTCGAGACGTAGTCGATCAGCGACACCCCGAGGAAGAACCCATCCGACTCCTTGAAGAGCGGGTGGTCACGCCCATCGGCCACGACCGTCGCGCCCTGCGCGGCAGAGCTGTCGAGATAGGACGCCACCTTGTCGCGGTGCTGGCGCGTGACCAGCGGGCCCATCTCCGCCTCGGGATCGGACCCGGGACCGACTTTGACCTTTGGCAGGCGCTTCGTGATCGCCTCGACGAGCGGATCGGCGACGTTGCCGACCGCGACGACGGTCGCGATCGCCATGCAGCGCTCGCCCGCGGATCCGTAGCCGGCCGACACGGCGGCGTCCGCCGCCATGTCGATGTCGGCGTCCGGCAGGACGATCATGTGGTTCTTCGCCCCGCCGAGGGCCTGGACGCGCTTCCCGTTGTGGGTCCCGGTCTCGTAGATGTAGCGCGCGATCGGGGTCGAACCGACGAAGGAGACCGCCGCGATCTCGGGGTGTTCGAGGATCGCGTCGACCGCGACCTTGTCGCCGTGGACGACGTTGAACACGCCGTCCGGCACGCCCGCCTCGTGGAGAAGCTCAGCGAGGAAGATCGACGCCGATGGGTCCTTCTCGGACGGCTTCAGGATGAACGTATTGCCGGTCGCAATCGCCGTCCCGAACATCCACATCGGGACCATCGCCGGGAAGTTGAACGGCGTGATCCCGGCGACCACGCCGAGCGGCTGGCGGATCTGGAACACGTCGACGCCGGTCGAGGCCTGCTCGGTGAAGCCGCCCTTCAGCAGCGTCGGGACGGAGCACGCGAACTCCAGGTTCTCCAGGCCGCGGGCGATCTCGCCGAGCGCATCCGAGGGGACCTTGCCGTGTTCCGCGGTGAGATGGGCCGCGAGCTCCTTCCGGTGCGCCTCGACGAGGTTGCGGATCTTGAACAGGATGTCCGTCCGCTTCGACAAGGAGGTCGCGCGCCACGCCGGGAACGCCGCCTTGGCGGCGGCCACGGCGGCGCCGACCTCGTCGACCGAGGCGAAGTCGACCTCACGTGCGAGCCGACCGGTCGCGGGATCGTAGACCGGTCCGCGACGGCCGGACGCGCCCTCGACGATTCGGCCGCCGATCCAGTGGTGGATCCGGCCGGTCGTGGGTTGAGCGGCTCCGTCCTGCGCCGAGGCTACGCCGCTGCCCGGCTCCGCGACCTGCGTCATGTCGTCGACCTGTCCTTTCGTCGCGCCGGCACCGGCGCCCGTCCGTCAACACCTTACCGCCACGCCCCTTCCGCGACCAGCAACGAGCGGCGAGTCGGGCGCGTACCGACGGTTCGGAAGGCGATCGCGATCGCGGCGTGGCGGCGCGCGGGACGACCGCGAGCGCGGGCAGTGTAACCGATTACACGGCGATCGAGACAGGCCGTGACCGAGTCAGGAGCCGGTTGCGGCGGGGCGCCGCCCGAGGGCTTCGCCCATCCGACGCCTGACGGCCGCGCGATCGGGGACGCCGAGCATCCCGGGCCCCTCGAGGACGAGGGATGCGGCCGACGCGGCCAGCAGGAGATCGAATCCCTGCCCGATCCGACCGCCCACGAGGCGCGGCTCGATCCGGGCGGCAGCGAGCGCGGCGAGGAACACGTCCCCGGCGCCGGTCGGATCGATGGGCTCGTGGCTCGGAACGGCCGGGTAATGGCGAAGCTCCAACGCCGCCTCGTCATCGCCGCGCCGGCCGTGGACGATCAGCCCGCCACGGTCGCCTTGGGTGACCGCAAGTGACGCGCCGCGGCGAAGCAAGCTGTACAGATCGGTCAGCTCGACGTCCCGCTCAACGTCGTCGCGCGACAATCCGACGAGGCCCGCCCGCCGGACGATCGGGTCGGGCCCCGGGGCGACGTGATCCACGGGCCGGCCGGCCACGAGCCGGCGGAGCAAGCCTTGCCAGCCGAGCGCAACGAGCGCGTCCGCGGCGGGGACGTCCGCCCAGCCCGGCGGCAGCTCCGCCGCGACCGGAGCGAGGATCCAGCCCGGCGCGGCCAGCCACGCAGCCGGGACGGCGGAGATCGGGATCGGATCGGACGCGCTGCCACAGAGCTGGAGCCGTCCCTCGGGCCGCTCGATGTTCTCGAAGACCGGGCCGTGGTCGAGCAGGACCAGACGCACGTCGACGCCGGCTTCGCGGAGCAGATCGAGCTCGGCCGCCTGGGAGGCTTCGGCGTCGACGCCGACGAGCGCCCCGGTGGGCAGGCCCAGACGCGCCGTCGTCAGCGCGCTGTACGACACCCCGCCGCCGAGCCGCCAGCCACGACGATCGTCCGAGGCGATGTCGCGCGCGGCGGCGCCGACGACGACGACCGCCGGCACGGTGCTCGGCGCCTCCGGCGGGCGCGGCCGGTCCCGGTCGTCCGTCACCGGCGATCGACTCCGGCCGATCCGTCCGCGGCCGCCCGATCGGACCCCGTGCGATACTGACCGTCCATTCGATCCCTTCCCGACCGAGGCCGGCGTGTACTTCTACGAGCTCCATGAAGGCGACGAGGACATCTTCTCCGACGTCCTCCTCGTCCGCGACGACGAGATGGATCCCGACGAGTTCTTCGAGCTCGTCGAGTCGGTCCGGCGTCAGGTCCAGGACAACTACGAGGACGATACGCTGATCGAGGCGATCGCAGCCGAGCTCCAGCGTGAGCACGGGTTCGTCTTCATCTCCGACGATCGGCTGACCGCAACGGTCAACGTCTCGACGGTCGATGCCGAGAACTTCCTCGTTGCGATCGACACGGACGAGGACCTGGCCGAGGACGAGCGCGGCGCCGACTATCGGGCGGTCATCGCGGAGTTCGACCCGACGGGCGAAGGTGACCGCGACAACTGAGCCGGGCCCTCAGTCCGGCATCGTCGCCCGCCATTTACGCCGGGCGTACGTGCTTTCGATCTCGTCCGATCTCGTCGTCGGTCATCCTCTGGATCCATACCGGATATCCGCCCGGCCGTCCTGATGACGCGAACAGTCACCGGGCGGATCGACCGTGATCGTCCGCCGGGCGGATCGTCCGGATACGCATCCACGGAATGGGGCGGACCGAGCCTTCGTCCGCGACGCGTTTACTTGCTGAAGAGGATCTCGACCACGTCGCCGTCGTGGACGCGGTACGTCTTGCCTTCCGAGCGAAGCTTCCCGACCTTGCGCGCCGCGGCCATCGACCCGAGCTCCAGCAGGTCTTCGTAGGCCACGGTCTCGGCCCGGATGAAGCCCCTCGCGAGGTCGGTGTGGATCGCGCCGGCCGCGTCGACCGCCGACGAGCCGTCACGGATGGGCCATGCCCGGACCTCGTCGGGCCCGGCGGTGAGGAACGAGATCAAGCCGAGGAGGCGGTAGCTCAACTCGATCACGCGATCGAGCCCGGACGCCGCGATGCCCAGCTCCTCCATGAAGACGGCGGCCTCATCCGGCTCGAGCTCGCCGAGCTCCATCTCGATCCGCGCCGACAGCGCGTCGATGAGCGCATTGCGGTGCTCGTAGGCCGCGGCCAGGGTCGCGACCCGCTCCCCTGCCCCGGCGATCTCGTCCTCGCCGATGTTGAGCAGGACGAGGACGGGCTTCTGGGTGAGGAAGCGGAATCCGCGGATCGCCTTCTCCTCGTCCGGCTCGAGCGCGACGTCGCGGATCGGCGCGCCGGACTCCAGGCCCGCCTTCAGCCTGACGATCACCGCCTCCTCGCGCTCATTCGACTCACGCTCGGCCGGCGTCCCGTGGCGGCCGCTCGTCTTCAGCCGCTCCAGTCGGCGGTCGACCAGGGCGAGGTCGGCGAGGATGAACTCGGTGTCGAGCCGATCGAGGTCGCGTGCGGGATCGACAGACCCCTCGGGGTGCGGATTGTTCGGGTCGTCGAAGGCGCGGACGACGTGGAGGAGGGCGTCCGAATCCCGGAGCCGCGCGAGGTGCTCGGCGGGCAGGTCCTCGGTCCCGACGTGGCCCTCGCTCGACGCGGGCGGGGCCGGCAGGTCGGCGTAGGTGACGTCGGCCTGGACGATCTTCTTGGGTTTGAAGATCTCGGCGAGCTTGCCCAGGCGCTCGTCCGGCACCTTGACGACCCCGACGTGGAGCTCCATCCCACCGAATCCGCCGGTCTCGGCGTGGCCCCGGGTGAGCGTGTTGAAGACGGTCGTCTTGCCAGATCCGGCAAGACCGACGATGGCGATCTGCATGGCGGAAGTATCGCCTGCGGCGGAGCGTCGAGGCGGCGGGCCGAGCCGAGAGCGCGCCGACCTTCCGAAATCGTCAGCCGCCCGGAATCACGGGCGTCCGAGGCGGGCTTCCGATATCGAACTCCGATTTCGGCGGATCGACGGAGACCAGGACCACTGCCGACGACGAACGATTTTCCGAAACGGCGGGGACGACAATGAACGGAGACCGGGCGGCTGTTCCCGATCAGCCTCCTCAACCGACGAAGCCGAATCGCGAACGCCTAGTAACCCGCGGTCGGGTCGACGACGTTCAGCAGCGGCTCACCGGTCGCGTAGCGTCGGAGGTTCTCGGCGAACAGCTCCATGCTCCGGTCGAGGACGCGGCCGCTCGACCATGAGGTGTGCGGTGTCACGATGACGTTCGGCAGGTCATAGAAGGGCGACGACGACGGGAGTGGCTCCTCTCGGAACGTGTCGAGGACGGCGCCACCGATCCGGCCATCGGTCAGCGCGTCGAGGAGCGCCCGCTCGTCGATCAGCCGGCCTCGGGCGATGTTGATCAGCCAGGCCGTGGACTTCATCGCCGCGAGCGCTACGGCATCGATCATGTCCTCGGTCTCGGGCGTCAGCGGCGCGGCGAGCACCACGAAGTCCGACTCGCCGAGGAGCTCCGGCAGCGTCTCCGGGCCGCCGACCCGGTCGAGCATCGCCTCGCCGAAGGAGCGCGTACCGTCGTCGTCCGGACCCACCGTGATCCGCGACGCCGAGCCCGCCTCGGCGCGGCGGCGGACCGCCACCACCCGACACCCGAACGCGGTCGCAAGCGCGCCGACCGCCCGCCCGATCGAGCCCAACCCGACGATCCCGACCGTGACGTCGCGCAGCTCCACGCCCTCGAGCGGCTGCCAGGTCCGCTCGCGCTGGAGCTCGAGGAGCCCGGGGAGGCGGCGGCTGATCGCGAGGATCATCATCAGGACGTATTCAGCGATCGGCCGCGAGAACACCCCGCGTGCATTCGTGATCACGATCCCGCGTTCGCGGGCCGCCGGCGTCAACGCCCGTTCCACCCCGGCCGACGCCGAGTGGACGTAGTTCAGGCGCGGCGCTCGCGCCAGCAACCGGTCGAACGCGTCGGACGAGAGCCAACCTCGCAGCAGGACCTCGACGTCGTCCACCGGCTCATCGGTCAGCCCCTCGCGCGACAGCGTCACGATCCGGGCACCGGGTGCGGCCGCGCGGATGAGCTCGAGATCGCGCGCCCGGTAGCGGGCCGAGAGGATCGGCGAGAGCGCGATCGCTGTCGGGGCGCCGCCGGGCCCGGAGCCCGGGCCGGCGGTCCGGCGCGGCCCGTCGTCGGTCACGAGACGGCCGTCGTGCTGGGGTCTGAGGTGCGAGCCAGCCAGGCCGCCGGGTCCTCGATCTCGCCCGGCCGAGGCAGCATCTCCGGTCCGGCCCACAACCGGTTCAGGGCGACAGGTCCCCCGGCGGCCGCGATCGCGGAGACGAAGGCCTCGCCCTTCGCGTACTGCTCCAGCTTCACGTCCATCCCGGTCAGGCGCATCACCGCGCGCTCGAACGGTGACCGACGGGCGTGGCGGCGCTCGTGGAACTTCGCGCTGATCCGCTCGATCCCGGGCACGAGGTCCTTCCCGACCTCGTCCATCACGTAGTCACTGAACCCCTCGAGCAGGCTCATCACCGCCTGCGTCTCCCGGAAGAGCGTCCGCTGCTCGGCGGTCATCAGGCGCTCCATCCAGTGCTCGACGCCGTCGCCCTCGCCGCGGATCGCCCGGCCGAGGCCGCGCAGCGCCTCGCGCCCGAGCCCGCTCGCCTCCCGCCCGAACAGCTTGAGCTGGCGCTCGAGGCGGTCGGCGAGATAGGGGCGCAGCCAGGGATGCGCCTCGAACTCGAACGCGTGCGTCGTCTCGTGGAGCGCGATCCAGGTCCGGAACGGCTCGAGCGGGACCTCGAGCGCGGCGGCCGTGGCGCGGATGTTCTCCTCGACGAACAGGAGCTTGCCGGGCGTCGCCTCCGCCGTGAGGAGGGCGAGGTCGTACTGGCCGAGGACCTTCGAGCCCATGAACCCGAGCAGGAACCCCAGCTGGCGGGTTGTGACCCAGCGGTTGGCGAGCGCCATCGTCGCCTTCGCCAGGCCGCCCCCGGCGGGCACGACCTGGTCGAGGAGCTCGCTCTCGAGCTGCCCGATCAGCTGGGCGAACGTCGCGACATTCGCGCGGACCCAGCCGGCCCGATCGACGACGGCCGACCGCGCGACGACGCCGGGCAGCTCCGTCTCGAGGGCCGCCGACAGGCGGGGCACGATCAATTCCATCGCCTGGGCGTAGGACGGCTCGGTCGCGCGCAGCTCCGCGGCGCTCAGGGTGCCGGGCGTCCCCCGCAGGCGATCGACCGCGATCCGCTCGGCGGCGGGCCAGTCGACGAGGCCCTGGCGGGCGACCCGCTCGGCCCGGCGGCCGAGGATCGTCGCTGCGGCGCCGATCGCCGAGCCGACGAGGAACCCCGCCTGCCAGACGCGGTCGTCGCGCCAGCTGCCGCCCTTGTTGCGGGTTCTGCTCATCCCGCCGCTCCGGCCGCTCGGGCCGCGCCGGCGTCGCCGACCTCGATCGACCCGACGTCGGGGAACGCCTCGCCGAAGATCCGCTCGGCGACGACGCGGAAGGCGTCGACGTCGCCGGTCGTCAGCTGGACGTGGGTCGGTGCCGCCTTGCCGGATCCATCCGGCGCCTCGAGCCCGTTGATCGCGAGGAGCTCGACGAGCGCGGAGGCCGTCGCGGTCGCCGAATCGACGATCGCGACGTGCTCCCCGGCGACGGCGGCGATCACCGGCCGCAGCAATGGGTAGTGCGTGCAGCCAAGCAGAAGCGTGTCGATCCGGGCCGAGGCGGGTAGCGGGAAGATGAAGTCGCCGGCCGCGTCGCGCTCGCCGAGAAGAGGTGCGAGCGACTCCGCGACGATCGTCTCGACCTCCGGCCCACTGACCTGCCCGGCCTCCACGAGCGGCACGAACGCCGGTGTCGCGTGCTCGTAGACCTCGACCGCGGGGTTCTCGTCCTTGATCGCGTTGAAGTAGGCGTGCGATCGGACCGTGGCGGGCGTCGCGATCACCCCGACGCGCCGGTTGCGGGTCGTGAGCGACGCCGTCACCGCCCCGGGCCGGACCACCCCGAGGATCGGCAGGTCGTAGCGGCGGCGGAACTCGGGCAGCGCGACGGCGGTGGACGTGTTGCAGGCGACGACGATCGCCTTCACGTCGCGAGCCGCGAGCTCGTCGAGCGCCTCGATCGAGAACGCCCGGACCTCGGCATCGGGACGGACGCCATAGGGCGCTCGGAGATTGTCGCCGAGGTAGATCGTCGACTCGCTCGGCGAGCGGCGGAGGATCTCGCGGAGGACCGTGAGCCCGCCGACCCCAGAGTCGAACACGCCGATCGGGCGTGGATCGGACATCAGCTCCCTACCGCCGGCCCGCCGCCGCCGGCCGGACGATCCCGTTGGCGGCGAGCAGATCGGCGGCCACCCGCTGGAGGTCCTGGCTGATCGGCGCGGCCGGGTTGGCGAGGACGAACGGCACCCCTTCGTTGTTCGACTGGACGACGAGCATCCCGTCGCTCACGACCCGGTGTTCCGGGACGCGCCCCAGCGCCCGCTCCAGGTCGCCTGGCTCGATCCCGCCGGGCGAGTCGGCCCGGTTCACGAGATAGCGCACCTTCGATGCCGGGTAGCCGATCATCCGGAACGCGTCGGCGACCATGATCGTGTTGTGGATCGTCGTCGAGTCGTAGGTCACGATCTCCACGATCGTGTCCGACAGGTCGAGGAACGACAGGTTGATGTCGCTCAGCGCCGACGACATGTCGATGACGATCGCCCCGTAGACGCGGCGGAGGAGGGAGAGGATCTTGTCGACGTCGCGGGTCGTGACCATCTCGGCCATCTCGACGCGCGGCGGGGCCAGGAGGATGTCGATCCCCGACGGATCGCGCCAGAGGACATCCTGGAGATCCGACTCGGACACGCGGTCGGTGGGCAGGTCGAGGATCGACGGTGCGTCGACCGGGACCTTCAGCAGCGAGCGCAGGTCGCCGAACTGGAGGCTGCCGTCGATCAGGACCGTCCGCTGATCGGCCTGCCCGAGGGACACCGCGAGGTTGAAGGCGATCGTCGTCTTGCCGACGCCGCCCTTCGGCGCGAACACCGAGTAGATCCGCGACGAGCCGCTCGTCGAGAGCGTCGCGAATTCCTTCCGGACATGGGCGATCCGGTTCATCAGATCAAACCCTGAGAACGGCATCGCGAGCACGCCATGGACGCCCTTCGCGGCATCGATCTCAACGGGGTTCTGCGGGACGGTCAGCACGATCACGGGGACCCCGAGCCCGGACGCCGCGATCTGCTCGGCCAGCGGCAACCCCTTGACTCTGCCCTGGAGCAGCGCATCGACCAGGACGACGTCGGGCCGCAGCTGCTGGACCTGCGCGAGGACCTTGCCGCCGTCGCTCAGGACGTCCAGAAGCTTGACGGAGTTCTGTGCATTCAGGAGGCCGCGGATGTATTGCGCCACCTGGGGGACGTCCTCCACGAGAAGGAGGCGCGTCTGGTCGCTCGATGCCATCGGGCCGAGTGTATCAACTGGGCCTGCCCGGTCATCGGGACCCGGTGGTCCGGGGGCGCTCGCCCGGTCGGCGGCCGATGGGGGTCAGGCGCGACCGCTGGCTTGCTTCCGGGCCACGATGATCGCCCGCTCGCTGCCGGGCCCGATCGGGTCGAGGTCGTAGCCGCCGGCGAGGGCCTCCACGACGAGACCGGCGTCCTCGGCCATCGAGCGCAGCTCGTCCGGCCCGACGAGCCGCAGCGCGTCGTGGCGGATCCAGCGGATCGTTGGCTCGCCCGGCAGGCCCTCCTCGTAGATCGAGGTCAGGTCGACGACGGCACTCGCCGGGTCGAAGCGGGCCGCAGCGGTCTTCGTCACGGTCCTGCCGGTCTCCGGGTCGCGCCGCTCGTACTCGAGCATGAGCCGCCCATCGAAGCGGGCGAGATCGTCGGGTTCGGGCAGCCAGATGTCGACTGCCGCGACCCCATCGGGGCCGAGATGGCGGGCGATCGTCCGGAACGCCCGGCGTTGCGCATCGCGGGTCGCGAGCAGGAACAGCGAGTTCAGGGCGATGAAGGCGAAGCGATAGGTGCCGGCGGCCGGCAGGTCGAGCTCGAGCAGGTCCGCCTCGACGAGCTCGAGCCGGTCGCCGACGCGCGGCGTGGCCTTCGTCCGCGCCGCCGCGCGTTCGAGCATCGCCGGATCGAGGTCGACCGCGGTCACCGCGTGGCCGGCGACGGCCAGGGGCACGGCAAGCCGGCCGGTGCCGGCCGCGAGCTCGAGGATCGGTCCGCCGCTGCCCTTCGCGAGGGCGAGATACAGGTCGAGGTCGCCGGGGTCCTCGACGAGGTCGAGGTCGTAGAGCCGCGCGAGCGCCCTCGCCTCGTCGGTCGGCATCGTCAGGTGGTCGGGCGGAAGCGGACCGGGCGTCCGTCGCGGGCCTTCACCGCGAGCGCGCTGATCGCCTCGAGGGCCGCCCGGTTCGCGATCATCGCGGTCACCTCCGCGTGGTCGTACGGCGGCGAGACCTCGACGATGTCCATTCCCGCGAGCTCGACCTTCGCCACGATCCGGCGGATCGCCCGGAGGAGCTCGCGGCTGAGGAAGCCGCCGGGCTCGGGCGTGCCCGTGCCGGGCGCGAGCCCGGGATCGACGACGTCGATGTCGAGGCTGAGGTAGATCGCGTCCGGGCCATCGAGCGCCTCGGCGATCGCGTCGTCGATCACCGCGTCGGCGCCCCGCTCCTCGACCTCGGTCATGAAGTGGTAGCGCAGGCCGTGGGCCTGCATCCACTCGAACGTCTCGACCGGCGGCCAGTAGCCACGCAGGCCGACCTGGACGAAGTTCCGCCCGGCGACCGCGCCGGACTCGATCAATCGGCGCATCGGCGTCCCGTGCCCCGCGAGGACGCCCCAATCGTCGTTGGCGGTGTCGGCGTGGGCGTCGAAATGGACGATCCCGATGCTGCCCGGGCGGCGGACCTCGGCGACCGCCGTCGCGCTGGGCCAGGTGATCGAGTGGTCGCCGCCGAGGACGATCGGGATCGCACCCGTGGCCGCGACCTCGCGGACCTTCCGGTGGATGAGGGCGTGGCCGCGCTCGATCCAGGCCGGGATGATGTTCGCGTCACCCGCGTCGACGACGGTCAGGTGCTCGAACGGCTCGATCCCGAGCTGGAGGGAGTTGATCGAGCCCGAGGTGTACTGGGCTTCGCGGATCGCGCGCGGCCCGAACCGCGCACCGGGTCGGTGGCTGACCGCGTCGTCGAACGGCGCGCCGATGATCGCGACGTCGACGTTCCGCGCGGCGAGCTCGGCGGAGTCCGTGATCCATGGGAGGTTCATGAACGTCGTCGGGCCGACGTAGGTCGGGAGGTCGTAGTCGCTGAAGACCTCCCACTCGCGGTCCCAGCCGTTCAGGCGGGCATAGTCGACCGGGGCATTCGGGTCACGGGGTTCGTGGGGGCGCTCGGCCACGGGGATCCTCCGGTGAGACGATCGCGTCGGACGCGTGCGCGGCGACGGAGCAGGCTCGTCTCGCTCGGGGCGCCGCCGGTTCGACCACATCGTCCAGCGGGGCGCGCCATCGCCATCCTACACCGGCGGTTTGCGCCCGCCGACCGGCCGTCCGTGGCACGATGGCGGGGACTCGGTCCGCGTCGCTGGCCGAGCGAGGGCCTGACTGCCACTGCCGGGGAGATCGTCGTGAGTCGAGTCGCGCGCCGCCGTCTCGCTCCTCGTACGGCCGTCTCGCTCCTCGTCGCGCTGCTGCTGTCCGCCGGCGCCGTCCCCGCCGGAGCGACGCCGCAACCGCCGCGCCCGCGTGTCGTGGAGCGCCTGGCCGCGGACAGTCTCGTCCGCCCCGCGGGCCCGGTCGCCACATCCCTGGACGCGTTCGATCCCGCGAAGATCGACCTCCACCTGACCCTCGTGAAGGGCGGCTTCGTCGATCCGCTCCAGGTCACGAGTGCCCGCGACGGCAGCGGTCGGCTCTTCGTGGTCGAACGGGCCGGCCGGATCCGGGTGATCTCCGGGGGCAACGTGCTGGCCACGCCGCTTCTCGATCTCCGCGGCCTGATCACGGCCGGCGGCGAGCAGGGGCTCCTCGGGCTCGCATTCCACCCGAACTTCGCGGCCCACCCACATCTCTACGTGAACTTCACCGACAGCAACGGGAACACCGCGATCAACCGCTACACGATCGGCTCGAATCCGAACGTCGCGGTCCGCTCCACGGGCGTCCGGATCCTCACGATCGGCCAGCCCTACAGCAACCACAACGGGGGCAACCTGGCGTTCGGGCCGGAAGGCTACCTGTACATCGGGATGGGCGACGGCGGAAGCGGTGGCGACCCGGGCAACCGCGCCCAGAGCCTCAACAGCCTGCTCGGCAAGATCCTCCGGATCGACGTCGACCACACGGCCGGCGGCAAGCGCTACCGGGTCCCCTCGACGAACCCGTATGTGGGGAAGACCGGGCTCGACGAGATCTGGGCGCGGGGCCTGCGCAACCCGTGGCGGTGGTCGTTCGATCGGTCGACCGGCAACCTGTGGATCGGCGACGTCGGGCAGGACCGCTACGAGGAGATCGACCGAGCGCTCAGCCCAGGCTCGACGCCGGCCGGCCGCGGCCTGAACTTCGGGTGGCGCGTCCTCGAGGGGCGCGCCTGCTTCTCACCGCCGAGCGGCTGCTCGACGAGCGGCAAGTACGCCCCGCTCATCGTCTACAGCCACAGCGTGACCGGCGACGACAACTGCTCCGTAACCGGCGGTTTCGTCTACCGCGGGTCGGGAAGCCCGGTCCTCGCTGGCGGCTACGTCTACGGCGACTTCTGCTCCGGCCGGATCTGGGTCGTGTACTCAAGCGCGGCGACGCCGGCCGTGGGGACCCTCGTCCAAGACGCGACCGACAGCCCGCACCTCGCGATCAGCTCGTTCGGCGAGGGCGACACCGGGGAGCTCTACGTGACCGACCTGAACGGCGGTGGCGTCTACCAGGTGACGGCGACAGTCAAGCCGTAGCGGTCGGCGTCGCCGATCGGTCGATCAGTCGCCGGATTCGCTGGAGTCGCCGGAGTCGCCGGAGTCGCCGGATCGGAAGTCCCGCCACGCGGCCGCGACGAGCTCCGGGTCGGCGAACAGCTCGTAGGCAACATGGGCGACGAGAGTCGCCGCGAGGAGCGTCGTCGCGTCGGCGGCCGGCGTGACGGCCGCATCGCGGAACAGGATCGAGTGACCAGGCGTGCCCTCCGCCGCGATCGCGAGCTCGGGGTGGATCGTCGGGCAGACCCAGCTGACGTTGCCCATGTCGGTACTGCCGGAGTTCGGGTCCGCGCCCTGGTCGACGATCCCGTAGGCCGCCGCGTTCGCGACCCAGCGCGCCTCGAGAGTGGCATTCTGCTTCATCGTCCGGGCGCCGCCGCTGAACGTCACGTCCGCGGTCGTGTCGGTCGCGGCGGCGGCTCCGGCCACGAGCGCCCGGAAGCGCTCCGCCATCCGGTTGTACTCGGCCTGGTCGGGGCTGCGGAGCATGAACCAGGCGCGGGTTCGGTCCGGGATGATGTTCGGGGCGGTCCCGCCCTCCTGGATGATCCCGTGGACCCGGGCGTCGGGTCGGAGCTGCTGGCGCCACAACCCGACCGAGCTGAAGAGCAGGACCATCGCATCGAGCGCGTTTCGGCCCTTCCAGGGATCGGCGGCCGCGTGCGCCTGGAGGCCGTGGAAGACGACCTCGACATCCTCGGACGCGAGCGGCTGCGACGCGACGTGGTTGCGATCGCAGGGGTGGAACAGGAGCGCGGCGTCGATGCCTGCGAACAGGCCGTCGTCGATCATCACCTGCTTGCCGCTGCCGCGCTCCTCGGCCGGGGTGCCGAGGAAGACGATCTCGCCGGGGAGCTCGTCGGCGAGGGCGGCCAGGGCGATGGCGGCACCGACTCCGGACGCGGCCATCGTGTTGTGGCCGCAGCCGTGGCCCAGGCCCGGGAGCGCGTCGTACTCCGCGAGGATCCCGATGCGCGGGCCCGCCCGGCCGCGGCCGCCCGGCCGCGTCGCCCGGATCGCGGTCGCGAGCGAACCCGCGGGGTGCTCGACCGCGAAGCCGTGGCCCCGCAGCGCATCCGCGATCCAGGCCGCGGCTTGAACTTCCTCGAACGCGGGCTCCGGATGCGCATGGATCCGATGGGACAGGTCCAGGATCTCATCGCGCGCCGCGTCGACGGCCGCGGCGAGGCGCGACTTCGCGGCGGCAAAGGGCGCGGCCGGCTCCATCGACGCGAGCGGGCCGCTCGGGGCGGGCGCGCGAGACGCTGCGCGTAGGTCGAGGCGGGAGGCAGTCTGGTTCACGCAATCTCCCTGGGCGGATCGGGGGCCGCCGGCATCCCGGCCGCTCGCGGCGGCCGATCAGCGTTCGACGGAGAGGACGGCTTCCGCGAGGACGACGAGCGCAAGGATGAAGAGCGCGAGGGCCGGAGCGAACGCCTGTTGCAGGCGAAGGATCACGAAGACGGCAGTGACGATCGCGACCCAACCGCCGCGTCGGACGGCGCGCGTCCAGTCTCCACGATAGGCGATCCGGCGGTGCTGGGCGAAGATCACCAGCCAAAACAGCGGGACCGCGGTCAGCCCGATCGCGAGGCCGATGAGGAGCGCGCCGACGAAGCCTGCGGCCGAGTCGATCCGTGGATCGCGGGTCGTCACGACGAGCGCGACGAGGACCCACACGACGCCGGCGGCCGCGAAGAAGCCGAGATTCGTCAGCCGGTCGCGCGCCTCCATGACGAGGAAGTCTAGGACCTCGATCCGGGTCGACCCGTCGTCCTCTGCGCCCTCCGCGCGACCGCTGCCCACGTTGCGCGCGATCACGCGACTGGTGAGCGGTCGGGAGCCGGCCAGACGGCCTCCACGAGCTCGGTGATCTGCATCGGCTTCATGAGGACCGCGTCGACGATCGACGGGTGGCCGCGTGCGGCAGCGGCACGGACCGGATCGCCGGTCATCATCACGACCCGGAGCGCCGGCCGCATCGCCAGGAGCCTGGCCGCCAGCTCGATCCCGGTCATCTCCGGCATCTCGATGTCCGTGACGAGAACGGTCGGGCGGACGCGATCCTCCACCACGAGTCGGAGCGCCTCGCGGCCGTCGGCCGCGGCGACGGCCTTGAGGCCCGCCTGGACGAGGGCTCGCTCGACGAACGCCCGGATCACCGGCTCGTCATCGACGACGAGCACGACGATCGTGCGTGTCGCGTCCGTCGTCGTCGGCCCGTCGGCAGCGCTGAGACTCGAGCCGCCGCCCATCGGCGATCGCTCCTCCGTGCCCCAGAGGGGGTGGCCGTCGCCCGCAACGTCACGGGCGGTGCATGCTCGCACCGCGCGGGGGCTGCCCGCCAATCGGGCGAATGCCCTATCGAGTCGCCACCGCGGCGGGGCCGAGCATGGGCTCGAGCTCGTCCAGCCCGGCGATCTCCAGGTCCGGCTCGGCGGACTCGTCGCGCTCGCTCGACGGCAGCGGCGACTCGGCCGGCCGGCTGCGGACCCACGCGGTCCGCCATCCCGCGTCACGCGCCCCGACGACATCCGCGGCCCAGTCGTCGCCCACGTGGAGGATGGCGCTGGGCTCGGGCCCGCCGAGCGCGCTCCGCGCCGTCTCGAAGATCGCCAGATGGGGCTTGATCGTGCCAACCCGCTGGCTGACGACGATCGCCGAAAGTGACGGCAGCCAGCCGTGCGCCTCCGCGTAGCGATCGATCGTGGCCGCCAGCGGCCAGTTCGACAGGATCGCGACCGACCGCTGCGACGCGAGCCGAGCGAGCAGGTCGCTGACGCCGGGCGTCTCGGGCAGGCCGTCGACGAAGGCCCGGCTGTACTGCGCCACGCCCCAGGTCACGTCAGCCGGATCCGACCATGCCGCCGCCCGAGCCTGGTCCCAGCGCATCTCGGGTCGCGGGGCGTCCATCCCGCGCAGCCGCGCGAACACCCGGACGAGTCGCTCCTCGAGGTCGACTTCGCGGAACTGTGGCACCTCCTCGCGGAACTGACGCTCGCGCTCCTCGGCCCACGCCGCGAGGAACGCCGCGCGATCCAGGTCGGTCCATCGATCGCAGATCGCGTCGGCCGTCAACTCGACGACCCGGCGGAGCGCCTCGCGGGTCACCGGCACGAGCGTGTTGCCGAAGTCGAACGTGACCGCCGCGATCCCCGCGAGCGGTTCGGTCACGTGGCGACGCTCGACGGGCAGATCGCCTTGAACGGGCAATAGCCGCACGTCGATCGATCCGGCTTCGCCGCGAAGTCCCGGGCCCGGATCCCGGCCGCCGCCGCGGCGATCTTCTCGCGGCCCTTCGCCAGACGCTTCGGGTCCACGTCGATCCGGCCGGTCACCCCGGTGTCGAGGAAATGGAGGGCAACCGCGTCGGGCAGGCGGCCGCTCACCGCCTCGTAGCCCATCGCATAGATCTGGAGCTGGAGCGATTCGCGGGCGCGCTGGCGGGCCTTCGCCGGATCACTCACGTCGCTGGTCTTGTAGTCGGTGATCGTGACTCGCTCGTGGCCGAGGAGCTCGAAGGTTGGCGCGACCATGTCCGCGGACGGGGCGGGTGACGCGGACGCCGGGGCTTCGCCCGCGGTCGCGGGCTCGATGTCGACGCGATCCCAGCGGCCGCGCACCCGATCCCCGCCGATCGCGAAGCTGAAGTCCCGCTCGACGTACGCCGGGATCACGGCGCCCGGGGCAAGCTGCGCCTCGCGGAACCGGCGGAGCGTTTCCCGACCAGCGGCGAGCCTCGCATCCTCGTGGTCCCGCGACAGGAAGCCCTCGTTCGTCCACGCGGTCTCGAATGCGGCGTTCAGGTCCGCTTCGCTCATCACCTCGCCGCGGGCGTGGCGGCGGTGAAACTCCTGGACCGCGCGATGGAGCGCCGAGCCGTAGATCATCGCGTGGTGGGGCGGCACGGGCACGCGGACGACGTGGCCGAGCTTGTACTTCATCGGGCAGCTCAGATAGGCATCGATGCCCGAGAACGACAGCGTCAGCGGCTCGTCACGCGGCCCGCCGACCAACGCGTCGGCACGGGACGGCAGCACCGGATTGGCCGTCTCGATCCGGTCGATCGCGCTGGCCGCCTTGACGGCCGGATCGACCGCTGTGGGCGGCAGGTCGAGCGCTTCCAGCACGAACGGCGAGAGACGACGGATTCCGGTGCCTCCGTAGTCCGCGGCGTGCGACAGGACGAGCTCGTCGCGGGCGCGGGTCATCGCGACGTAGAAGAGCCGCCGCTCCTCGCGCAGCTGCACCTCGTCATCGGCGCCGTCGGCGACGTCTGCCAGAACCGCCGGGAGGGCAAGCGCGTCGCGCCGGCCCGGGATCGGAAACCGCCCGGCGACCAGACCCGGCAGATACACGATCGGAAACTCGAGGCCCTTCGCCTTGTGGACGGTCAGCACGGCGACCGCGTCGGCGTCTGGATCGAGATCCGCGGTCGCGGGGTCGTCGCCGGCCTCGATCAGCGTCTGGAGGTGGCCGGCGACGAACGTCGCCCGGTCGTCGGCGAGGAGTGTCGACTGGGAGCGGACGATGTCGAAGAAGCGAGCGACGTTCCGCAGCTGCTCTTCGGCTGCGATCGTCGCCTCGCCCGCGAGGCGACTGAGCGTCCCCGTCCGCCGCAGGAATGCGTAGAGCACCTCGCCCGCCGATCGCTCGTGGGCGATCGTCGAGAGCTCGCGCAGGTCGGCGACGAGCCGGGTCACGGCGGTCCGCGACGCAGGCGAGATGCGCAGGATCCCGGGTTGACGATCGAGCTCCTCGAGGACGTCCCAGAGTGTCCGGTTCCGCCGCCGGGCGGTGTTCACGATCGCGGTCAGGTCCTCTCCGCCCAGGTGGTAGGGCTCGCCGATCGCGACGCCGTACAGGTCGACCGACGACCCGAGATCGGCGATCGCCCGGAGGAACGCGAGGAGCCGGCGGACCTCCGGGCGGGCGTACAGCCCGGAGGTGCCGGAGAACCGCCACGGCACACCGGCGACGTCGAGGCTGCGCAGGATCGGGTCGGCATGGCTGTTGGCGCGGACGAGGACCGCGATGTCGCGGGGAGCCGTGCCGGCGGCGATCCGCGCCGCGATCTGCGTCGCGATCCGGTCTGCCTCGTCGTGTCCGGATGGATGCGCCTCCAGCCGGACCGTCCGTGCGGCCGGATCGACCCCACGCTCCGCGACGAGCCGTTTGCTGATCCCAGCCCGCACTTCTAGCCGATCCGGGTCGTTGAACCGGATCAGGCGATGGGCCGCCTCGAGGATCGCCGGGCGCGAGCGGTAGTTCCGCCGGAGCACGATCGTCCGAGCGGACGGATACCGATCGCGGAACCCAAGGATGTTGCTGATCGCCGCGCCGCGGAACCGATAGATCGACTGATCGTCGTCGCCCACGACGGTCAGGTTGCGATGGCCGTCCGC
>DASXTH010000209.1:0-35980 GCA_036505555.1 Candidatus Limnocylindrales bacterium | reverse complement strand
AGCCGTCGTGCTTGTTGCCGTGGGTCCGGGCGTGACGGGCGCCGGCGCGTTCCGACTTTGCGGCCTCGCGAGCGGCCTCGCGCGCCGCCTTGGCGAGCTCACGAGCCTGCTTCGCGGCATCGTGATCCTTCTTCGCGGCAGCACTGACAGCGCCGCCGTGGTTGCAATTCTTGCCACCGATCGCGTCTGACTGGGCGACCGCGGAGACGGCCTTGCCGTGGGCGTTCGGCGCCACGTCCTCGGTCACGGGCTCGCCCGAAGCGAGCGGCTCGCTGGAGGCCAGCGGCTCGCCCGACGCGGCAGGACCCGCGTTCTCACACTCGGACGTTTCCGTCTCGGTGGTGTCCTCGGTGCAGTCCGCGCTCTCGGCGTCCTCGTTCGCGTCCTCGTTGCCCGATGCGGCGGGCTCAGGCTCCGACGAGGCCGCGGGCTCGCCCGAGCTCGCGGGCACTTCGGCCGTTCCGCAGGCGCCATGGGCGACCCAGCTGACATAGCCGCCGTGGTTGCAGTTCGTCCCACCGACGCGGTCGCTCTGAGCGGCCTCCGACACGGAGATCGTGCCGTCCGCGTTCAGGTCGACGGCCGCCTCGGCCGATGCCGCGGCCGACGGGTTCGGAACGACCGCTGCCTGCTCGCAGTCGTCGTCGATGCCGTTCCCGTCGAGGTCCTCGAACGACGCCGTGGTGTCGACGGTCGTCGTCGTCGTTGGCGCGGTGAATGCCGAGAGGATCGCGCCGGCGGCGACGACGCCGCTGAGCGCCAGGGTCAGCGCGAGGGCGCCGCCCCCGGCGAGCCAGATCGAACGGATGCGTGCCAACATCGGTGCACTTGCTCCTCGCCCCCGGAACTCATGCTGCTTCTCCGGCAAGCGCCGGAATGATTGATGGCCCGAGTATCGCGGCGGTTGGACGGCGCGGGCGAGCCGTACCATCGTCCCGTCGCCGCGTCACCCGACTCGCGGCGCGTGCGGTTCGGATCGGCCTGGTCCGGTGCGGGATGGTCCGGCCGTTGTCGAGGATCAACGCCGAAATGGCCGTTCCGGGTCAGTCGCCATCGTCCGCGTCGGCCGCGGCCGTGGCCAGGAAGGCCGCCGAGGCCTCGCGACAGGTCTCCGGATCGAAGCCGTTCCGCGCGAGCAGGGCATACGCGCGTTGACGCCGGACCCGCGGGTCCGCGACACGAGCCAGCGCGCGTTCGTTCCGCACGAGGAGCCGACGCGCCGCGGCCAAGTCGACATCGACGACCTCGCCGTCCGACCCGTCTCGGGAACCCACGGCGCGCACCCGCCGCTCGTCGAGCAGGTCGTCGATCGTGGCCTTCTCGACACCCTTCAGCGCCAGCTCGCGGCGAAGCGCGATCTCGCCCCGCGGCCGGGCACGATCGCGGGACTCCAGCCATGCCCGCCCGAACGCCTCGTCGTCGAGGACGCCGAGATCGGTCAGTCGTTCGATCGCGCCCTCGACGAGCTCCGATCGGTACCCCGCCCGGCCAAGCCGGCGACGGACCTCGGTGATCGATCGGGACCGAGCTTCCAGGAACCGCGCGGCGGCTTCGAGGACGACCTGCGGGTCGTCGACCGCCGCCCGCTCGCCTCGCCGCTCTTCCGGGGAGATCCGCGGCCGCCGGCCCCCCATCTAGAGCCGCATCGAGAGCATCAGGACGAGGCCGGTCACGGCACGCGCCTACTCGGCCTCTTCGATGCCCTCGACCGGCAACTCGACCTCGTTCATCTTCCCGCGGATCCGCGCGTCGATGACCGTGGCGATGTCCGGGTTCGTCTTCAGGAAGTCCTTCGAGGCCTCGCGTCCCTGGCCGAGCCGCGTCTCCTCGAAGGTGAACCACGCGCCGGTCTTCGTCACGATGCTCATCGCGACGCCCACGTCCAGCAGGCCGCCTTCCTTCGAGACGCCCTCGCCGTACATCACGTCGAACTCGGCAACGCGGAACGGCGGCGCGACCTTGTTCTTCACGACCTTGATCCGGACGCGGTTGCCGACCGACTCCGTGCCGGTCTTGATCGTCTCGATCCGGCGGATGTCGAGCCGGACGCTGGCATAGAACTTCAGGGCGCGGCCGCCGGGCGTCGTCTCCGGGTTGCCGAACATCACCCCGATCTTCTCGCGGAGCTGGTTGGTGAAGATCAGCGACGTGTTCGAGCGCGAGACCGCGCCGGTGAGCTTGCGCAGGGCCTGGCTCATCAGGCGGGCCTGGATCCCGACGAAGCTGTCGCCCATCTCGCCCTCGATCTCGGCCCGCGGCACGAGGGCCGCGACGGAGTCGACGACGACGCAGTCGATGCCGCCGGAGCGGATGAGGGTCTCGGTGATCTCGAGCGCCTGCTCGCCGGTGTCCGGCTGGCTGACGAGGAGCTCGTCGACGTTCACGCCGCAGGCTCGGGCATACGCCGGATCGAGGGCGTGCTCGACGTCGATGAACGCGGCCACCCCGCCGCGGCGCTGGGCCTCGGCGATGACGTGCTGGCAGATCGTCGTCTTGCCCGACGACTCCGGGCCGAAGATCTCGGTGATCCGCCCACGCGGGATGCCGCCGACTCCGAGCGCCAGGTCGAGCGCGATCGAGCCCGTCGGGATCACGTCGATCGGCGTGATCGAGTGGGCCCCGAGCTTCATGATCGACCCGGTCCCGAACTGCTTCTCGATCGTGGCGATGGCCGCGCTGACCGCCTTGCCCCGCTCGGCCTGGGCGCGTTCGAGCGCCCGATCGTTGCCGTTCCGCTCGTCTGCGGTCCGCTCTCCCGTCAACGCCATGGATCCGTCACGCTCCTGTCGAATGGTCCTGGACCGACAGGTCGCGCTCCCGGGCGAGACCTCGGGCGGTCAACCCTCGTCGGTGTCTTCCTCGCGGACCGGCTTTTCCTTGCGCGGCTTCCGGATCAGCTCGGCCTGTTGCGGCGGCGGTTCCGAGAGCGACGTCAGCTTGGGCTGGCCTGACCGGTCCTTGGGCTTCTTCTTCGCTTCCTTCCGCGGACGATCTCGAGACGCCATCGATGCTCCTCCGGGTTGGTTTGCAGGCTACCGAACGACGCTTCACGCGGACTGCACCGCGACTTCACTCGCACTTGCCCGACCGGCGCGCACAGCCAGATCCGGCATCGCTGCGGGGAAGGTTCCGGACCGGATCGCGGAGCGGATCCTGGCCATGAAGTCTAGGGTGAAGGTGAGGTTGTGACAAGTCGCGAGGCGATACGCGAGGAGCTCGTTGGCGCGCAGGAGATGGGCCAGATACGCGCGCGAGAACGAGCGGCAGAGGAGGCAGGGGCAGTCCTCCTGGACCGGTTGCGGATCGTCGAGGAACCGGCTGTTGCGGAGGTTCAGGCGGCCACCCGGGACCCACAGCTGGCCGTTGCGGGCGACGCGAGCCGGGAGCACGGAATCGAACAGGTCCACTCCCCGGTGAACCGCCTCGAGCAGGTCAGCCGGCGACCCGAGCCCCATCAGGTAGCGCGGTCGCGGGTCGTCGGCGAGGAGACGAACGGCGACGTCGAGCGTCGCGTTGCGCTGGTCCGGGGTCTCGTCGCCCGCCAGGCCACCGAGACAGATCCCGTCGAACGGCAGCGAGGCGATGTATCTGGCGCTTGCGGCCCGCAGATCCGGTTCGAGCCCGCCCTGGACGATCCCGAACAGCGCCTGGTCGGGCCGGCCGTGGGCCTCCAACGACCGCTCGGCCCAGCGGTGGGTCCGCTCGGTTGCGTCGGCGACGACCGCCCGCGGTGAGCTCGGGAACACCGGCTGGTCGAAGGCGACCGCGACATCCGAGCCGAGCGCCTGCTGGACCTCCATCGCGAGCTCGGGCGTGAACCGATGGGTCGAGCCGTCGAGGTGGCTGCGGAATGTCACACCGTCTTCGTCGACGACCCGCAGGTCGCCGAGCGACACGACCTGGAACCCGCCCGAGTCGGTGAGGATCGGCCCGTCCCAGGCCATGAACCGATGGAGCCCGCCGAGCCGCGCGATCCGCTCGTGACCCGGCCGCAGATAGAGGTGGTAGGTGTTGGCGAGGATGATCGAGGCTCCGACCTCCCGGATGTCGTCGGGATGGAGCGCCTTGACCGTCGCGTTCGTGCCGACCGGCATGAACTGCGGCGTCTCGACCACGCCATGGGTCAGCTCGAGACGCCCGACGCGGGCTCGCGTGGAGCCGTCGGCGGGCGGCGCGACGTCGACCTGGAAGCGGGCGGCGCCGGTCACTCCGCGTCGGGATCGGCGGAGGGGTCAGCCGGCTCGGTAGGCGCCTCGGGGGCCACGTCCCACAGGCTCGGCATGTCGGCGTCGGAGCGGCGCGGTGGCGGGATCTCGTAGCCGAGCCTCGCGAGGTGCGCCCGGGCGGCCTCGGTCGCGATCCGGCCCTGTGGCGTCCGATCGAGGAACCCGAGCCGGAGGAGGAACGGCTCGTAGACGTCTTCGATCGTCTCGACCTCCTCGGCGAGCACCGCGGCCAGTGCCTGGACCCCGACGGGCCCCGAGGCGAACTTCTGGACGATCGCGGCAAGGAGCTTGCGATCGGTCGAGTCGAGGCCCTCGTCGTCGATCTCCATCTGGCGCATCGCCGCGGTGGCCGTCGCCTCGTCGACGCGGCCGTCGCCGTGGACCTGGGCGTGGTCGCGCGTGCGCTTCAGGAGCCGGTTGACGATCCGCGGCGTGCCGCGGCCGCGGCGGGCGATCGCGCGTGCAGCCGCGTCCTCGATCTGGACGTCCAGGATCCGCGCCGAGCGATCGACGATCGCGGCGAGGTCGTCCTCCTCGTAGAAGTCGAGCCGGTACGTCGCGCCGAAGCGGTCGCGGAGCGGGCTCGAGATCCTCCCCGCCCGCGTCGTCGCGCCCACGACGGTGAACGGCTTCAGATTCAGGCGGAGGCTCCGCGCGCTGGGGCCCTTGCCGATCATCACGTCGAGCGCGTAGTCCTCCATCGCCGGGTAGAGGATCTCCTCGACCGCCCGGTTCAGCCGGTGGATCTCGTCGATGAACAGGACGTCGCGCTCCTCGAGCGCCGTGAGGATCGCGGCCAGATCACCCGCTCGCTCGACGGCGGGCCCGCTCGTATAGCGCACGTTCACGCCGAGCTCGCGGGCGATGATCGTCGCGAGGGTCGTCTTGCCGAGGCCAGGCGGGCCATACAGGAGGACGTGATCCGCGGCCTCTCCCCTGCCCTTCGCGGCCGCGAGCAGGACCGAGAGATTGGCCTTGACCTCGCGCTGGCCGATGTATTCGTCGAGCGTCCGGGGCCGAAGGGCGCCCTCGACAATCCGATCGGTGTCGTCGAGCAGGTCCGGCGCGAGGATCCGCGTGAGGTCGTCCGTCATTCGCGCGAATCTACCACGCAGACCACGGTTTCGCACGGATGTTCTAACGACTGCGACGGCCCGACTTCCGCCAGCGAGTCGACCGCCGCCCGGGTGCGCAGAACCCCCACTCGGCGGGTAGGAGATCAGGTCACAATGGTCGTGATGCGTCTCTCCCGCCGCTCCGAGTACGGCATCCGCGCCCTCGTCGACCTCGTTCGGCATGACGACGCCGCGCCGGTCCCCCTCGCCGCCCTGGCCGAGCGCAACCGCCTGCCGCCGAAGTTCCTCGAGCAGATCATGTCGACCCTCAAGCACGGCGGCATCGTGCGGACCACCCTCGGCGCCCACGGCGGCTACGCGATGGCGACGGACCCGGCCGCGGTCTCGATCGGGCGCGTCATCCGGCTCCTGGACGGGGCGCTCGCGCCGCTGCCCTGCGTGAGCCTCCGCTACTACGCCCGCTGCTCCTGCCCGGACGAGGCCACCTGCTCGCTCCGCGACGTGATGCTCGACGTCCGGGACGCGATCCTCGAGATCCTCGACAAGGAAACGCTGAGCGAACTCGCCGCGCGCCAGGGCCGCGCCTCGATCGACCCGCGCGGCCTCCACGCCGACGCGCTCGCGGGCAATCGGCCCTGAAGCGCCTCGGTCGCTGTGCGGGCGACCGTGTAACGACGAGCCGACAGGCGCGTTCTACGCTCGATCCACGGCCCGCCGGGCTCGTGCACCAGCGGGAGGGCCGCACTTCATGATCCGGGCTGCTCGCCGCGTGGCGCGCGACGCATTCGCCAGATTCGTCGGGTTCGGGCGAGGGATCTGGCTGCTCCCGCTCGACACGATGTTCCGGACGGTCGGGCTCCGCTACGGCTGGCTCAAGGCGCTGTTCACCGCAACGCCGGCGCCCCTCCTGCGCGGGATCGGGCGGCTGCGCGCCGAGCGCGCGGCCTGGCGGGCGACCCGCCAGGTGCCCGCCTACGACCGCTACCTCGCGGCGTCCGGCGTCGACGTCCCAGGCCTGTTCCCGCTCGGGATCCTCGGCCACCTGCCCGAGACCGACAAGGCGTCCTACGTCGACCGCTACCCGCTCATGGATCGGTGCATCGGTGGGGCGGTCCCGTACCCGGGCACGACGATCGACGAGTCGAGCGGATCGACCGGGACGCCCTACAACTGGATCCGCGGCCGCAGGGAGCGGGACGTCGCCCACCGCAACATCGGGTTCTTCGCACGGTACGCGTTCGGCACCGCGCCGCTGGTCACGTTGAATGCCTTCTCGATGGGCGCCTGGGCGGCCGGCTTCAACATGAGTCTCGGGATGATGCGCCACGGCATCGTGAAGTCGATCGGTCCAGACGTCGACAAGCTCCTCTCGACGCTCGCGTACCTCGGTCCCACCTACCGGTTCCTCATCTCGGGCTATCCGCCGTTTCTCAAGCACCTCCTCGACGAGGGCGAGCGGCGCGGATTCCCGTGGGCCGAGTACGAGATCCATGGGCTCGTCGGCGGCGAGGGGATGACCGAGGAGCTGCGAGACGTGCTGCTCCAGCGCTTCGTGTCCGTCTATTCGGGCTACGGCGCGACCGACATCGAGATCGGCATGGCCGGCGAGTCACCGGTCTCGATCGCCGTCCGACGCCTGGCTCGTGCCCGTCCCGACATCGGGCGCGCCCTGTTCGGGTCGGACTCGCGCCTGCCGATGGTCTTCCAGTACAACCCGCTGATCCACTACATGGAGGTCAACCCGCTCGGCGAGGTGATCTGCACGGTGTCGCGCCTCGATCTGCTCGCCCCACGGATCCGCTACAACGTCCACGATTCGGGTGGGATCGTCGATTACGCGGTCGTCCGCGAGGTGCTCAAGGCGAGTGGGTTCGACCTGGACGCTCTCGGCACGGCGGCGGAGGTCGCGGGTCCCCGCGGCCCGCTTCCGTGGGCGCGTCCGATCCCGCTGCCGTTCCTGTGGATCCATGGCCGGCGCGACGCGACGGTCAGCGTGATGGGCTCGAACATCTACCCGGAGGACATCGAGACCTTGCTGTACCGGGACCCGGCGATCGGGCCGCGGATGCACTCGTTCATGCTGTCGGTCGTCGACGACGCTTCCGGCACGCCGCGGCCGGCCGTGGCGGTGGAGCTCGAGAACCTAACCGACGTCGACGACGCGTGGCGGACCGCGGCGGCCGAACGGCTGCGCGACGGTCTGGCAGCGCTGAACCTCGACTTCCGATCGTCCCTGGGCGAATTCCCCGGCGCGATGTTGCCGATCGTCTCGACCTACGCGGTCGGCGCAGGCCCGTTCGCCGGCGATGCGCACCGGATCAAGCAGCGTCGGATCGCGGGCTGACTCGGACCGGCAGCGGTCGCAGCCCTAGTCCCGGAGGAGGCTCCGCAACGCGGCCTTGACCCGATCCTCGAGCGTGCCGCCGATCGTCGCGTCCGCCAGGGCAATCCGCGACGCCTCGCGGGCCTCCGCGAGCGAATAGCCAAGGGCCTGGAGAGCGCCGACGACTTCGCTCTCCGAGGCGCCGATCCCGGCCGCACCGGCGACGGTCGCCGCCGCGATCCCCGCCGCCGCGACCTTTTCCTTGAGCTCGAAGATGATCCGGTCGGCGAGCTTCTTGCCGATCCCGGGGATCGAGACGAGCACCGCCTGATCCTGGGCCATGATCGCGAGCTGAAGGTCTGGCGTCGGGCGGCTCCCCACGATCGCGAGCGCGACCTTCGGGCCGACGCCGGTCACCGTGAGCAGCAGATTGAAGAAGCCGAGGTCCTCGGTCGTTCGGAACCCGAACAGCGCCTGCTGATCCTCGCGGACGAGGTGGTAGGTGTGGAGCTTGATCGTCGAGCCGGGCTGGGCGGTCGCGAGGATGGCCGGCGCCGCGAACACGCGATAGCCGATCCCGCCGACCTCGACGACGAGCGAATCGAACGCGATTGCCGCGACCCTGCCCTCGACGGACGCGATCACGGACGCACCGACTCGACCCGGCGCCCGGAATTGCCATCCGCATCTGGTGCACGCATGCGGCGAGCGAGCGAGCCGAATTGAAACGAGACGACGGCGCTTGTCAGCTGCAGGCGGCTGATCGACACCAGTCCAGGGCCGACCCGGCTGGCGAACGCGTCTGTGAGATGCACATGGCGAAGTCGCCTCACCGCGCCGGCTCGCGGGCTGGCCGCGCCGGTCGTTTCTCTCCCGCCAGCGCCTCGCGCACCGCCCGCTCGTACGCCGTCGTCCCGCGCTCGATCGGTGCGCTTGCCGCCCGGTCCAGCACCCCACCACCCTCCCGCGTCGACCGCCCCACCTGGCCCATCCCGTTCGCGATGCACACCGCGATCGCGAGCGCGTCCGCGGCGTCATCCGGGGTGGGCAACGCGGCCATGCTGAGCACGATCTGGACCATCTTCTGGACCTGCTGCTTGTCGGCCGCCCCGTAGCCCGCGATCGCGAGCTTCACCTCGTTGGGCGTCGCCTCCCGGACCGGCACGCGCCCCTCGGCCGCCGCCAGGAGCACGACGCCACGCGCGTGACCCACCGCGATCGCGGTCTGCGCGTTCCGCGAGAAGAACACCCGCTCGACCGCGACGACCGAGGGGGCATGGAGCGCGATCAGCTCCGAGACATGGCGATGGATCGCGAGCAGGCGCTCACCGAGCGGCAGATCCGCCGACGTGACGAGGCAGCCATGGTCGATGGCGCGCAACCGGCCGGCGGTCTGATCGATGAGCCCCCAACCGAGGGCGGCGGTCCCGGGATCGATGCCCAGGACGATCACCCGGCGACCTCGGCGTAGACGTCCTCGGGGATGTCGAAGTTCGCCGTGACGCGCTGGACGTCGTCGAGGTCCTCGAGCAGCTCGACCAGTCGCAACGCCTGGCGCGCCTTGTTCGAGTCGAGCTCGACCGTCTGCTTCGCGACCATCGTGCTCTCGGCCGAGTCAACCGGGACGCCCGCCCCTTCGAGCGCCTTCCGCACGGCCTCGAGGTCGGCCGGTGACGTGTAGATCTCGATCGTGTCCTCGGCCTCGGTGTCGACGTCCTCGGCGCCGGCGTCGATCGCCGCGAGCGCGACCTCGTCGGGGTCGACCTTGCCGTTTCGCGCCACGGCGATCAGGCCACGCGGCTCGAACTGCCAGGCGACGGCGCCGGAGCCGGCGAGCTGACCGCCGGCCTTGGTGAACATCGAGCGCACTTCAGCGGCCGTTCGGTTCCGATTGTCCGTCGCCGCCTCGACGAGGATCGCCACGCCGCCCGGACCGTAGCCCTCGTAGACGATCTCCTCGAACTGCTCGGCATCGCCGCCGCCGGTCGCCTTGTCGATCGTCCGCTTGATGTTGTCCGCGGGCATGTTCACCGAGCGGGCCTTCTCGATCGCGAGCCGGAGGCGGTAGTTGGCATCCGGATCGCCGCCGCCCTGGCGGGCCGCCACGCTGATCTCACGGGCAACCTTGGTGAACACGGCGCTGCGCTTGGCGTCGGTGATGCCCTTCGCCCGCTTGATCGTGGACCACTTGGAATGACCTGACATCGCGGGCCGGAGTATAGCCGACGAGCCTGGCCCCACCCGCTTAATATGGCCTGACTGAGCCCGGATGGGGCCTGTTCCGCCCGCTTCCGAGCACCCGATCTTCGGTCCGTCGTGAAGTCGTGAGGTCCGCCCCGCCGATGACGATGAAGAGTGTCGACCCCGCCCACCTCCGCAGCGTCGTCCTCGCCGGCCACGCCGGCGGCGGCAAGACGACGCTCGCCGAACAGCTCCTCTTCCGCGCCGGCGCCGTTCCGCGGCTGGGCCGGGTCGACGATGCGACCGCCCATCTCGACTTCGAGCCGGAGGAACAGAAGCGGAAGGAGTCGCTGAGCCTCGCCGTCGCGACGTTCGAGCACGACGCGACCCGGATCACGCTCGTCGATACGCCCGGCTATCCCGACTTCGTGGCCGAGGTGCACTCGGGGTTCGCGGCCGCCGACGGCGCCCTCTTCGTCGTCGACAGCTCCGCCGACATCGGGGCCGGGCTGGAGACGGCCGTCGGGCTGGGCCGGTCGACGGGCCGGGCGGCGTGCTTCTTCCTGAACAAGAGCGATCGCGAGAACGCCGACCCGTCCGCAACGCTCGATGCGCTCCGCGCCCGCTTCGGGAACAAGATCGCGCCGCTCCACCTCGCGATCGGCAAGGCCGAGTCGTTCCGCGGCTACGTCGACCTCGTCCACCGCAAGGCGTATGCGCTCGAGGGCGGCAAGGAGGTCGAGATCGCGGTGCCCGCCGAGCTCGAGGGCGAGATCGCGACCCGCCGCGATCAGCTCCTCGAGGCCGCCGCGGAGGCCGACGACGACGTCATGTCGAAGTACCTCGAGGGCGAGGAGATCAGTGACCAGGAGCTCGATACCTGCCTCCATCGCGGTGTCCGGGACTCGATCCTGGCCCCGGTTCTCGTCGGAAGCTCGACGAAGGGCATCGGGATGAACGCCCTGCTCGACGCGTTCATCCGCTACATGCCGACCGCCGCGGAGGAGCCACCGGTCGAGGCCCGCGACGCGTCGAACGACAAGCCCGTCACGATCACCCCCGATCCGAGCGGGCCGCTCGTCGCGCGGGTGTTCAAGACCGCGGCCGACCCGTACGTCGGCCGGCTGACGTACCTCCGGATCCTCAGTGGGACGCTCCACGGTCAGGCCCACGCGTGGAACGCCAACCGGAACGAGGACGAGCGGATGGGCCAGCTCCTCCTCCTTCACGGCAAGGACCAGGAGCCGATCGGCGAGCTCCAGGCGGGCGAGATCGGCGCAGTCGCGAAGCTCGCGGCGACCGAGACGGGCGACACGTTGTCGTCACGGGAGCACCCGGTGATCCTGCCGCCACTCGACTTCCCGGTGCCGTCGCTGTCGGTCGCGATCGAGCCGCAGACGAAGGCGGACCTCGACAAGATGGGCGCGGCGCTCCAGCGGATGCTCGAGGAGGAGCCGTCGGCGCGGGTCGAGCGCTCGGCGACCGGCGAGCAGCTCCTGATCGCGATGGGTGACGCTCACATCGCGGTGATCGGCGAGCGGGTGAAGCGGAAGTTCGGCGCGGCGATCGTGACCCGCCAGCCGAAGGTCCCCTATCGCGAGACGATCCGGGGCAAGACCCAGGTCGAGGGCAAGTACAAGAAGCAGACCGGCGGGCACGGGATGTTCGGCCACGTCTGGCTGGAGATCGAGCCGAACCCCGGCGGCGGGGTGGAGTTCGCGGAGCGGGTCGTCGGTGGCTCCGTGCCGAAGGGGTTCTTCCCGGGCATCGAGAAAGGGATCCGCGAGGCGGCCGCCGAGGGCGTCCTCGCCGGCTATCCGCTGTCTGACTTCCGGGCCACGCTCTACGACGGCTCGTTCCACAACGTCGACTCGAATGAGCTGTCGTTCAAGATCGCCGCCTCGATGGCCCTGAAGAAGGGCGTCATGGACTGCAAGCCGGCGCTGCTCGAGCCGATCATGGCCATCGAGGTTCGTGTCCCCGAGGAGTACATGGGCGACGTGAACCGCGACCTGAACACGCGCCGCGGCCGGGTGCTCGGGATGGACACGGTCGGCGACGGCCAGCAGGTCGTCCAGGCCCAGGTGCCGCAGTCCGAGCTCTTCTCGTACGCGACCGAGCTGCGCTCGTTGACCCATGGCCGAGGCACGTTCACGGCCGCCGTCGATCACTACGAGGAGGTCCCGGGGCACGTCGCCGAGAAGGTGATCGAGGCCCACCGCAAGGAAGCGGAGGCGGCGGGCGCCCACCACTAAGGCCTTCGGCGGCGACGCGATCAGCTGGGCGTGCGGAGCGCCTCGATCGCGCCGGCGACGTCGATCGCGCCCTCATAGATCGCCCGGCCGACGATCGCTCCGCGGGCGCCGATGGCACGGACAGCCTCGAGGTCTGCGATCGAGCGCATCCCGCCGGATGCGAGGACAGCCGCGTCCGTTCGGGTGATGACGCGGGTCAGCAGCTCGACATCGGGCCCGCCGAGCATGCCATCCCGACCGATCGCGGTCACCGCGACCGTCGCGACGCCGGTTCCGTTCAGCACGTCGATCGCCTCGTCGACGGGTCGGCCGGCAGCACCGACGGTCCACCCTTCGCCGACCGCGATCCCGTCGCGGACGTCGAGCGCGACGACGATCCGCTCCGGCCCGTGGCGGTCGATGGCTCGCGCGACCAGATCGGGGTCCATGACGGCGGCCGTTCCCAGGACGACGCAGTCCGCACCGAGGTCGAGCGCCTGCGCGATCGCATCGGCGCTGCGGAGTCCACCGGCCGTCTGGATCTTCGGTCCGCGTCCGCGCAGTGCGGAGACGATCGCCCGGATCGACGAAGCCTGCTGTGGCTCGCCGAACCGCGCGCCGTCGAGGTCGACGACGTGGATCCGCGCCGCACCCGCCTCCGCGAACCCGCGAGCGACCTGGACCGGATCTTCGGCGTAGATCTGCTCGCGGGTGAAGTCGCCCTGGCGGAGACGGACCACCCGTCCGCCGCGCAGGTCGATCGCCGGGATCACCTCGAACGTTGACGCACCCTGTGCTGACACGCTAGCATAGTAGCATGCTAATACGACCGAAGGACGAGGATGCGGCGGTGCGTCATGGATGAATGGCGAACACGCGAGGTCGATGACCTGATCGCGGCGCTTCTCCGCCTGGAGGATGCGGACGAGGCGGCAAACTTCCTGCGCGACCTGTGCACGCTTGGCGAGCTCCGCGACCTCTCGCAGCGCTGGGCCGTCGTCCGCCGCCTCGAGGCGGGCGAGCACTACGCGGCCATCTCGCGGGAGACCGGGGCGAGTACCGCCACGATCACGCGGATCGCGTCGTGGCTCAACCACGGCGAGGGCGGCTATCGAGCGGCACTCGACCGCCTCGCCGCCGCACGCGAGAACGGCATCCCCTACCCCGCCGGCCACGAGCGATGACTGCCCTGGAAGGGCGCGAGCGGCTCCGACTGGCCATTCCGAACAAGGGCCGGCTCGTCGAGCCGACGATCGACCTGCTTCGGGATGCCGGGCTCGTCTTCGAGGAGCACGAGCGCAGCCTCGTCGCCCGCGTCCGCAACTTCGACCTCGACATCCTGTTCGTGCGGACGAACGACGTCATCGAGTTCGTCGGCGACGGCGTGGCGGACCTCGGCGTCACGGGCGAGGACCTGCTCGCCGAGACCGGCGCGGAGCTGCCGCGCCTGCGCGCCCTGGGCTACGGCCAGTGCCGCCTCGCCGCGGCGGTCCCGACCGACAGCAGCCTCCGGTCCGTCGACGACCTCGCCGGGCTTCGCGTGGCGACGGCACACCCGAATACGACCCGTCGCTTCTTTGCGCAGGCCGGCCTCGCCGTCGACGTCATCTCGATCTCGGGCGCCGTCGAGGTCGCGCCCCGCCTCGGCCTCGCCGAGGCGATCGTCGACCTCGTGTCGACCGGCTCGACGCTCGTGATGAACGGCCTCCGGCCGATCGCCGACGTCCTCGAGTCCGAGGCGATCCTCATCGCCAACCCGACCGCCCGGATCGACCGGGCGGGCGAGATCGCGGCCGTCGAGACGATGCTCAGCGCCGTGATCGCCGCACGCGACCGCAAGTACCTGATGATGAACGCCCCGGCGACGCACCTCGCCGAGCTCGAGGACCTCCTGCCCGGGCTCGAGTCGCCGTCCGTCATCCCCCTGGCCCACGCCGGGATGATCGCGATCCACGCCGTCGTCGGAGCGGACGACGTCTGGGGGCTGCTGCCGCGCCTGAAGGCGGCCGGGGCATCGGGGATCCTGGTCCTCCCGATCGAGAAGATCGTTCCGTGACCGCGACCCCGGCGACGTCGAGCGCCCACGTCCACCTGCGTCGGCTCGATCTGGCCTCGAACGATTCGGCAGATGTTCGCGAGCGGGTCGCCTTGTGCCGGCGTGGCGCCGTCCCCGACGTGGGCGTCCGTGACGGGGCGCGCCGGATCGTCGACGATGTCCGCGCGCGGGGCTCCGTGGCGGTCTGCGAGGCCGCCAATCGTGTTGGCGGTGGCGCGGCCGACGGACGCCTCATCCTCGAGCGAAGCGAGCTCGCCCGTGCCCGTGACGGCCTGAGGACCCTCGACCGGCGCGCCCTCGACCAGGCGATCCAGCACGTCGCCCGGTTCGCGATGACCCAGGTTCCCACGACGACGCGAACCTCGATCACGTCGGGGATCGAGATCGAGCGCCGCTGGCTGCCCCTCGATCGCGTCGGCTGCTACGTCCCGGGTGGGTCCGCGCCGTACCCGTCGTCGCTCGTGATGACCGTCGTTCCCGCCCGCGTCGCGGGCGTCCGCGAGATCGTCGTGTCCTCACCCGCCGATCCCGACGGCGCCGTCCACCCACTTCTTCTCGGTGCCGCGGGCCTGCTCGAGGTCGATGCGCTCCTCGTCGCCGGGGGCGCCCAGGCGATCGGGGCGCTCGCCTTCGGTCTCGCGGACGCGGACCCGCCGCTCGATCCGGTCGATCGGATCGTCGGCCCCGGAAACGCCTGGGTCACCGCCGCGAAGCTGGAAGTCGCGAGCGTGGTCGGGATCGACCTGCCGGCCGGGCCGTCCGAGGGCATGGTGCTCGCGGACGACGCCGCCGACCCGGTCCTCGTCGCGGCCGATCTCGTCACCCAGGCCGAGCACGGCCCGGATTCCCCAGCGATCCTCGTCACGACGAGCGCTTCGCTCGCGGACGCCGTCGAGCGAGAGATCGCGGCCCTCCTGCCGACCCTCGAGCGACGCGAGATCCTCGAGTCCGCGCTGACCGCGCACGGCCGGCTCGCCATCGCTCCCGACCTCGATGCCGCCCTCGCCTTCGTCGACGCGTACGCACCCGAGCATCTCTCGGTCGATGTCCGCGATCCGGACGCGGCCGTCGAACGGATCCGCCACGCCGGCTCGATCTTCGTCGGCCCGTGGGCGCCCGAATCGGCCGGTGACTACGCCACCGGCGCGAACCACGTCCTGCCGACGGGCGGCCTCGCGCGCTCGTCCGATCCGCTCGGCGTCGAGGCGTACGGCCGCTGGACGCAGATCCAGCGGGTCGATGAACGCGGCCTCGCGTCCATTCGCGGCACGGTGGGCCGGCTCGCGACCGCCGAGGGCTTGACCGCGCACCGCAACGCGGTCGAGGCCCGCTTCCGCGACCGGCCGGTGAAGGCGCAATGAGCCCGACGCCGGTCACGTTCGGGCTGCCGGCACAGCCGGCGAGCTACAGCTGGGAGGCGACCGACGAGGAGGTGGCCGCGCGCTTCGACGTCCCGATCGAATCGATCCTCCGGTTCGACCTGAACACCTCGCCCGCCCCGCCCGACCTCGCCGCGCGGATCCTCGCCGCGGGCGCCTTCGAGGCTCCGCTGTCGGAGTACCCGCCATCGGACTACCGCCGACTCGTCGAGACGGCGGCAGGAGTCTACGGCGTCGCGCCCGAGGAGATCCTCGTCGGCGCCGGCGCGGACGAGATCCTCGACCTCGTCGGGAAGGCCTTCCTGCCGGCCGGCGGTCGCGCCGTGATCCCCGCCCCGTCGTATGCGATGTATCGCGTCGTGACCGAGCAGCGCGGCGCCGAGGCCGTCCTCATCCCTCGCCAGGACGCAGGAGCCGGATATGCGCTCGATCTCGAGGCGACCCGCGCAGCCGCGACGACGGGCGACGTCGTCTGGCTGTGCAGCCCGAACAACCCGACCGGCCTGCCCGAGCCCGATGGCGCGATCGCCGAGCTGCTGGACGCCATAGCGGCCGATGCTGCGGCGGCCGGACGCCAGCCGCCCGTCGTCGTGCTCGACGAGGCATACGCCGAGTTCGTCGGGTCGTCACTGCTGGACCTTCGCTTCCGCCACGAGAACCTCGTCGTCGTCCGGACGGCGAGCAAGGCCTACGCGCTGGCCGGATTGCGGGTGGGATTCGCGATCTCGCGCCCCCGAACGATCGCCCGCATCTCCCCGTTCCGCCCGCCGGGCTCGGTGTCGACCGTCAGCGTCACCGTCGTGACCGCCGCCCTGGCCGATCCGATGGGGATGCGTGCCAACGTCGCCCGTGTCGACGCGGAGCGCGAACGGCTGTCGCAGGCGTTGCGCGACGCCGGTTGGTCCGTCGGCCCGACGGTCACGAACTTCATCCTCGTCGACTTCGGCACGACCGACCGCGCCAGCGCCGTCGCGACCGGCCTGCTCCGGCGCGGCCTCGTGCCGCGAACGTTCGGGGCCGGTCATCCCCTCGCTCATGCGCTGCGCCTCACGATCCGCGACCGCGCCGGCGATGATCGGTTGATCGAGGCCGCGCGCGCGATCGAGGCGGATCCGACCCGATGACGACGCCGCTCGGCTCGTACGAGGTCGTCGCCCGGAGCGATCGGCGGGTCACGATCAAGCGCGTGACCCGTGAGACGGACGTTCACGTCATGGTCGATCTGGACGGATCGGGTGCGACCGAGATCGCAACGGGCGTCGGGTTCTACGACCATCTCCTCGGGTCGCTCACTCATCACGGCCTCTTCGACCTGGAGATCCGGGCGACCGGAGACCTGGGCGTCGACGACCACCACACGGTCGAGGACGTCGCGCTCGTGCTCGGCGCGGCCGTCGGTGAGGCCCTCGGCGACCGCGCCGGGATCGTCCGGTTCGGCGACGCAACCGTCCCGATGGACGAGGCCGTCGCGACGGCGGTCGTCGACGTCGGCGGGCGGCCCTACGCAGTCGTGGACCTCCCGTTCCGCGGCGAGCGGGCCGGCGCGCTGAGCCTCCAGCTCGTCGAGCACGCCCTCGAGGCATTCGCCCGGACCTCCGGGACGACGCTCCATCTCCGGGGGACCGGCCGCAACGACCACCATCTCGCCGAGGCCGCGTTCAAGGCGCTCGGCCGGGCGCTGCGCGCCGCCGTCGAGGCGGACCCGCGTCGCCGGGGAGTGGCCTCGACGAAAGGCTCGACGTGAGCGCTGTCGCCCCACGCGTCGCCGTCGTCGACTACGGCGCCGGCAACCTCGTGAGCATCGAGCAGGCGCTCACGCGCGTAGGCGCTCGTGTGTCGATCGCGCGCGAGCCGAGCGACCTCGAGGGTGCAGACCTCCTCGTCGTGCCCGGGGTTGGGGCCGCGGCGCCGGCGATGGAGCGCCTGGCCGCGGCCGGCCTCGTCGAGCCGATCAAGGCGTCGATCGCGGCGGGGCGGCCGTACCTCGGGATCTGCCTTGGGCTCCAGCTCCTGTTCGACGGCAGCGACGAGGACGGCGCGCAGACGCTCGGCGTCGTGGCAGGACGGACCGTTCGGCTGAGCGGCGCCCCGACCCTCCCCCACATCGGCTGGAACCAGGTGGAACGGGTCCGCGCGCATCCGCTGTTCGACGGCATCCCACCGGGCGCGGACTTCTACTTCGTCCACTCGTATGCGGGAGCGCCGGCCGCGCCACAGTCCTCGGCGACGCTCGCCAGGACGACCCACGGCGCCCCGTTCGTGAGCGCTCTCGCCCGCGACAACGTCCTCGGGGTCCAGTTCCACCCCGAGCGGAGCGGCACGGACGGCCTCCGCCTCCTCGCGAACGTCGTCGGGCTCGTTCGATCGGGCGCGCTCCAGCGCGACGCGCGCGACCGGGTCCCGGCCTGATGCTCCGCCGTCGGGTGATCCCCTGCCTCGACGTCGCCAACGGCCGCGTCGTGAAGGGAACGCGCTTCGTCGACCTCGTCGACGAGGGCGATCCGCCCGAGCTCGCCGAACGATACGCCGCGGAGGGCGCCGACGAGCTCGTCTTCCTCGACATCACCGCGGCTCCCGAGGGTCGCGGGACGCTCCTCGAGATCGTCGAGCGGACCGCGCGGCGGGCGTTCATCCCGCTGACGGTCGGCGGCGGCGTCCGGAGCATCGACGACATGCGCGACGTGCTCCGCGCCGGAGCCGACAAGGTCTCCCTGAACACGGCCGCCGTCGCGGACCCAGCGCTGATCGCGGCCTGTGCGGCGCGGTTCGGCCGTCAGGCGGTCGTCGTGGCGATCGACGCCCGCCGCCGGGGCGCCGCGGCCGACGACGGCTGGGAAGTCGTCGTGAAGGGCGGACGCGAGCCGACGGCGCTCGAAGCCACCGCGTGGGCGGAGCGCGCCGTCGAGCTCGGGGCGGGCGAGCTCCTCGTCACCTCGATGGACCGTGACGGAACGCGCTCCGGCTATGACACGGAGCTCCTCCGGGCGATCACGAGTCGCGTGTCGGTGCCGGTGATCGCATCGGGCGGTGCATCCGGCCCGGCGGACTTCGTCTCGGCCGTGCGTGATGGCGGTGCCGACGCGGTCCTCGCGGCCTCGATCTTCCACCGCCGGATCCACTCCATCGCGGAGGTGAAGGCCGCGATGGCGGCGGCGGGGCTGCCCGTCCGGCTCGCCGAGACCGCGGCGTGAGCGGCTTCGGCGTCGGCACTGTCAGTGGCAGCCGCCGGTCCGAGCCGCTGTGGGGTCCGAACGGACTGTCCCCCGCGATCGTCCAGGACGCCCGCGACGGCCGGGTCCTGATGCTCGGATGGATGGACGACGAGGCCTGGCGGGTCACCCGCGAGACCGGCAGGGTCCATTTCCATTCGCGGACGCGGGACCGGCTGTGGCGGAAGGGCGAGAGCTCCGGGCATGAGCTCGTCGTGCGGGAGATCGCGCTCGACTGCGACGCCGACGCGATCCTCGTCACGGTCGATCCGGTCGGCCCCACGTGTCATCGCGAGACGCGGAGCTGCTTCGATCCGGAGGGCGCGCCGGCCGACGCCACGACGCAGGGTTTCGCCTGGCTCGAGACGCTCTGGTCGACGATCGCGTCACGAGACGCCGAGCGTCCGGTGGGCTCGTACACGGCCGAGCTCCTTGGTGGCGGCGTCGATGTGGCGGCCCGCAAGGTCACCGAGGAGGGGACCGAGGTCCTGATCGCCGCGAAGGACGACGCGGTGGCCGAAGCGACTGGCGAGGACCGCACGACGACCCAGACCGCGCTCGCCGGCGAAGCCGCCGACCTGCTCTACCACGCGCTGGTGCTCCTCGCCGAACGGGACACGCCGCCCTCGGCCGTGATCGACGTCCTGCGCGAACGTCATCGCTGATCCGTGGATCCGCCGATCCGCTAGCCCAACCGGCGACCCACGGCGAGCCGCCGTTTGCCGGCCCGCACGACCAGCCACTCCCCGTCGACCGGGCTCGGGACGGACGAATCGGTGGCCGCCATCCGCTCCTCACCGATCGTCAGGCCGCCCTGCGCGATCGCCCGGCGGGCTTCTCCGCCCGACTCGAACAGCCCCGACGCGATCGCAACCGCCAACGCTCCCCCTGAGACGTCAGCGTCGGTGAACGTGAACCCACCGACCGACTCATGGAGCGTCGCGAGCACCGCCGCGTCCCGGATCGGCTCCCGCGAGAACGCGGCCGCGCTCACTCGCTCGGCATGGGCGACGGCCTCCGCGCCGTGCGCCCGCTCGGTCACGTCCCGCGCGAGCGCCCGCTGCGCCGCGCGCGCTCCCGGATCGGCCGCGACGGCGGCCTCGAGCTCCTCGATCTCGGCGCGGGCGAGCAGCGTGAACCACCGGAGATAGGTCCCGGCATCGCGATCGTCGACGTTCAGCCAGTGCTGGAAGAACGCGTACGGCGACGTCCACGCCGGATCGAGCCAGATCGACGTGCCGTCGGCGGTCTTGCCGAACTTCGTGCCCGACGGCGCGAGCAGCAGCTTGTAGGCGAGCCCGTGGGCCGGCGCCGACTCCCCCGCTTCGTCGGACACCTCCGCCTCACCGGCGAGCCCAGCCCGCCGCCGAATGAGCTCGAGGCCTGCGGTGATGTTCCCCCACTGATCGGCCCCGCCCATCTGGAGCTCGACCCCCATCGTCCGATGGAGGTGCTCGAAGTCGGTCGCCTGGATGAGCATGTAGCTGAACTCGGTGAACGACAGGCCGCGGTCCAGCCGGGTCGTCACCGAATCCTTGGCCAGCATGTACGGGATCGTGAAATGCTTCCCGACGTCGCGGAGCCAGTCGATCAGGCCGATCTCGCCGAGCCAGTCCAGGTTGTTGACGAGGACCGCCCCGCGCTCACCGGCGGACGGCGTGAAGTCGAGGAACCGCTCGAGCTGAGTCCGGATCGCGTCGACGTTCGCCGCCAGCGTCTCGCGGTCGAGCAGGTTCCGCTCCGCAGACGTCCCGGACGGATCGCCGATCATCCCGGTCCCGCCGCCGACCAACGCCACCGGCCGCCCGCCGTGCCGCTGGAACCGGAGCAGCCCCATGATCGGCACGAGATGGCCGATATGGAGCACCGGCGCGGATGGGTCGAACCCGTTGTAGCCGGCGATCGTCTGCCCGGTCGCCAGGCGCGCCGGCAGCCCCGGCGTCGTCGCGTGGAGGATGCCCCGCCAGTCGAGGTCAGCGAGGAGCCCGGCGAGCTCGGAATCGCCCTCGCGCCCGCTCGACGGGGACGTCACAGCACCAACCGTCGAGCCGTCTCGAACGGCGAATTCAGGGGGGTCACCACGACCCCTATGCTATCGTGCGGCCCGACATGCAGACCAGCCTCGCGCGGCGGCAGCGCCATCGGCGCAGCCTCGGCCGCGAGCGGCCCCGTGGCACTTCCCCCGTCCGACTGATCATCGTCGCGATCCCGATCGTCCTCTTCTCGACGTTCCTGCTGATCGCCGTCGCGGGCGTCGTCGGCGTCGCCGCCGCGTACAACTACTACAGCCAGGGCCTCCCGGATCCGCGCGACACGCTGAGCAACCTGACCTTCGACCAGCAGACCGTCATCAACGATCGGACGGGCAAGGTCAAGCTCGCCAGCCTCGGTGAGTTCAAGCGCGAGATCGTGGCCTTCGCCGACATCCCGCCCGAGATGCTCGACGCGACGACATCGATCGAGGACAAGGACTTCTGGACGAACCCGGGCTTCGATGCCGGCGGCTTCGTCGCCGCGACCGTCGACACGCTGACCGGCCACCCGCGCGGCGGCTCGACGATCACGCAGCAGCTCGTCAGGGCACGGCTGCTGCCCGAGAGCGCCTTCAAGGGCAGCCGGGAGGAACGGAAGATCCGCGAGATCATCCAGTCTCTCCGGCTCACGGAGGCCTATCCGGGCGATTCCGGCAAGCAGGAGATCATCACCGCGTATCTCAACCAGAACTTCTACGGCAACCAGTCGTACGGGATCAAGGCAGCAGCACACACCTACTTCGGCAAGGAGCTGAAGGACCTGACACTCGCCCAGATGGCCGTGCTGGCCGCGATCCCCCAGTCACCGACGAAGTTCGACCTCGTGAAGAACGGGGAAGAGATCTGCCTGGACTCGTCGAAGACCACCGAAACATGTCCTGTCGAGAAGCTTCGCCTCGAGGTCAAGTCGACAACCGAGGTCTATCAGCGCCGCAACTACATCCTCGACCTGATGAAGACCCGCAGCGCGCTGTCCGGATCGCACCACACGATCGACGACTACGAGAACGCGAAGAGCGAGCCGATCGTGCTCACGAGGCAGCTCGGCGTGTCGTGGAAGGCGCCCCACTTCGTCTGGCAGGTCCGGAACGACCTCGCGAAGATCCTCTGCCCGGACACGACGGTCGACGAGTGCAGCGACATCGACACCGGCGGCTACGTCGTGACGACCACGCTCGACTGGAAGATGCAGGCAACGGTCGAAAAGTGGCTGTTCGCGACGGCCTGGGTCCCGAACCACAGCAACCCGCAGACCGCGCTGGCGAACCTGAAGATCCCGTCCCGGGACCGCGGCTGGATCACCGCGCTGCACGGCAAGAACATCAACAACGCCGCGTCGGCGGTCATGGACTACCGGACGGGCCAGGTCCTCGCCTATGCCGGCTCCGCCAGCTACACGGCGCGCGGCAACAAGAAGTTCCAGCCGAAGTTCGACGTGCTGTCGGACGGCTGGCGCCAGCCCGGATCGTCGATCAAGCCGATCAACTATGCGATCGGGATCGAGGACCAGACGATGACCGCGGCGTCGATGTTCATGGACGTCACCACGGACTTCGGTGGCAAGTTCGTCCCGACCCAGGCCGACAAAAAGGAGCGCGGGCCCGTCCGGCTCCGCACGGCGCTCCAGTTCTCGCTGAACATCCCCTCGATCAAGGCCGGGCTGACCAACGGCCTCGACCACTTCTATCACAAGGCCGAGGGCTTCGGCATCAGCTGGGTCCCGAACTCGGTGCCGGTCGTCTCGATGAGCATCGGGACGATCGAGATCCACCCGATCGACCTGCTCGGCGCCTATGGCGCGATCGCCAACGGCGGCAAGCTGATGCAGCGGACGACGATCCTCAAGGTCACTCGAGCCGACGGGACGGTCGTCTGGCCGGACGCGTCCACGAAGAAGCCGAAGGCGTCGACAGTGATCAGCCCGCAGACGGCCTACATCATCACCGACATCCTCTCCGGCAACACCGAGCCCGGGACGAACCCGTTCTGGGGCGAGTGGGCGGTTTACGACAAGGGCGTCCGGCGTCCGGCCGCGTACAAGACCGGGACGACGAACGACAACCGCGACGTCCACGCCTATGGCTACGTCGCGCCGCCGAAGGACCCGAAGGCGCCGGCGATCGTCGTCGGGGTCTGGATGGGCAACAGCAACAACGAGCCGGACACCGACACGCTCTCGCTCAGCTCGTCCGCTCCAACGTGGTCGCGGATCATCACCGAGGTCACGAAGGGCATGCCGATCGTCGACTTCAAGAGACCAGGCGGGCTCGTCGAGACGACGGTCGACGCGTTCAGCGGGATGAAGCCCGGGCCGTTCACGACGAAGACCGTCAAGGAGCTCTTCATCGAGGGAACCCAGCCGACCCAGCCGGACGACCTGCGCCACAGCATCGAGATCGACGAGGACAGCGGGTTGCTCTGGCAGGACGGCTGCGTCGGCCCGAAGAAGACGGTCGGAGCGCTCGACTTCAGCCACGTCGAGGCCGACCACCCGAACTGGCAGAAGGCGATCAACGGCTGGGCCCGGCGGGCGGCGCGCGGATCCGGAGTCGGCGGCGGCCTGAAGGGCAGCGCAACGCAGTTCTTCTACGGCTCCGGCTTCTTCCCGTTCGGCCGCTCGTGGGGCGGGATCTTCGCCCCGACCGAGACGTGCCCGCTGGCGCCACCGCCGAGCGAGCCGCCGTGCCACGGTCCGTTCGACTTGTTCTGCCCATCGCAGGACCCGAACGCGACGCCGACGCCCACACCGAGCCGCGGCCACTAGGGCCCCGACAGCGCGGAGCTCGGCGGGCGATCTAGAGCTTGATGATCGTCGCCCCGTCGGCGCCCTCGCCGCGCTCACCTGCGCGCGTCGACGCCACGAGCGGGTGGGCACCGGCTCGTTCTCGGACCGCGTCGCGGAGCGCTCCCGTCCCCAGGCCGTGGATGATCGTCACCTGCTCGAGCCCGGCGAGGGCCGCGTCGTCCAGGTAGCGATCGAGGGCTTCGAGGGCCTCCTCGACCCGGGCCCCCCGGAGGTCGAGCGATGACGCGACGGTCCGGGCCCGATCGAGCCGGAGCGTGCCGATCCCGACGCCCGAGCCGCTCCGTCCGGCGCCCCCATCCCGCGTGATCCGGGCGTTCGCCCCGATCGTCCGGTCGCGATCGAGCGCGGGTGTGGCCGTGACGAGGTCCAGGTCATCGGTCGGGACACTGACCCGCATCTCACCGGATTCCAGGGTGGCCCGCGTGCCGCCCTTCTCCAGCGCTGCGATCCGGCCCTCCCAGCCGCCGCTCCGGCTGCGCGCCCGCTCGCCGAGCTGCCAGACGTGGGGCGCCTCGGCCGCCAGGCGCGGAGCGCCCGGCTCCGCCGGCGCAGGCGACCCGTCTGGCAGCCGTGCCAGCTGGGCCTCCGCCCGGGCCACGGCGGCGTCCAGGGATGGCGCGGTCACCGTCTCGCGCTCGAGGGCGCGCCGGGTGGCCCGGACCTCGTCGCGGAGGGTGTCGACGAGCTTCTCGGCCTCGACCCGCGCCGCCCGAACGGCCTCGTCCCGTTCCCGGCGCGCGCGTCGCCGCTCCTCGTCGGCCGTCCGGAGCGCCTCGGCCGCACGCGCCTCGGCGGCCCGTGCCCGCTCCAGCGCGTCGCTCGTCTCGCCTTCCGTCTCGCGGATCCGGGCGAGCGTCTCCTCGAAGGCCCGCTGGTTCTCGGACAGCCGCGAGCGGGCGTCGGCGACGATCGGCTCGGGCAGGCCCAGCCGCTCGGCGATCGCGAAGGCCTGGCTGCCGCCGGGCAGCCCGATCGTCAGCCGGTAGGTCGGCGAGAGCGTCTCGAGATCGAACTCGACGGAGGCGTTGCGGGCCCCGCCGGTCGTGTGGGCGTACGCCTTCAGCTCGGCGTAGTGCGTCGTCGCCGCCACGAGCGCGCCGGCCCGGATGAAGTGGTCGAGGAGCGCCTGGGCGAGCGCCGATCCCTCCGTCGGGTCCGTCCCGGCGCCCAGCTCGTCGAGCAGGACGAGCGTCCCCGGTCCGGCGGCCTCGACGATCCGGGTGATCGAGCGAAGATGGCCCGAGAACGTCGAGAGGCTCTGGGCGATCGACTGCTCGTCGCCGATGTCGGCGAACACGTCGCGGAAGACCGGCAGGCGCGAGCCGGTTTCGGCCGGGACGTGGAGCCCGGCGTGGTGCATGAGTGCGAGTAGCCCGAGCGTCCGCAGGGTGACGGTCTTGCCGCCGGTGTTCGGACCGGTTACGACGAGCGCGGTGTAGCCGTCGCCGAGCCGGATGTCGATCGGGATCACCCGGCCGGTCAGGCCGGGATGGCGGGCGCCGAGGAGGACGACGTCGGGCCGCGTCGCCGTCTCCGCCCGGACGCCGTCCATGTCGGCGGCGAGGTTGGCCTTCGCTGCCCACAGGTCGAACCGGGCCAGCGCGCCGAGGGTCTCGCGAAGGGCCACCGCGTTCGCGGCAACGAGCGCCGACAGCTCGTCGAGGATCCGGTCGATCTCCTCCTGGGCGGCGATCTGGGCCTCACGCCAGGCGTTCCCAAGCTCGACCGCGACGAGCGGCTCGATGAACAGGGTCGCGCCGCTGCCGGACGCATCGTGGACGATCCCCTTGACGCGCGACCGCGCTTCCGCCTTGACCGGCACGACGTAGCGGCCGTTCCGGAGCGTGATGATCGGGTCCTGGAGCGCGCCGCCGAGCTCCGAGCCGACGAGGGCGTCGAGGCGGCGCCGGAGCCGGTCGTACGCGACGCGAACCGCCGCGCGCAGGCCGCCCAGCCGGGGCGACGCCGTGTCGAGCAGCTCGCCGGCCGGGTCGAAGCTCCGGGCAAGCGTCGAACGGACCGCCGGCAGCGGATGGAGCTCGCGAGCGAGGGCGTGGAGGAGCGGCCGGCGGTCGTCGGCGAGCGAGGTCTGGAGCCGGGAGGTCGCATCGAGCGTGTCGGCGAGCTCGAGGAACTGGCCCGGGTCCAGGCGCCCGCCTCGTGCGGCGCGCTCCACGGCCGGCCCGATGTCGTGGGCCGCCCCGATCCCGACACCGGGTCGCTCGGACAGGAGCGATCGAGCCTGGTCGGTCTCGTCGAGGCCGCGGGCGACGACGACCGGGTCGCTCTCGGGGACGAGCGCCTCCGCGAGGCGGCGCGACGGGGCGAACGAGGTCTTCTCGGCGAGACGCTCGCGGACGAGCGGGAACTCGAGGAGCGCGATCGAGCGGGTGTCCATCGGATCAGCGCGTGGGCGGCGCCGGGCGGGAGACGGCCGGGTGACCTTCGATCGCGAACCGCCACGGGACCGTCGTCCAGGGCTCGCCCGCGTATGCGACGCCGATGCGCGGCCCGGTCATGACACGCGGGGCGGGCTCGCCGGCCGGCGGCGCTTCGACCCGGATCGAGGCACGCGGATCGAAGAGGTCGGCCCCGGTCAGCCCGCGATCGAGATCGAACGCGGCGCAGACGAGGCCCGGCCCGGATGCCAGCCGGACGTCGGGTTCGGCCGAGGCCACCTCGCGCGTCACGGGCGCCCGCCGACGGGCGGCCGCGCGTTGCTGGCGCGCGGCGCGCATGAGGTCGGCACCCTCGATCGGCTCGACCGCCCGGACGAGCAGCGCCGCGGCACGTCCCGCAGCTTCGGTGACGATGTTCAGACAGTCGTGCATGCCGTAGACAAGGTACACGTAGGCCCGCCCCGGAGGCCCGTACATGACCGCGTTCCGGGCGGTGCGCCCGAAGCGGGCGTGCGAGGCGCGATCGCCCTCGCCGATGTAGGCCTCGAGCTCCACGATCTGCCCGACCCGCCGTCCGCTCGCGTCGTCCCGGACGAGACGCCAGCCGAGGAGGGCGCGCGCGGCCCCGAGGGTGGGCAGGGCGAGCGGGTCCACGCGTTCCGGCGGCCGGGTCATGGCCGGCGCGGCCGGTCCGGCGGCCCGGCGACCCTCAGCTGGGTTGGACCGCGACGTAGAACGCCTGGAGATCGCTCGGGATCAGGAGCCCGAACACGGTAATGAAGCCCGGGATCAGGCGCGTTCGGAACACGTCCGCCGTCCCCGAGCCGTCCACGAAGTTGAACAGATCGCGGATCCAGCCGATCTCGTTGTCCGATTTCGGAATCCCTGGAACCTGGAAGAACGAGTCGAGGATCAGGATGACTGCGCCGATGAGGAAGAGCCCCTGGACGATCCCGAGGAGGCCACCGATGACCTCGTCGGCGAACGTCGCCTTCTCGAACAGCGATTGCTTGTGATAGAAGCCCTGGATGACGACCGTGAACGCGATCGTCGCGGCGACGAACACGATCCCGAAGCCGAGCATGTAGTCGTATTCCTTCGGGTACGCGGTCCAGTTCTCAGCGAGGTAACCGCCAAGCGGATCGCGCAGGTTCGCCGCGAAGAGGAGCGAGAAGAGCATCGAGGCGAGGCCGAGGACCCGGCGGATCGTCCCCTGGACGAAGCCGAGGACGAACATCCCGAAGAGGATCAGGACGACGAGCAGGTCGAACCGGTTGATATTGAGCAGGTCCCCGATGTTCACGGACGCTCCCTCTGCACGAGACCCCCGGATCGCTCACGTCGCGTGACGACGCCACAGGGTAGCAGCGCGGAATCGCGACGGGCAAGCAGGACTCAGGTCCTGATCCGGCCACCAATCGCGCGGACCGCGGCGGTGATCGCCGCGACGGCAGCCTCGATCTCCGCCTCGGTCAGGGTCCGATCGGCCGCCTGGAAGCGGAGGCGCCAGGCGAGGCTCTTCTCATCGCCGACGAGGGGCACGCCGCGGTAGATGTCGAAGAGGGCGACGGCCCGGAGCTCGCGGCCGCCTGCCCCGCGGATTGCGTCCTCGACGCTCGAGGCGGCCGTCGCCTCAGGGACGACGATCGCGAGATCGCGCTCCGCGGCGGGATGGCGCGGCGGCGCCTCGGCCTGGACATCGGCCGGGTAGCCGCCCGACAGGCCGCGCACGTCGAGCTCGGCGACGACGATCCGGCTGCCCCGTACGTCGACCTCGTCCGCGATCGTGGGATGGAGCTCGCCGACGACACCGCTCAACGCCGTCGCACCGTCCTTCGTCGCCCCGACGCGGGCGGCGCGACCCGGATGGAGGAGGGGCTCACCGTGGAGCGTGGCGTACGTCGGGGACGTGAACCCGAGCCGGCGACAGAGGAGCTCGATCACGCCCTTGGCGTCGTCGAGGTCGGCCGGCCGGCGCGGACGGTTCCACGACGGCTCCTCCGACGCCCCGGTGATCGCGAGGCCCAGGCGCCACCACTCGCGGGTGACCTCCCCGTCCCGACCGTAGCCCTTGCCGATCTCGAAGATCGCAACGTCCTCGCGGCCACGCCGGACGTTCGTCGAGACGATCTCGACGAGGCTTCCGACGAGCGCCGGTCGGAGCACCGAGTGGTCGGCGGAGAGCGGGTTCGTGACGTGGATCGGGCGACCCATGGCCGGGACGCTGTCCGCGACCGGCGCCACTTCTGCCGACCAGCGGAACGTCTCCGCGAGCCGCGGCGATACGAGGGCGTGGCTGACGGTCTCGGTCAGGCCGGCCCCGGCGAGCGTCTCCCGGACGAGGTCACGCAGCGCGAGGGGCGAGTGCCGGTGCGAGGGCATCGGGGTGTCGGGGAGGATCGGTGGGACCGTCTCGTAGCCCGCGATCCGCGCAATCTCCTCACTCACGTCGGCCTCGATCGCGATGTCGCGTCGCCAGGTCGGGACGACGGCGACCACCGTGTCCTCTCCGGGTGCCGCCTCGACGCTCAGCGGCTTCGGCGGCCCGGCGACGGCGATGATCGTGTCGGTGCTGGCCGCGGCATCGGGCCCGGCCGTCTCGACGCCCACCCGGGCGAGGAGCGCTCGCTGGTCGGCGGCCGGGAGACGCGTCCCGAGCAGACGGTTGACCCGGTCCGGCCGGAAGACGACCCGGGCACGATCCGGCTCCGCCGGCGCTGTGTCGACGCGGCCGTGCGCGACCGAGCCCCCGGCCCACTCCGCGACGAGTCGTGCGGCCCGATCCGCTCCGATCCGCGCGAGCCGAAACTCCTGGCCCTTCTCGAAGCGGAGGCTCGCCTCGGAGCGGAGCCCGTAGTGCTGGCCCGTGCGGCGGATCGCGATCGGGTCGAAGATCGCGGACTCGACGATGACGCGCGCCGTGGTGTCGCCGACCTCCGATGCCGCGCCGCCCATGATCCCGGCGATCCCCACGGGGCCACGGTCGTCGGCGATGACGAGCGTGTCGGGGTCGAGGTCGCGCTCGACGTGGTCGAGCGTCTCCAGGCGCTCCCCGGATCGTGCCCGGCGGACGACGATCCGGCGCCGCCCGCCGACCTCGGCGATCCCATTCGCGTCGTACGTGTGGATGGGCTTGCCGAGCTCGAGCATCACGTAGTTGCTGACGTCGACGACGTTGCTGATCGGCCGCTGGCCGGCGGCCCGGAGCCGCATCTGGACGCGATCCGGGGCGGGACCGACGGCCACCCCGTCGACCCACCGGCCGACGAACCGCGGGCACCAGGCCGGGTCGTCGACCACGACCTCCAGGAGGTTCGCGACGTCGCGATCTTCCTCGATCGGATCGGTCGCCGGCCAGCGGATGGCCGCGCCGGTGATCGCGGCGACCTCGCGGGCGAGCCCGACCAGGGACAGCGCGTCGCCGCGGTTCGGCTTGACGTCGACGTCAAGCACCGTGTCGCCATAGAGCTCCGTCAGACCCATCCCGATCGGCGCGTCGGGCGGCAGGATGAGAATCCCGTCGGCGTCGCCGGTCAGGTCGAGCTCGTCGCCCGAGCAGAGCATCCCGTTGCTGACGACACCCATCTTCTCGGTCCGCTCGATCCGTCGATCACCGGGCAGCACGGCACCCGGCAGCGCGACCGGGACCCGCTGGCCGGCGGCGATGTTCGTCGCGCCGCAGACGATGTCGAGCGGCTCGCCTTCGCCGACGCGGACCCGGGTGAGCGACAGCCGGTCGGCGTTCGGGTGCTTCTCGACGCTCAGCAGCTCGCCGACGACGACGTTCCGCCAATCGGCACCCCAGCGCTCGATCCCCTTGACCTCCATGCCGAGCAGCGTCAGGCGCTCGGCGAGCGCCTCCGGGGCGAGCTCGACATCGACGTACTCCGCGAGCCAGGACAGGGGGACTCTCATCCCCTACCCCGCGGCCACGAACTGGTCGAGGAACCGGAGATCGTTCTCCATGTACAGCCGCAGGTCGCCGACGGAGTGGCGGAGGTTCGCGATCCGCTCGACGCCCATCCCGAAGGCGAATCCCTGGTAGCGCTCCGGGTCGAGGCCGCCGTACTGGAGGACGACCGGATGGACCATCCCGGCTCCCAGGATCGTCATCCAGCCGGTCCGCGAGCAGGCCGGGCAACCCGAGCCGCCGCAGACGAGGCACTCCACGTCGAACGCGACCGACGGCTCGGTGAACGGGTAGTAGCCGGGCCGGAAGCGGGTCCGCTTGTCGGCGCCGTACATCGCCTTGGCGAACTGGTCGAGGAGACCGCGCAGGTCGCCCATCGTGGTCCCCTCGTCGACCATGAGGCCCTCGACCTGGAAGAACTCCGAGGCGTGGCTCGCGTCGATCGCCTCGTAGCGGTAGCAGCGCCCCGGGAGGAGCGCCCGGATCGGCGGCGGGGTCGTTGTCATCACCCGGATCTGGCCGGGCGAGGTATGCGTCCGGAGGAGGTGGCCGTCGATGTCGACGTAGAGCGTGTCCCACAGGTCGCGCGCCGGATGATCCGGGGCGATGTTCAGCATCTGGAAGTTCGTCAGGTCGTCCTCGACCTCGGGGCCTTCGTACGTGACGAACCCGAACTGGCCGAAGACGTCGGCAATCGCGCCGATCGTCTCGATGATCGGATGGAGCGCACCGCGCCGGATCGGGCGGCCCGACGTCGTGACGTCGACGGCCTCGGCCCGCAGCCGGTCCTCGAGGGCGGCGCCCCGCAGCTCCGTCCCGCGCGCCGCCAACGCCGCCTCGAGGGCGATCCGGACATCGTTCGCGACCGCACCCACGCGCGGCCGGTCCTCGGCCGGGAGCGCGCCGATTCCGCGCAGGACCGCGGTGAGCCGGCCCTTCTTGCCGAGCACGTCGAGCTCGAGCGCCTCGAGGGCGGCCACGTCGGCAGCCGCTGCGATCGAGAACAGCGCCTCGTCGCGGAGCGCTTCCAGGTCCCGGGTCAGCTCGGCGAGATCCATCGACTCCTCATGCTCGCAGAATCAACGACCCTCGACGATGTCGAGGGTCGATCGGCGGCCAGTCGGCCCCGAGGGGCCCACGCTCCTATGCGCCGCGGGCGGCCTCGACGATCCGGGTAAATGTGGCGGCGTCGCGGACGGCGACGTCGGCGAGGCTCTTCCGGTCGAGCTCGATCGCGGCCTTCTTCAGGCCGGCGATGAATGCGCCGTACGTGATCCCGTTCTGGCGGGCCGCGGCGTTGATCCGGACGATCCACAGCTCGCGCATCTGGCGCTTCCGCTGCTTCCGGTCGCGGGTCGCATAGGCGAGCGCGTGGAGGTTCGCCTCACGGGAGGCCTTGACGAGACGCGACTTCGCGCCCTTGCGGCCTTCCGCGTCGTCGAGGAGACGCTTGTGACGCTTGTGGGCGGTGACGCCGCGCTTGACTCGTGCCATGACCTCGACTCGCTCCTACAGGTACGGCAGCAGGCGCCGGACCTGCTTGGCGTGGACGCCGACCATGACGGCCTTGCCCGCGTAGCGGCGGGTCCGACGGGATGACTTGATCTCGAGGTGGTGGCCGCTCCAGGCCTTCACCCGGATCACCTTGCCGCTGCCCGTCACGCCGATGCGCTTCTGGGCCGCCTTGTGACTCTTGATCTTCGGCACCGTTGCCTCACTCTCCTGTTGCTGCCGGCGTGGTGGCCGGTGCCGATGGTCGATTCGTTGCGGGCCCCGCAGAGGCGGCCGCCGCTGTGGCAGGCTCAGCCGCCGGAGCGGCCGGTCGGCTCGCCGGCGGTGCCGCAGCCTGGGCCGCCGCGGCCGGGGCCCGTTCCGCGGCTGCCGCGGCCGTGGCCGCTGCCGGCTCCTGGACCGGTGCCGGTGCCGCTTCTCCGCCGGCGGGCGGCTGATCGCCGCCCTTCGGTGGCCGGGCCGGTACCTCGTGCTCCTTGGGCTTGTGGACCGATGCGACCGTGAGGTGCATCGACTTGCCCTCGAGCAGCGGAGCCCGTTCCGCGACGCCGTGTTCCTTGATTCGATCCGTGAACTTCGCGAGCATGTTCCGACCGAGCTCCGGGTGGGTCAGCTCCCGGCCTCGGAAGCGGACGGTCACCTTGATCCGGTCGCCATCCTCGAGGAATTCGATCGCCCGGTTGACCTTCGTGTCGAAATCGCCCTGGCCGATCTTCGGCGAGAGACGAACCTCCTTGAACGTCACCGAGCGCTGCCGGCGCTTGTTCTCCTTCTCGCGCTTCGTCAGCTCGTATTTGTACTGCCCGAAGTCGAGAAACTTCACGACCGGCGGGGCTGCCATCGGGGCAACCTCGACGAGGTCCAACCCCCGCTCCTGCGCCATGGCGAGAGCCTGGGGCGTGGGCATCACACCCAGCTGTGCTCCCTCTTCATCGACGACCCGCACCTGTGGGATCCGGATCATCTGGTTGACGCGCAGGTCTCGTGCTATGGCTGACCCCTTCGAACGAACATCATTCCCGGTTGACCGGCGCGCGAACGCAGAGCGCTCGGGGCGCCAGTCGAGCGGGGAGGATAGCACAGGCCCCGAATCGGCGGCAACGAATCGGTCTCGCCCTTGCCATCCCCCGTTGGTCTCGTTTCGATCATTCGCCAGCCACGATGACCGTATCCACAACTCGTGCTTCGGCTTTGCCGTGATCTCGCTCAATGGCCGCCCTGGCTGTCGTTTGAGCGTGCTTCGGCACGCGAACGCGCTCTCGAGCAGTCGTCGCCCTCCGACCGCTGCCCTGGCTGTCATATGCGAGAAACAGCAGCCCCGCGAGTTGACGGTCCGGCCTTCGGAGCCAGCGCCGAGCGATCGTCCCGCGTTCAGGCAACGCAGCATCGTAGGTCGCAGCCAAACGCGCGACGCGTCGCCGCGACGTGGCGGTCGCGCCAATCACGAGCAATCGACTGACATGCCGCACCTCCCAGCCTCGTCCCCGGATCACGTCGCGCGCGAGTCGCGTCTTGCGATCCAGTCCGTGAAGGGTCGCCTGGGAGTCCGCCACCACGGACTTGACCTCCACGACGAGCAAGGCGCCGAACCGCGGATGGAATGCAAGGATGTCGATCGACCCGCGCTCGCCCCAGATCGAGAACGAGACTTCGACCTCGGCGATCCAGCCAGACCCCACCAAGCGACGAACGAACGCGTCGACCAGCCCGGCCTGAACCTCGTCGATCAGGCGATCGAGACGTTCGCCCCGCCAACGAAGGTAGAGGTCGACGTCGGCATCGAGTGCAGCCGCTGCTGTGACGAGCGCGCCAACCGTCACCCCGTCGAGCTCGCCCGGTAGTGATGCCCGAATCGAAGCGCATCCATCCGGGCATCTTGGCCGGCACCGGTTCGCTGTCGCTGATCCCATCGAGCGAGTGCTTCGCGGCTCGGTCAGAGGACGCGCTCGCGAACCTCGTGAGCCAGCCGATCCGCGAATGAATCCCACGCCTCGGCCGGTTGCTGCTCGCCGGCTCGCGTCCGTGGCGACGCCGTCCGAGCTTCGATCTCGCGGTCGCCGAGGACGACCATGTACGGGATCTTCTGCTCCTGCGCGCTGCGGATCTTGTACTGCATCCGGTTCGACGTGTCGTCGACCTCAACGCGGAGGCCGCGCTCGCGGAGGACGCCCGACAGCTCGCGGGCCGCGTCGACATGGCGATCGGCGATCGGGATCACGACCGCCTGGACCGGCGCCAGCCAGAGCGGTAACGCGCCGGCGAAATGCTCGACGAGGATGCCGATGAAGCGCTCCAATGAGCCGTAGATCGCCCGATGGATCGCGATCGGGCGCTGGGGCTTGCCCTCCTCGTCGATGTAGGTGAGGTCGAACCGCTCGGGGAGCATCGTGAGGTCGGCCTGGATCGTCGCCATCTGCCACTCGCGGCCCAGCGCGTCATCGATGTAGATGTCGATCTTCGGCGCGTAGAACGTCCCGTCCTTGGGCTTGAGGACATAGCTGATGTCGGCCGCCGCGAAGGCCTCCTTGATGAGCTGCTCAGCCCGCTCCCACAGCGCCGCATCGCCGATGGCCTTGTCTGGTTTGGTCGCAAACGCAAAGCGCGGCGTCAGCCCGACCCACGAGTAGGCTTCGCGGACTTCACCCAGCATCGCCCCGATCTCGTCGGTGAGCTGGTCCGGCCGAGCGTAGACGTGAGCGTCGTCCTGGATGAACTGGCGGACCCGGGTCAGGCCGGACAGCGTCCCGGACCGCTCGTTGCGGTGGAGGCGGCCGTATTCGCTGTAGCGGAGCGGGAAATCGCGATAGGAGCGCAGCTTCGAGCGGTAGATGAACGTGCTTTCTGGGCAGTTCATCGGCTTCAGGCTGAAGGTTTGGTTCTCGACCTCGACGCGGAACATGTTGTCGTCGTAGTTGTCCCAGTGGCCGGACCGCTCCCAGAGCTTCTTGTGGACCAGGATGGGGGTGCTGACCTCCTGGTAGCCGCGCCGATCCTGGAGCTCGCGCATCGCGGCTTCAAGGGTCCGCCAGATCTTCTGACCCTTTGGATGCCAGAACGCCGAGCCCGGCGAGACGTCGTGGAAGCTGTACAGGTCGAGCTGGACCCCGAGCTTGCGGTGGTCGCGCTTCTTCGCCTCGGCCCGCCGCCACAGGTAGGCGTCGAGCTCCTCCTGGGTCTCCCAGACCGTGCCGTAGATCCGCTGGAGGGCCGGCCGTTTCTCGTCGCCGCGCCAGTACGCGCCGGACACGGCGAGGAGCTTGAACGGCCCGATCTTCCCCGTGCTCGCGACGTGCGGCCCCTTGCACAGGTCGACGAACGAGCCGTGCTCATAGACGCTCGTCGGCGGCATCGCCGCCCCCGCGGCCTTCGCCTTCGCGGCGAGGTCGTCGAGGATCTCGACCTTGAACGGCTGGTCGCGCGCCTCGAAGAAGGCCCTCCCCTCCTCCGGCGACAGCTCCTTGCGGACGAACGGGTGGTCAGCCGCGATGGACGCCGCCATCCGCTCCTCGATCGCTTCGAGATCGGCGGGCGTCAGGGAGCGGTCGAGCTTGAAGTCGTAGTAGAAGCCGTCCTTGATCGCGGGGCCGATGCCGAGCTGGGCACCCGGGAACAGGTCGAGAACCGCCTCGGCCATGACGTGCGCCGCGGAATGGCGCATCGCGTCGAGCTCGCTGTGGGCACCGGCATCGAGGAGCTCGTCGGCCGAGCCGCGCTCGGGCGTCTCGAAGAGCTCGTCGTCCTCGATCTCGGCCGCGACGGCGTCCGGTGCCGCCGGCGGTGCTGCGTCCTTGGCCATGTCGACCTCCCTGAGAAACACGAAACCTCTCGTCCAGCAGGACGAGAGGTCGATTCCTCCCGCGGTTCCACCCGCGTTCGCGGCGCCTCGGCGGCGTCGCGCCCTCGTGGCCGCGCTAACGGGCGGATCCCGGACCGGTTCGCCGGTCGCTCACGGGTGGTGCCTGGATCGTCGTCCGCCGCCGGGTTCGCAGCCTGGCCCCGGCTCTCTGAAGGCGATGGCGATGGGTCTGTCCCGATCGTCGCGTTTGATTGTGGTGGGCGGCGCTGGACTCGAACCAGCCGCCTCGTTGGACGCCCAGCATACCCGAGGCCGCGGGGCGAGTCGCGGCGCGAGTCGTGGGCGGGTCGTCGACCGAACCAGGTGCGCGCGCCGTCACCTGACCGCATCGATCGGCGGAACGAGGCCGCAGTCAGGCGTCGTACAGAGGTCCAGCCCAAGATCGGCCAGGCCTTCGGCCAGCGGCGTGAAGCCGAGGTTGCCGCCGAACGTGCGGCTCGTCACCCCGGCCGGCGCGCCCCGGACCAGAACGACGCTGCCTGAGTCGCCGCCACCAACCTGGATCGTCGACACGATCATGCAGGGGAAGTAGGAGCCGTCCTGCGCCGGCGGCTGAAGGTTCTCGCCCTTCCCCACCACGATACCCGTCCGATAGATGTTGCGACCGTCCACCTCGGTTGGGTCACCGATCGCGACCTCGTCGCAGCCCAGCGGCTTCGCGTCAGGGTCGAGGATCCGGTAGCCGCCCACGCCCAGGTCGATCACGTTGAGATGGCCCCACGGGATCCGGTCCGCGGCGACCACGAGGTAGTTCATGTCGGACGCATGACAGGTGTACCC
>DASXTH010000208.1:0-8583 GCA_036505555.1 Candidatus Limnocylindrales bacterium | reverse complement strand
GCTCGAGAAGCCTCGCGCCGTCTGGATCATGGTCCCCGCCGGTGATGCGACGGAGGCCCAGATCGACGACCTCATGGCGCTGGTGGAACCGGGCGACACGATCATCGACGGCGGCAACACGAACTTCCACGACGATCAGCGCCGCCACGTCGAGCTGGCCCAGCGGGGCGTCCACTACATCGACGCCGGGACGTCGGGCGGGATCTGGGGTCTCCAGGTGGGCTACTGCCTGATGGTCGGTGGCGACGAGGAGGCGGTGAAGCCCCTGGAGCCGATCTTCCTCTCGCTCGCACCGGACGGCGGCTACCTCCACGTCGGCGGCGCCGGCGCCGGACACTACGTGAAGATGGTCCACAACGGGATCGAGTACGGGCTCATGCAGGCCTATGCCGAGGGCTTCGAGATCATGCACGCATCCTCCTATCCGCTCGACCTCGGGGCGATCTCCGACCTGTGGATGCACGGTTCGGTCGTCCGGTCGTGGCTGTTGGAGCTGGCCGCGCGGGCATTCCAGGCGAACGGTCAGGACCTCGAGCACATCAAGGGCTACGTCGCGGATTCGGGCGAGGGCCGCTGGACGATCCAGGAAGCGATCGACCACGACGTGCCGGCGCCGATCATCACGCTGTCGCTGCTGACCCGGTTCCGCTCGCGCCAGGACGACTCGTACGGCGCCAAGGTGCTCGCCGCGCTCAGGAATGAATTCGGCGGGCACGAGGTGAAGACCGAGTGACCGGCTTCGGTTGCGGCAACGCCAAGGCTCCGGCCCGCGGGCCCGACGGGCACGATTCCGGCACGACCGTGCGCGGGTGGGTGCCAAAGGGGACGTCGACTGTTCGATCTGGGCGGCAAGCACGCTCGCTCGTTGCGAAACCGCGCCTCATGGGCGCGGCGGCGCGCTGGCGCGCGTCGAGCCAGCCGGTCAGAGCGACCCTCGCGTGACCGAGACCGCGGTCCCGAAGCGGCGCAAGACGTCCGACGCGCCGGACGCACCCAAGGTCGCCCCGGAAACTGCTCCCGACAAACCCACCTACCCGGCTCCGCGTCAAAAGGACACGCCGCGGACGATGCGTGATCTCCGCCTCGCGCGCCTGGCGAAGCGGAAGCCGGCGCCGAAGGTCGACGACAACCCGCTGCGCGAGGGCCTCCGCCTCGAACGGATCCCGGACCCGAGCGTCCTCGTCCTCTTCGGCGCCACCGGCGACCTCGCCCACCGCAAGGTCATCCCCGCCCTCTACCAGCTCTGGCGGACCAACCTCCTCCCGCACGACTTCGTGATCCTGGCGATCGGCCGGCGCGGGTACGACGACGACAGTCTCCGCACGGAACTGCGCGGCTCGCTGGAGAAGTTCTCCCGTGTCCTTCCTCTCGACGAGGCCGCCTGGCGCTCGTTCTCGATGCAGATCCGCTACCTGAAGCTCGACTTCGCGAACCCGGCCGACTACGACCACCTCGTGACGATCCTCGACGCGGTCGACAAGGAGCAGGGCACGGGCGGCAACCACTTGTACTACCTCGCCACGCAACCTTCGGCATTCGCCGAGATCGTCACCCAGCTGGGCCGGGTCGGGCTCGACCACGAACGACACGAGGGCGGCTGGCGGCGGGTCGTCATCGAGAAGCCGTTCGGCCACGACCTGAACTCGGCGATCCGCCTGAACCGCGAGGTCGGCAAGGTCTTCCGCGAGTCGCAGGTCTACCGGATCGATCACTACCTCGGGAAGGAAACGGTCCGGAACCTCCTGGTCTTCCGGTTCGGGAACGGGATCTTCGAGCCGATCTGGAACCGCCGCCACATCGACCACATCCAGATCACGGTCGCCGAGGCGATCGGCGTCGAGAACCGCGGCGCGTTCTACGAGGAGACCGGCGCGGTCCGCGACTTCCTCCAGAACCATCTCCTCCAGCTGATGAGCCTCGTCGCGATGGAACCGCCGGCGACGTTCGACGCCGATGCGCTTCGCGACGAGAAGGTCAAGGTCATCCGGGCCATTGGCGAGATGACCCCCGAGGAAGTCCGGCTCGACGTCGTGCGCGGCCAGTACGGGCCGGGCTGGGTCGCCGGCAAGCCGGTCCGCGGCTACACCCAGGAGCCGGCGGTCGACCCGAGCTCGGAGACCGAGACCTACGTCGCGGCTCGGTTCGAGGTCGACGATTGGCGCTGGTCGGGCGTGCCCTTCTATCTCCGGACGGGGAAGCGGCTGCCGAAACGTGCCTCCGAGATCGCGATCCAGTTCAAGGAGGTCCCCCACCGGCTGTTCCAGGATTCGGGCAGCGACCCGGAGGCGAACCTGCTCGCGATCCGGATCCAGCCCGACGAGGGAATCATGCTGCGGTTCGGGGCGAAAGTTCCGGGGCTCGGCATCGACGTCCGCTCGGTGACGATGGACTTCACGTACGGCTCGGCCTTCACGGTCGACTCGCCCGATGCCTACGAGACCCTGATCCTCGACGCGCTCCTCGGCGACGCGTCGCTCTTCACGCGGGCCGACGAGGTCGAAGGTGCCTGGGCCCGGGTCACCCCGATCATCGAGGCGTGGACGGACGACGGGCCGCCGGAATTCCCGAACTACGAGGCCGGCACCTGGGGGCCCGAGGCGGCGGATGCGCTCCTCGCCCGCGAAGGTCGGAAGTGGCGGCGCATCTGACGTGAACGCCACCGCGTCGGGCGCGGTCGTCGTCGATGCGCCCATCCGTCCGAACGAGCCGATCCTCCGTTGGCGCTCGCGGGCGCGCAGCATCGAGGAGGTCGAGCTCGAGCTCGCCCGGATCTGGGCCCAGTCGAACCTGACGACCGACGTCGACGGCGACCACGTGACCGAGCGCCACGTCGGCGCGCGGACGAGCGTGATGAACCTCGTGATCATCGCCGGCCGGCCGGAGGTGGGCGAACGCTGCGCGGCCACGATGCAGCGGCTCGTCGGCCGCCATCCGTCGCGGACGATGATCGTCCAGCCGGCCGACCCCGACGGCCCGTCCTGGATCGACGCGCAGATCAGCGCGCATTGCATCATGCCCCGCGCCGACGCCCCCGAGACCTGCGCCGAGACGGTTCATCTGACCTGCGGCGGCGAGGCCGGCCGCCATCTCGACGCGATCGTCGCGCCACTCCTCATCCACGACCTGCCGGTCACGATCTGGTGGCCCGACGAGCCGTCGTTCGGCAGCGAGCCTGTCAACGACCTGCTCGAGATGGCCGACCGCCTGATCGTCGATGGCTCCGGCTGGCATGGAACGGGCCTGCCACAGCTTCGCCGGATGGCCGCCGCCGCCGAGCGGTTCCGGTTTGCGATCTCGGACTTCGCAATGGTCCGTCAGTCGCGCTGGCGCGAGGCGATCGCCGCGATCTTCGACATCCCGGACTTCCTGCCGTATCTCCGGCATCTCCGGCGGATCTCGATCGCGTATGGCGTTCGCGACGAGTTCGGCGTCGAGACGACGAACATCGTCAAGCCGCTCTACCACGTCGCATGGCTCGGATCGCGACTCGACATGAAGGTCACGAAGACGCTGGCACCGATGACCGGCGGGATCGCCCGCAAGCCGCCGGCGCGGCCCGGAGCCGGCCGGCTGACGACTCTGGCGAACCCGAGCGCCGGCCTCGGCGCGACGCTCCGGCTCGAGCGGACCGACGTGGCCGTCGTCATCCGGCCCGTCCTCTCCGAGATGCCGCCCGGGACGACGCTCCGGGTCGAGCTCCTCGCGGACTGGCGCGGATCGGAGCTCCGCGCCGACGTCACCGCGGAGCAGGAGGCGGTCCACGTCCGGGTCTGGCAGGACGGCGTCCACGCCCTCGAGCGCGGCTTCACCGCGCCCCGCAAGACCGACGTGGACCTGCTGTCCGAGGCGATCGAGGCCGGCGGCCGGGACCGCGTCGCGGTCGAGGCCCTGGCGCTGGCGGCCGAGCTCGCTGGGGGTCCCCTGCCGTGACCGGAGGACCGACCCGATGACCGAGCCCACGATCGTCTCACTCGCCGACCCCGAAGCCTGCGCGCTCGCCGCGGCCGAGCGGATCATCGAGACCCTCGACGTCGCGATCGACGATCACGACGAGGCCCACTGGGTCACGACCGGCGGCTCGACGCCGGCGGGGATCTACCAGCACCTCGCGGGGCCGGCGTTTCGGAACGAGCTCGACTGGCGGAAGGTCCACCTCTGGCTGACCGACGAGCGGTTCGTCCCGCCCGACCACGCCCTGTCGAACGGGAAGATCGCGGCGGACGTCCTGCTCGGCTCGGGACACGTCGTGGGCGAGCATTACGGCGCGCCGATCCCGCTCGACCAGGTCCACCTCATCGAGACCGGCGTGGCGATCGGCGAGGGCCACGACGAGAGCTGGTGCGCGGCCCGCTACGCCGAGGACCTCCAGGCGGACGGGCCGGACACGAACGACGACGGCTGGCCGATGTTCGACTTGATCCTCCTCGGGATCGGCCCCGACGGGCACATCCTGTCGGTCTTCCCCGGTTCGGACACCTTCGACCGGCGCGCCCTGGCGCAGGGCGTCCCGGCCCCGACCCACGTCGAGCCGCATGTGCCGCGGATCACGATGCACCCCTCGATCGTGCCGGCGGCGCACGAGCTCCTCGTCGTCTGCACGGGCAAAGGCAAGGCCGTGATCCTCCGCGACATCCTCCGCGGCGAGCGCGACGAGCGAGCCCTGCCGGCACAGCTCGCGCGCCGGCCCGGGGCAACGTGGATCCTCGATCATGAGGCGGCCCGGCTGCTGTGAGCGACCGCGCCGGCTCAGCGGCGCCCGGTCCATCGGCGCCCACTCCGTCCGGTCTACAGATCCGGCGGGCGATCCTCGCGGACGCCTCGGCCGTGGCCGACGTCTATCTCGCGTCATTCCATGCGACCTACGACTTCCCGCTCGCCCACACCGATGACGAGGTCCGGGGCTGGATCGCCGCAACGATCGAGGGCGGGGCTCCGGTGGGCGCGGCGGAGACGTTCGTCGCGACCGAGGACGACCGAGTCGTCGCGATGATGGTGGTCGAGCCCAGGGTGCTCGAGCAGCTCTACGTTGCCCCGGACCGCCTCGGGACGGGGGTCGGGCGGCGACTCCTCGACACCGCGAAGGGGCGTTCGCCCGATGGGCTCGTCCTCTACACGTTCCAGGTCAACGCCCGGGCGCGCCGCTTCTACGAGCGGAATGGCTTCGCGCTCGACTGGCTCGGCGACGGGAGCGCGAACGAGGAGCGGCAGCCGGACGCCCGCTACATCTGGCGGCCGATCGCCGCGTCGAACCGGCGCCCGCGCCCGCGCTAGAGCCCGAGCCCTTCGGCGGCGCGCAGGCCGGCGGTGGGGCCCGGCCGAAGGCGCCGGACGGGATAATCCATCGATGCAGCCGTCCGACCCCCCGGATGCGCCCGATCGGATCGTAGCGCCTGACGGCGTCGAGATCGCGGTCTTCCGGAGCGGTGCCGACGGCGGCTCGCCGGTCGTCCTCGTTCACGGTGCGACCGCCGATCACACGACATGGCGGACGAGTGGCCCGCTCCTGGGAGCCCGCCACGCCCTCCACGCCGTCGATCGCCGCGGGCGCGGCGCGTCGGGCGACGGTCCGCCGGAGGAGCCGTACACGATCGAGCGTGAGTTCGACGATCTCGTGGCGGTCGTCGAGGCCGTTGCCGGGGAGCGGGGGCGCCCGGTCGACGTCGTCGGCCATTCGTACGGCGGGCGGATCGCCCTCGGAGCGGCGCTCCGCACGCGGATGATCCGCCGGCTCGTCTGCTACGAGGGCGCGCCGCCGGCGCCCGGCGCCGGCTACCAGGACGCCGAACGCCGGACGGTGGAGCGGATCGCGGGCCTCATCGCGGCCGGTGACCGCGACACGGCGCTCGCGACGTTCATGCGCGACATCGTCGGCATGCCGGAAGAGGATCTCGCGGCCTTCCGGGTGGACCCGATCTGGCCCCGGCGCGCCGCGGCGATCGGAACCACGATCCGCGAGCTCCGGGCTGAGACGAGCCCCGCCGCCTCTCTCGACGCGCTCGCCGCGGTTGCTCAGCCGGTCCTCCAGGTGCTCGGCGGCGCGAGCGACGCGCCGTTTGCCCGTGCGACGGCCGGGCTTGACGCGCGGCTGCGGAACGGGCGGGTCGTCACGATCGACGGCGCGCGGCACGCGGCACACCACACCCACGCCGCGGTGTTCGTGGCCGCGATCCAGGCGTTCCTCGCCGAGCGCGACGTGGCAGACTGACCGCGATGGGCGACTTCCTGTACTGGGTGATCATCGGCTTCATCGCCGGCGCATTGTCGGGCGCGGTCGTCGGCGGCCGGACGGCCCGCGGCTGCCTGCCGAACGTCGTCGTCGGGGTGCTCGGCGCGATCGTCGGCGGCTGGCTGGCCCTGCAGCTCGGCTTCGAGCGCGGGCCAGGGTTCATCGCGGCGCTGATCGTTGCGGTCATTGGCGCGATCGTCGTCCGGGTCATCCTCGAGGCGTTGAGCCCCAACGACCGGCACTGATCCCGCCCGACCGAGGCGGCCGTCCGCGACGGGGACTACCATCGACGCGATGACGACTTCCAGCTCCGCTTCGGCAGCTCCCGCGACGCCACAAGCGGCCGACGAGCGGACCTACTCGCCGGGCCTGGAGGGCGTTCTCGCGGGCGAGACGGCGCTCTCGAAGGTCGACGGAGCGAACGGCCGCCTGACCTACCGCGGGTACCGGATCGGCGATCTGGTCGAGCACGGCACCTACCCGGCCGTCGCGAACCTCCTGTGGACCGGCGACTGGGATCCAAACGCCCGCCTCGCGACCAGGCCGATCCCGGATGCCGTGCTTGCTGCGCTGCGGTCGCTGCCTCGCGAGGCGAAGCCGATGGATGCGCTGCGGACGGCCGTGTCGGCGTGGGGCGCGACGCAGACCCTGACCTACCCGCCGACCGTCGACCAGGCGCGCGCCCTGACCGCGTTCTCGCCGTCCGCGCTCGCCGCCTTCGCCCGCCTCCGCCAGGGCCGGGAGCCGATCGAGCCCGATCCGTCCCTCGACCTCGCCGAGGGCTTCCTCTTCCAGCTCAACGGCGCCCGGCCGGACCCCGCGACCGCGCGAGCCCTCGATGCCTACTTCATCGTCGGCGCCGAGCACGGGTTCAACGCCTCGACCTTCACGGCCCGGGTCGTGACCTCGACGAACTCCGACCTCGCGTCGGCGGTCTGCGGCGCCATCGGGACGATGAAGGGGCCGCTTCACGGCGGCGCGCCGTCGGAGGTGGTCGATCAGCTCGCGAAGATGGGCAGCGTCGAGCATGCCGAGGAGTGGCTCCGCGGCGCCCTCGATCGCGGCGAGCGGCTGATGGGGTTCGGCCACCGCGTGTATCGCGCCTACGACCCGCGGGCGGCCGCACTCCGCAAGGTCGCGGTCGGGATGGCGCACAAGCCCGACTGGCTCGAGCTCGCGATCCAGGTTGAGGACATGGCACTGCGACTCCTGGCCGAGCGCCACCCGGAGCGGCCGCTCCGGACGAACGTCGAGTACTACGCGGCGCCGGTGCTCATGGGTGTCGGCCTGTCACCCGACCTTTTCCCCGCCACGTTCTCGCTGGCCCGCCACGCCGGCTGGACGGCTCACGCGCTCGAACAGGCCGCGAACAACCGGCTGATCCGGCCGGACGTGCGCTACGTCGGCCCCGCGGAGCGCGATCTGCCCGCCTGATCGCCCATGCGGGCCTGATCCGGCCCATTGCCCCACCGTGTGCACCTGGCCATTCATGCGTCCGGGGACTGCAGGGCGCGCTCGTCGTGCGCGCGCGGCGCGCTTCTTCGGCCGTCGTGTGCTGGTGGGTACGCCACCCAGTCCAGGCTGGAATATCTGGCAGGGTCGGCGCCGCGCGGGCGACCCGACGCGGGGCTCACAGCCAGCCGCGCCGCCGGAAGATGATCGTCAGCGCGCCAAGCAGCGCAGCCATCAGGGAAACAACGATCCAGAACGAGAAGGGCTCGTTCTCGCCCGGCACCGGAACGTTCATGCCGTAGATCGACGCGATGAGCGTGAGCGGCAGCAGGATGACCGACGCAGCGGTCAGGATCCGGAATGAGTCGTTCAAGCGGTGCGAGAGCACGGATTCATTCGTCGACTCGAGCGCCTCGACGACCTCCTTGTAGTTCTCGAGGGTGTCCCAGATCCGCTCGGCCGCGTCCGAGATGTCGTCGAAGTAGATCTCGAGCTCTTCGGCCAGGTAGCGCTGCTTCGTCCGCTCGAGGTCGCGCAGGACCGCCCGCTGCGGCCGGACGATCCGCCGGAAGTTGATGATCTCCTGCTTCGCGTTCGAGATGTCGCGGACGATCTCGGACGAGCGGCCCTCGAGGATGTCGTCCTCGAGGCGGTCCAGCTTGTTGCCCATCTTCCGCAGCATCGGGAAGGCCGCGTCGACGTTCGCGTCGACGATCCTGTAGAGCAGGTAGCCCGAGCCTTTCGAGAACATCGACTCGCGCTGCTCCTCGCGCGCCTCCATCCGCTCGAACATCGCCTGGAGCGGCGGCAGCGCGACCTCGCTGAAAGTGATCAGGAAGTCCGAGCCGACGAAGACATCGAGCTCGGCCGTCAGGAGCCGGCCGGTCGCCTTCTCGAATACCGGG
>DASXTH010000207.1:0-7711 GCA_036505555.1 Candidatus Limnocylindrales bacterium | reverse complement strand
TCGGTGGCCGCGCGCTCGGCGCCTTCGACATCGGGACGACCCCGGCCCTGGTCGGCGGCGCGGCCGCCGGGATCGGCCTCATCCTCGCCCTCGTCGCGCTGTGGCTCCGCCGGAGTCATCGCGCGCACGCCGAGCTTCGGGATGTCGAGATCGACCGCCGGCTGCGCGGCCGCTCGGACATGGAGCAGGACCTCCGCCAGGCCGAGGCCGACACGGCCCGGCAGCTCGTGTCGCTCGGCTTCGCCGATCTCGCGGCCGCCGAGGACCTCCTCGGCCGCGAGCAGGAGCACGTCGGCCGGGTCGAACGGCTGTCGGCGCAGCTCGAGGGCCTCGTCGGCAAGGAGCCGACCGGCCCCCTCCCGTCGCTGCGCGACGCGGCGGCGCTCGATGTCGAGCAGAAGACCCACGCCCTCGAGGCGCTGGGGCCGATCGCGAAGGAACCGCGGGCCCGGGAGCGGCTCGAGGTCGAGGTCCGCGACCTGGAGGCCGGGCTCGAGCGGGCCCGCGACGACGAGGCGAACGCCCGGGCACGGGTCGAGGCGAACGGCGTCGACGCCGAGCAGGTCGCCGGTCACAGCGAGCGGTTGAGCGGCTGGCGCGAACAGCTCCACGCCCTCCAGCGGCGGACGCGGGTCTACGAACGGACGCTCCGCGAGATCGAGTCGGCCGAGCAGGCGACGATGAAGACGGCCACCCGCTTCCTCGAGCAGCAGATGGTCGGCGATGTCAGCCGGATCACGGGCGGACGCTACCGCCGCGTCGCGGTCGACGACCGAACCCTCGACCTGCGCCTTCACGCGCCCGAGAAGGGCGACTGGGTCGACGTCCAGTCGCTCAGCCAGGGCACGCTCGATCTCGTGTTCCTCGCCGCGCGCCTTGGGCTCGTCCGGCTCGTCACCGGCGACCGCCGCCCGCCGCTGATCTTCGACGACCCGTTCGTGACGCTCGACGATGCCCGCGCCCAACGCGCCCTCGAGCTGCTCCGGGAGATCGCAAAGGACTTCCAGGTCATCTACCTGACCACCTCGGATCGTTACAACGCCGCGGCCGACGCGGTCGTCGAGCTGGCCGGGCCCACGGAGGTCGACGACGGCGCCGGCGGCTCGGACAACGGCTCGATCAGCCGGCCGGCCGCCGCCCGGCCTGCGGAGATCGCCCACGGCTGACCCGGCCGGCCCGGGGATCGCCGTCGTCGTCTTCGGACTCGGATCGGCCATCGCCTGGGGTGCCGGCGACTTCAGCGGCGGCTGGGCGGGCCGGCGTGCACCCGTCCTCTCGGTCGCGATCGTCGTCGACGCCATCGGGGCGGTCCTGATGACCGCGGTCGCGCTCGCGATCGGCGAGCCGTTCCCGAACCCGACGACGCTCGCGCTCTCGGTCGTCGCCGGGCTGTTTGCGGTTGCCGGGATCCTCGGGCTCTATACGGGCCTCGCGGTCGGGCGGATGGGCGTGGTCGCTCCGGTGACCGGGCTGATCGCGGCGGCGCTGCCGGTCGTCGTCGGCTTCGTCGGGCAGGGACTGCCAAAGCCGGCCGTCGCAGCCGGGATCGCCCTTGCGCTCGTCGCCGTCGTCCTCGTCTCGCGTTCCGAGGACCCGAGCGGCCGGCCATCCGGGATCGAATACGGCCTCCTCGGCGGGGTCGGGCTCGGGTTCTTCAATGTCGCGATCGGCGCCTTCCCCGAGGATCTTGTCGCGTGGCCGCTCGCGACGATCAAGCTCGTGTCGCTGGTCCCGATCGCGGCGATCGTCGTCCTCGGCCGCCGGCAGTGGCGGATCCCGCGGTCGGTGATGCCGGTGGTGCTCCTCGGTGCCTTCACGGACCTTGCCGGCAACGGCCTCTACATCCTCGCGACGCAGGCCGGACGTCTCGACGTCGCCGCTACGCTGAGCTCGCTCTATCCGGTCACGACGGTCGTGCTCGCGGTCGCGATCCTGCGCGAGCACGTCACCCCGGGCCACCTCATCGGGATCGCCGTGGCCGCCATCGCGATCCTCCTGATCGCGAGCGGCTCGACCGCGCCCGCGGTCTGACCCGCCCGAAATCCGGAGGAATGCACGATGAGCGACCCCGCGACGCCCGCCCCGATCGAACCGGTCTGGCTGGTCGAGGCGACGTATGCCCCTGACGGGGCAGAGACGCGCGTCCCGTTCCGGGCGGAGCACCTCGCCCGGCTCCGCGACCTGATCCGGCAGGGAATCGTCGTCGAGGCAGGTGCCTTCGCCGACGTGAGCGCGTCGATCGTGATCGTCCGGGCCGCCGACGAGGCCGCCGCGCTCGAGCTCTGCAGGGACGATGTCTATCTTCGGAACGGCGTCTGGGTCGAGCTCCGGGCCCGCGCGTTCGGGCGGGTCATGCCGGATCCCGGCGAAGCACTCTCCTGACGACGATGTCGCTGCCGCCGAGCCGGCCGTCGATGACCCGCGCGGCGACGAAGCCCTCTTCCAGCAGCGCGGCGGCAATCGCGGCGGGTTCCGAGCCAAGGCTTGCGAGTCGCGTCAGGTGGCGATCGACGATCTCGGCGGGGACGACGCGTCCGGCCCGGGCGGCGTTCCGGGCATGGACCTCGGCAGGCGGCGCGACGATCGCGATTGCGATCGCCGGCACGGCCGCGGCGGCGGCGATCCGGCGGAGCTCGAGACGCGCCCGCGGTTCGGCATTCGTGGCGTCGACGACGACGAGCCGGCCGGCGGCAAGCCGGCTGCGCACCTCCCGGTGGAGGATCCCGAACGCGAGGCGCGTCGCGCGCTGATCGGCGGCGTCGCCGCTGAGCGCCGCTCGGAGGTCATCCGACGAGAGGATCTCCGCGGGAGCGAACAGCCGTGCGGCGAGGGTCGACTTGCCGGCGCCGGCCGCGCCGACGAGGACGACGAGGCCTGGAACCGGGATCTCGAGGATGTGCTGCGCGTCGGTCACGCGCTGAGGATGACCGAGTGGCCCGGTCGGTGCCGCCCCCGCGGGCCCAGCCAGGCATCGAACATCGGACGAGGCACGGAGGAGCCCCTCGGAGATCTCAGGAGGGCTTGCGGCGGACCTCCCAGCCGCCGCCCTCGGCCGGCCGGACGTCGTACGCCGGCTGGTCGTACATCGCGGGGCCACGGACGACGTGGCCGTCCTGGAGCCGGTAACGGGACCCATGCCACGGGCACTCGATCGCGTCGCCGACGAGACTGCCCTCGGCGAGCGGCCCGCCCGCGTGCGCGCATTGGGCATGCACTGCGAGGATCCGCTCGCCGTTGCGGATCACGGCGAGGTCGTTGATCCCGGCCCTGAGCTTCGTCGGCCCGCCCTCGGGGATGTCGGCGTGCTCGCCAAGATCGAGCTTGATCCACTTGGCCCCGGCGCCGCGCCAGGCGTGGCGATCCACGTGCGTCCCGATCAGGTAGACGAGGTCGCCGCCGATCTCGGCCCCGAGCGTCACCAGCAGATACCCGGAGCCGGCAAGGAGGAAGGGGAGGAGACGATCGGACGGGTTGCCGCTCCGGATGAATAGCGACGCGAGGTAGACGAGCAGCGCCACGACCATGATCGTCGAGTGGACGGTCGCCCTCAGCCGGGCCGTCCCATCGAGCTCGGCGTAGTCGGCGGCGCCGGTCACGGCGGACGCGACCATCGCTAGGACGCCGATGAGCAGCGCGACATCGGCGACAAGCGGCTGGCCGATGAGGTCGGCAAGGATCGAGACCGTCAGGGCTCCGATGGGAACATCGGTCACCGCAGCGTGGACGGGATGCCCCAGCCACGTCCCGTTCAGGAAGTTCTGGATCGGGCGGATCGGATGGAAGAGAGCTCCGAGCCAGCGGTGATTGAAGTCCCCGAAGGGCCGCGCCCAGCGCGACTGGGCGTCGACGATGCGGTTCACGTAGCGACCGAGCATCTCCTACCTCCTTATAGGGGAATGTACGCCGCTCGCGGCCGCCCCGGTTCTCGCGACCAACTACGCTCGCCGCCATGCCCTCTCAATCCGCCATCGAATCGAGCCTCGCGAGAGAGCACGCCGGCCGGCCGGACTGGCGGCGGATCGTCGTCGTCTTCTGGCTCACCTCGATGGTCGAAGGGCTCGGGGTCAGCCAGGTCTTCTCGTTCCTTGCGCCGTACCTCCGGCTCGTGGGCGTGCCCGATGCGGACCGGGCGCCATTCGTCGGGCTCTTCTCCGCGTTGATCTTCATTGTCGGCATGCCGCTCGTCCCGCTCTGGGGCGTCTGGGCCGACAAGTTCAGCCGGAAGGCGGTGGTCGTCCGGAGCTGCCTCGTCGAGGCCGCCGTGTTCGCCTGCGTCGCGCTGTCGCGGGAGCCGTGGCAGCTCGCGCTCAGTCTGCTCCTGATCGGCTTTCAGCTCGGCAACACCGGGATCATGCTGGGCGCCATTCGGGATGTCGTCCCGCGGGCCCGGATCGGCGCGATGATCGCGCTGTTCGGCGCGTCCGGTCCGATCGGGTTCGCCGTCGGGCCGCGGCTCGGCGGGTTCCTGGTCGACGACCTCGGCTGGTCATTGCCGGCGATGTTCTGGGTCTCGGCCGGGCTCTCGATCGCGACCGCCGCGCTCGTCTGGTGGGGCTCAACGGAGGTCCGGCCGCCGGTCGTGCCGGCCGGCCGCGTCCTGCCGCTGGCGTACGGGGCGTTGCGGGCAACCCTGGGCGACTCGATCGTCCGCCGGATCTTCCTGATCTACGGCGTCGCGTTCCTCGCAAGCCAGATGAGCCGGCCGTACCAGGCACTGATCGTGGAATCGATCGTCGGACCGGGTCGCGGGCTGGCGTCCTCGATCGGGTTCGTGGCCGGAACGGCCGCGCTCGTCGGAGCGGTGATCGCGCCGCTGGGCGGCGTCCTCGGCGACCGCATCGGCTTCCGGCCGGTCCTCCTCGCGTCGCTCTTCGTCGGCGGCTTTGCGCTGCTGGCCGTGCCGCTCGTCCATGCCATCCAGCCGCTCGCCGCCGCGACCCTCGTCTTCACGGCGGCGAACGGACTCGTCGGGGCGATGGTCTTCAGCCTTCTGGCGACCGAGGTCCCCGCCGAGCGCCGGTCCCAGACGCTGAATCTCGTCTACCTGCCGTTGTACGCCGCCGGGATCATCGGCCCACTGGTCGGTGGGGCCGTGTCGACCGTGGCCGGACCGACGGGCCCGTTCTGGGTCGGGGCCGCGGTGTTCCTCGTCGGGGCGGTCGTCGTCGCGCTCCGGGTGCGGTCGCCGGGTGGCCCGCGCGACTCCGCGACAGAGCCGGCTGCCCTCGCCTGACGGCTCCTCGCCCGTCACCGCCACGCCTCGTCATCGATCTGCAAGGTCCGCTTGAGGACACTGCCTGCGGTTCCCTCCACGATGAGCCCGAGGGACGACAGCAAGGAGGGATTTGTCCGTGGCGACCCAGCTTCCGGCCGATCCGACCATCCCGCTCCACCTCCAGGTCGAGGAGACCGACCGCGGCCTCGTCTATGACCTCTCGACCCTCATGGATCGCCGCCAGGTGCTCAAGGCCCTGGGGTTCACCACGGTCAGCGCCGGGCTGATGTCGATCGTCGCCTGCTCTCCTGGGGCGAGCAGCCTGGCATCCCAGGCCGCAGCCACCGCGGCGGCGTCGACCGGATCGGGCTCGGGCGCTGTAGCCGCCGATTGCGCGGTGATTCCCGAGGAGACGGCCGGTCCGTTCCCGGGCGACGGCTCCAACGGCCCGAACGTCCTGAACCAGAGCGGGATCGTCCGCGAGGACATCCGCTCGAGCTTCGGCAGCTCCACCACGACGGCGAAGGGCGTGCCGCTGACGATCAAGCTCACGATCCAGGACGCCGCGAACAACTGCACGCCGATGCAGGGCGCGGCGGTCTACCTCTGGCACTGCGACCAGGCGGGTAACTACTCCCTCTACTCCCAGGCCGCCGCGAGCGAGAACTACCTCCGCGGCGTCCAGGCCACCGACGGGTCGGGGGTCGTGACGTTCCAGTCGATCTTCCCCGCGTGCTATTCGGGGCGCTGGCCGCACATCCACTTCGAGGTCTACTCCGATCTCGAGGCGGCAACCGACGAGGCGAACAAGATCGCGACCTCCCAGGTCGCGCTGCCGAAGGACGCCTGCGATCTCGTCTACGCGACCTCCGGCTACGAGCAGAGCGTTCGGAACATGAGCGGGGTCTCGCTGGAGCGCGACAACGTCTTCGGCGATGACGGCGGCGTGCACGAGCTGGGGACGATCACCGGGGACGTGAGCGCCGGGATGACCGTCGCGCTGACGGTGCCGGTGAAGAAGGGCTGAGCGGCGCCGTCCGCGACTCGTCTTCCGCGGTCATTCACCTGATGCGTATTTCGGCGCCTCCGTTGGTCAATCGATGGCGACTGATCCACGAGATGCGTGCGTCGGGACCGCGACCGCGCATCTGTTTCCGAGGCAGTCTCCGGATGGATCGGCGGTGACCCGCCCTGGGTCGATGGCTCCCGATACGCCTCTGAGGAATGGCTAGCCACGGACCTGGCGGTCAGGGCGGCTGCGCGCCGGGAACAGCGGGATCACGGCGAGCAGCATCGAGATCCCGCCGTACCAGAGCGCCGGCAGCGCCAGCATCGAGGCCACCGGGACGGTCCAGCGCCGGTCGGTGCGCGCGCCCCAGACGACGACGGCGACTGCGATCGGCAGCCGGAACCAGAGCGGGATCGGCACCGACGCCCAGGTCCCGCCCTTGCCCGCGTTCCGGATCACGACGTCGACCCAAGCGCGCCACTGATCTGGAAGGATCACGATCGAGATCGCGGCGATCGCCACCGTCGTCCCGAGCGCGATCGCCAGAGACCGCCACTCCCGCCGTACGGCGAACCACAGCAGCCCGATCCCGGGCGTGATCTTCGTCAGCAGGACGATCGCCCACGCCGCCGGCCAGCGGAACCCGAGCACGATCGCCGCCGCCAGGAGGAGCGAGACGTTGCCGCCGGCCACCTCCATCGCGGCAAACGGGAAGATGAGCCCTGCGGCCAGCAGGCGTGGACCGGTCAGGAACCGGACAGACGCGATGAGAAGCGCGGTCCAGATCGCCATGAACGCCTGCCACGGGAGAGCGGTCAGCGGCGAGACCAGTTGGAGGAAGGCGGGCGAGTAGACGTATGCGATCGGGTCGTTCCAGTCGCTGTGGAGGTACGGGTTCGCGAGGGTCGCCTGCCAGTAGCAGCGGGCGTCCTGACCGGTGCCCCAGAGGCGACCCCACGGCTCGCTGAAGACGACGATGAGCGTCCATGCGGCGACGGCGATCGCGAGGCCGGCCCACGGCTGGGTCTCGAGCCGATCGAGTGTCGGCAGCCTCCCGGCCGCGGCTCGCCGCAACGCGGCAAAGATCCGGTCGCCGGTCCGATCGAACGCGAGGAGGGCGCTTGTCACCCGCGGATCATCGGGCCTCGGCGGTCGGCGGCGCCACCGCCTCGATCAGCGGGGACGCCTCCGGACGACGGCGACGGCCGCGACGCTGACGAACGCGAGCGCCAGCGCTCCGAACCCCGCGATCTCGCGCCCTTCGATCTCGTGATATCGCTCCCCCGGAATGTCGAGGACGACGTCCTCCCACGGCTTACGACTACCCGCAGTACGCGGAGGCGGCGCTCCGTCTCGGTGCTTCGGGCTTCGTGCTGAAGACCGCCCCCCTCGCCGAGCTCCTCGACGCGATCCGACGGGTCGCGGCGGGCCGCCGTCTCTTTGAGCGGTTCGATCTCGCCTCGCGGACGGAGCTGGCGACGCGGGCG
>DASXTH010000206.1:0-1830 GCA_036505555.1 Candidatus Limnocylindrales bacterium | reverse complement strand
GGAAGAGGAACTCGGTGCGGAACAGCCCGACTCCCTGGGCCCCGAGCGCCACCGCGGCTTCCGCCTCGGCCGGCGAGCCGATGTTGGCCAGGAGGGCGATCGCGGTGCCGTCGATCGTCTGGGCCGGCAGCCGCGCTTCCTCGCGATTCCGCTCGCGGTCGCGCTCGATGCTCTGGCTCCGCTCGGCGAAACGGGCCCCGTCCGACTCGTTCGGGGCGACGACGATCTCTCCGGTCGAGCCATCGACCAGCAGCTCGACGGACGAGGCGGATTCGGCGAGGGCCGCGAGCAGGCCGGTCGCCCCCACGACGGCCGGGATGCCATACGCTCGAGCGAGGATCGCCGCGTGCGCGGTCGGCGACGAGCCCTCGAGGGCGATCCCCAGGACGCGCTCGCGCGGCAGGGTCGCGGTCACCGATGGCGGGAGATCGTCCCCCACGATGATGGCCGGCGCCGCGAGGCTGAACCCCATCGGCGAAAGGCCCGCCAGCTGCCGCGCGATCCGATCGCCCACGTCGAGCACGTCGGTCGCCCGTCCCCGCAGCAACTCGTCGCCCAGGCTGCGGAGGAGCTCGGCGACGGCCTGGGCCGCGGCGAAGACGGCCGCCGGCCCATCCAGCAACTCGTTCCGGATGTGGCCGGCGGCGGTGTCGATGAGCTCGGGGTCCCTGGCGATCGCCGCGTGGGCGGAGAAGATGTCGGCCTCGGCTTGGTGGCCGTCCCGCCGCACGTCTTCGGCGAGGCGCTCGGAAGCGGCCGCGACGTCGCCGGCCGCGGCGATCAATCGGGTCACCTCGAGCTCGGCCCGCTCGGCGGAGACGCGGCCGCCCGACGGCGGCCCGGCCCGCTCGAACCGTGCCCACGGCCCGCGGGCGATGCCGGGCGCGCCGGCAGTCCCGCGAACGACCCGCCGTGTCGCCACGCTCTGGGTGGTCACGATCGGGTAGCCCGGTCGCGGTCGACCCGATCGTGGACGATCACCTCGCTCCGGTCCGCGTCGGAGACCGTGCGCATTCGCGTGCCCGGGGAGCGCACGGCGGCGACGGACCAGGCGATCGCCTCGGGCAAGGCCGCCGAATCCGCGCCAGCCGCCAGGAACCCGGCGAGGAGGGCGTCACCGGCCCCCACGGTGTTGACGGCATCCTCGATCGCGGCCTCGGCGTGGGTCACGGCGCCGCCGCCGTCGATGAAGATCGCGCCGTCACGGCCCAGGCTCAGGAGGACCGCCCCGACGCCCCGCCCCACCAGGTCGCACGCCGCGTCGATGGCCACGCCGAGGGTGCCCAGCTCACGGCCGGCGATCGCTTCGAGCTCGGCCAGGTTCGGCTTGACGAGCGCGACGCCGGCCTGCGCAGCGGCGGCCAGGGCCTCGCCGCTCGAGTCGACGGCCACGCGCCGGTCCGCCGATCCGAGCGTGGCTAGCCGAGCGTAGAAGTCGGTCGGCGCGCCCGGTGGCAATGAGCCGCAGCCCACGATCCAGCTGGCGCGCCCTGCCCGGGCCACCGCCGCCAGGATCGCGTCCACGTCCGCACGCTCCAGGCGCGGTCCCGGCTCGTTCACCTTCGTTACCGTCCCGTCGGGTTCGACCAGGCTGATGTTAACGCGAACCGCCCCGGCGACATGCACGGCATCGATCGGAACGGCGTCGGCGAGGAGCGCCAGATACACCGCGGCCGACTCAGTCGCGATCGGGACGACGGCGACCGTCTCGAGGCCCTGGCCGGCGAGCGCCCGAGAGACGTTGAGACCCTTGCCCGCCGCCTCGGAGGTCGCCTCCCGCGCCCTGATCAACCCGCCCCGCTCGAGGCGGTCGATCTCGACCGTCCGGTC
>DASXTH010000205.1:0-3923 GCA_036505555.1 Candidatus Limnocylindrales bacterium | reverse complement strand
CGCGATGGTAGCGAGCGTCCGGGCAGTCCGACGGGCCCATGGGTCGATCGACCGATGACGCCGCCCTGCCCCACGCTCGTACACTGCCGCCATGAAGCGCGCCGGCTCACTGCTCTGCCCGGTGCTCGTCGGCCGCGACGAGATCCTGGAGCTGTTCGACACGTTGATCGCGGACGCGATCCAGGGCCGCGGCAGCACCGTGTTCCTCGCGGGCGCGGCGGGGCTCGGCAAGACCCGTCTCGTCCGGGCCATCGCTCGCCGCACGGTCGCCGCCGGGTTCCGGGTTGCGGGCGGCTCGGTCGCCCCGCAGGACTTCCAGGTCCCGCTGGGGTCGATCCGCGAGATGGCGAACGGGCTGCGCAACGACGCCGCCTTCGGGACGCTGGCCGAGGACATCCTCGCGATCGACGGCCGCCATGACGGCGACGCCCTGGGCGCGCGGCGGCTGATGGTGCGGGCGATCGCCGACCGGATCCTTGAGGAGGTCGACCGACCGACGTTCCTCCTGTTCGACGACCTCCACTGGACCGACGAGATGAGCCTCGAGGTCATCGGGGAGCTGGCCCGCCACGACGGCGACAAGCCGCTCCTCATCGTCGCCGACTACCGTCACGACGAGCTCCCGCTCGACACGATCCATCGCGAGTGGCGGGCCCGGCTCCTCAACCAGCGCGACGCCCAGGAGATCCGGCTCGAGCCGCTCACGCTCGAGCAAACCGCCGTCGCGACGACGCTCATCCTCGGCAGCGAGCTGCCGGCGCCGCGCGACGTCGTCCAGGCCGTGCACCAGCGGACGAACGGCATCCCGCTCCACATCGAGGAGCTGCTCGCCGTGCTCGACGACGAGGCCCGTAGCGACGGCCGGCGGATCCGCGACGCCCGGGTGCCCGACACGATCGGCGACACGGTGCTCGCACGCTTGTCGCGCCTGTCCGAGGACGCGCGCCTCATCGCCCGGGCGGGTGCGGTACTCGGACGCTGCTTCTCGCCCGACGTCATCGCGGGGATGGTCAACCGGCCGTTCGCCGAGCTGGAGCCGGGCATCGACGAGCTCGTCGCCAACGCGATCCTCCATCCGTTCGACTACGTCGACGAGGGCTACTACGACTTCCGCCACCAGCTCCTCCGGGACGCGATCTACGACACGGTGCCACCCTCTCAGCGCCGCCGGTTCCACGCCCAGGCCGCCGAGTTCGTCATGACCTTGCAGGCCTCCAGCATCGTCCATGCCTCCCGCCACTACGAGCGGGCCGGCCTCAGGACCCAGGCATTCCGCGCGGCGATGACCGGCGCGCGGGAGGCGAGCCGGATCTCGGCCCGCCACGAGGCGTTCGAGCTGTACCAGCGAGCGGTCGCGAACATGCCGGCCGACCTGCCGATCCTGGAGCAGGCCCAACTGTTCGATGCGTATTCCGACGCGGCGGGGGCGATCGAGCGCAATCAACAGTGCGCCGACGCGGCGAGCCGGGCCCGGGACCGGTACCTGGAGGCCGGCCATCCATTGGAGGCGGCCGGTTGCCTCATCGGCATGTCCACGCTGGTCTCCCGTGTCGGCTCCCCCCACGACGAGCTGCTGGCGTTCGCCGAGCAAGGACTCGCGGAGGTCGAGGCGCTCCCGGTGACACCTGAGCGCGAGAAGTCTCGAGCGTTCTTCCTGGGCGTCCTCGCGAACGACGATCTCTTCGCCTCCAAGCTCCCTACGGCGCGGGAGAACGCGACCGCCGCGCGTGACTTGGCGGCGGCCCTCGGCGACCGCGAGACGGTCCTCGACGCCGAGCTCACCCTGGCCCGGATCGACATCATCGACGGGCGCGTCGAGACCGGGATCGCCGACGGGCTGCGGGCGGCCCGCGACGCCCGCGACGCCGGGTACGAGTCGGTCGGCGTCACCGGCTACCGGAACATCGCGATCATGGCCGCCCGGGTCCTGGACGCGCCGTCGGCCCGCGCCGCGATCCGCGAGGGCCTCCAGTACGCAGACGCGATCGAGCAATCGCACTGCCGCCAGATGATGGCGTCGACCTCGGCGATCCTCGAATGGGGCGCGGGAGACTGGGACGCGGCCGACCGGCTCGCCCGCCAGGAGCTCGTCGAGCTGGGCTGCCGCCGCGGGATCATCGGCTGCCTCGACGTCATCGGTCTCGTCGCGATGGGCCGCGGTCAGTTCGACGAAGCCCGCCGTTGGCTCCTGGAGTCACTGGAGACGGGCCTCCGGGTCGACGAGGTCCACTTCATCCTCACCCCGCTCTGGGGGCTGGCCGAGACCGACCTGCTCGGCGGCGACCCCGCCGGAGCGATCGCCCGGTGCGAGGACGCTCTCGCGCGAGCCACCGCGACCGGAGAGCGGGCGCTGCTCATCCCCTTCGTCGTCACCGGGATCCGCGCCTACCTCGCGGCCCATCGCCCGGACGACGCCGAGCGCTGGCGCTCCCGGGTTCGGGCCCATCTCGCCGGCTGGGACGCCGTCGCGGGTCCGGCCCTCGCCCACGCCGACGGGCTCCTGCGGGTCGCCGCGGGCTCGCTCACGACGGGCCGCGAGGCGCTGGAGGCGGCGTTCCGCGGCTGGGCGGATCGGGACCGCAGCTGGGAGACGGCGTGGGCGCGGCTGGACCTGGTCCACTGCGTGCTGCGCTCCAACCGCCGCGGCGATGCCGCGTCGCTCCTCGTCGATGCTGCCCGCGCGGCCGGCGAGCTTCGCAGCGCGCCGCTCGCCGCTCGGACCGACGAGCTGTCCCGGGTGGGGCGTGGGCGCAGCCTCGCCGACGAACCGTGGCGGCCGTTGACGGCCCGCGAGTTCGAGGTCGCCCGGTTGATCGCCGAGGGCCTGACGAACGGCGAGATCGCCGAGCGCCTCGACATCGCCCCGAAGACGGCGAGCTCGCACGTCGAGCACATCCTCGCGAAGCTCGCGGTGACCCGGCGGACCGAGATCGCGGCCTGGGCGTCGGCCGTCCTTCGGAGCAGCCCGGCGCAGGCCGCTGGGACCCCGACCGGCGCCGGCTCCATGGTCGCGACCCGCCGCTGAGGCGCAGGAGCACGTGCCGAGCTGGGAGGCCACGAGCCACGGGATCGACTGGCGGCTCGAGCTGGAGCGCGATCGGCTCCTGCCCGGGCGACTCGTCAGCGGAACGGTGACCGTGACGCCGAACGATGACGCCGACGCGCGGCGGCTCGTCGTGACGATGATCGGGCACGAGACGTGGCAGTACGAGCGGACGACGACCGACGGACAGGGCAGCTCGCACACGGAGACCGTGACCTCCAGCGTCGAGCTGCCGCGGGTCCCGGTCGAGCTGAGCGGCCCGCTGTCGCTCGTGGCGGGCGAGACGCGGACCTGGCCGTTCCAGCTGCCGGTGCCGCCCCTCGGCCCGGCCACCGTCGAGGCGACCGTCTTGCGGGTCAGCTGGATCGTGGAGGCGAAGCTCGACCGTCCCGGCCTCGACAGCCGGGTCGAGGCACCGGTCCGGATCCTCCAGCCCGTCGCGCTCCTGCGAGCAGGCGTCGTCCACGTCGGGGAGTTCGCTCTCTACCCCGAGGCCGATGCGGCCGTCGACGACCTGACCGCCTCGATCGAGCTCGAGCCGCTGCCGTTGTGTGCCGGCTCCCCGTTCCGCGGCCACGTGACGCTCCGGGCCGGGCATCCGCGCCAGCTCCAGGAGATCCGCGCCGAGATCCGCGTGGGCGTCCGGGCCACGGTCGCGAGCGGCAAGCGCGAGACCCGCACGCCGTGGGCCGCGGTGCTCGTCCCGTCGGCGGAGGTCGACGAACAGCGACGCCTCGATTTCGAAGGCGTCCTCGAGGACATCGCCCTGCCGACGATCGAGACGGAGCATGGCCGGACGGACGCGTCGTTCCACCTGATCCTGGCGGTCGCCTGGGCCCGCGACCCGCATCTGGTCCGTGACGTCTCGATCGCGACGACG
>DASXTH010000204.1:0-10831 GCA_036505555.1 Candidatus Limnocylindrales bacterium | reverse complement strand
GGATCGCGTCGAGGGCGCTCTGCACCGCATGCTCCGTCGCGTGCCACTTCGCGAGCGACGTCTCGCGCGTGTTTCGCAAGCCCTGGTTCTTCAGCCATGCGGCACGCCACACGAGCAGACGGCCCATGTCGGTCCCGGCGGCCATCTTCGCGAGCAGTTGTTGAACGAGCTGGTGACGGCCGATCTCCTGGCCGAACGTCGAGCGCTCGTGGGCGTACTTCAGCGACGCGTCGAGACACGCCTGAGCCAGCCCGACCGCGCCTGCGGCGACGGTGAAGCGGCCCTGGTCGATCGCGCTCATCGCGATCAGGAAGCCCTCGCCCTCCTCGCCGATCCGGTGATCCGCGGGGACGACGCAATCGTCGAGGTTGATCAGCCCGGTGTTGCCGGCCCGGATGCCGAGCTTGCCGTGGAGCGTTCCCGTCGACAGGCCGGCCATCCCGCGCTCCAGAAGGAATGCGGTGACGCCCCGCCAGCCCTTCGACCGGTCGACCGAGGCGAACACGAGGAAGTGGTCGGCGACATCGGCGAGGCTGATCCAGATCTTCTGGCCATTCAGGCGATAGGCGTCGCCGTCGCGGCGGGCGGTGGTCGCGAGGTTCGCCGCATCCGTGCCGACCCCAGGCTCCGTGAGCCCGAACGTCGCGAGCTTCTCGCCCCGCGCCTGCGGCACGAGCCAGCGTCGCTTCTGTTCGTCGGTTGCCCATTGGAGCAGGGCGAGCGAGTTCAGCCCGACGTGGACGCTCTGGACGACCCGGAACGCCGTGTCGGCACGTTCCAGCTCCTCGCAGAGGATCGCGAAGCTCACGTAGTCCATCCCCGCACCGCCCCATGCCTCGGGCACGGGGGCACCGAGGAACCCCTGCTCGCCCATCTTCTCGAAGAGCTCGCGCGGGAACCCGCCCTGCTCGTCCCAGGCGCGGATGTGGGGCTGGATCTCGGCGTCGGCGAAGGCGCGGGCGGCCTGCTGGACGAGCCGGTTCTCGTCGGTGAGCTCGAAGTCGACCATCGCCGAATGCTAGCCCGCCCGCTGCGCCGCCTGCGCATCGTTGCGGGCCGCCACGGCATACTCGATCCATGACCGACGCCGCCGCCCTCCCGCTCGATCTCGCGACTGCCGCCGACCACCTGACCCCGATCCTGGGCCGCTACTTCGAGCGGAGCTGGAGTCACGGCGAGGGCCACCGTCTGTACGACACCAGCGGACGGGCCTACCTCGATTTCGCGAACGGGATCGCGGTCACGGCGCTCGGCCACCACCATCCAAGGGTGTCGGCGGCGATCCACGCCCAGGTCGATCGACTCATCGGGCCGACGGGCGCGATGGGCTATGCGGAACCCGTCGTCCGATTGACCTCGATGCTCGCCGCGACGATGCCGACGGCGCTCGACAGCGTGATGCTTCTGAACTCGGGCTCGGAGGCGATCGACGGCGCCCTGAAGCTCACCCGGCGGGTCACCGGCCGGCCAGGAATCGTCGCGTTCCGCGGCGGCTTCCACGGCCGCACCTTGGGCGCGACGAGCGTCACGACCTCGAACCTGAACTACCGGACCGGCTACGAGCCGTTGCTCCCGGGTGTGTACTTCGCCCCGTACCCCGCGGCCTATCCCGAGTTCGACGGCGACGAGGAGCGCGCGTCCACCGCGTCGATCGCGATCCTCCGCTCGCTCTTCGCCTCGATCATCGCGCCATCGATGGTCGGCTCGATCCTCATCGAGCCCGTCCGCGGCGAGGGTGGCTACAACCCGGCTCCATCGTCCTTCCTCCGCGCCCTTCGGGATCTGTGCGACGAGCACGGCATCATGCTGATCGCCGACGAGGTCCAGACGGGGTTCGCCCGGACGGGTCGGATGTGGGGCTTCGAGGAGTCCGGGATCATTCCGGACGTCGTCGTCCTCGCGAAGGCAATCGCGAACGGGTTGCCGTTGTCGGCGATCGTCGCCTCGAGGTCCGTGATGGAGCGCTGGGGCAAGAGCGCGCACGGCTCCACGTACGGTGGCAACCCCGTCGCCTGTGCGGCCGGGATCGCCGTCCTCGAGACGATCGCCGACGAGGGTCTCGTCGCGAATGCCGCGGCCCGTGGCGCGGAGCTTCAGGCCGGGCTCGGCCGGATCGCGGCCGAGGAGCCCCGGATCGGTGACGTCCGGGGCCGCGGCCTGATGATCGGCGTGGAGCTCGTGAAGGACCGAGCGACGGGCGAACCGGATGGAGCGCTCGCGAAGGCGGCGATCGCGAAGGCCGCCGATCTCGGATTGCTCGTCCTCACCTGCGGCATGGCCGGCAACGTCATCCGCTGGATCCCGCCGATCGACGCGACCGCGGCCGAGATCAGCGAAGGCGTCGAGATCTTCGGCGAGGCGCTGCGCGGGATCTGACACGCGCCGCACAGCACGAAGCGCCCGCCGGCGGAGCGGGCGCCTCGAAGAGGATGCGTCTGGGATCGGCGGGCTTGCCGCCGAGGTGGGTTAGCGGTTCTGGGCGAGGAACTTCATCACGTCATCGAGCCGGAAGCGGCGGTCACCGCGCTTGCAGACCCGATAGAACGGAAGCTCGCCGCGATCCCCGAGCCGCTTCACGGTGTTGACGTGGAGGTGAAGCATGTCCGCGACTTCGGTCGCGGTCAGCATCGGCCCGAGTTCGTTGACGGCCATGGACCCCATATGGTCGTTGCCTCTCTGTTCGCGTTTCGTGACGTCCGCACCCATGGGGTGGCCAGAGGTAGGGTGCGGCTCGCTGATGGGCGGAGCGTATGGGTCGCTCACGTTGGTCGCCAAGCCGTACTTTGGGATAGTCGCTGGTACCACGGTGTGGTGCGTCACGAACTGGAGTCAGCGGATGGATCCCACGACCGCGGCGCGGGCCGGGGGCGAGCATGCCCCACATTCTTTGGAATCGGCGTTCGGTGGCCTCCCGACGGTTGCAAGGCTTCGGATTGGGCCCCCGACGTTCACCCACCGGGTGGGTGAACGTGAGCCGGAAGGATTGGGTTGAGAGGCCCCTTCGTTCGCCCGCTCATCCGGTGGGTGAACCGGCGCAGGAGGGGCCGGCGACGGCCCGTTCCTTCGCTTGTTCGGTCATCGGGTGGGTGAAGGTTTGGGCACCCGCGCTGCGGCGATCCCCGTCTCAGGACGCTCTCATCCGGCGCCCCGATTCTCCGCGTTGATCCCGACCGCGGGCCGTTCTCCCCTCCTCCTCCGACTCGCGGCCGGGACAATTCCCTTCCTTCTGGCACGATCATCCGAACGCCCGAGCCACCCGCAGCGCAGGATCAGACCGCATGAAGATCCTCCTCGTCGAGGACGACGAGCGTCTCAGCCGGTCGCTCGCCCGGCTCCTCGAACAGGACCGTCACAACGTCGAGACCGCGCCCGATGGCGAGACCGGGGTCGAGATCGCCACCGGCGAGAACGGAATCGACGTCGTGATCCTCGACGTCGGCCTCCCGGACATCTCCGGTCTCGAGGTCGCCCGCCGGATCCGTGCCGAGCGGCGAGAGCTCGCCATCCTCATGCTCACCGCGCGGGACACCGTCAATGATCGTGTCGTCGGGCTCGATTCAGGCGCCGACGACTATCTCGTCAAGCCGTTTGCCTACGACGAGCTCGCCGCCCGCCTGCGCGCCCTGGCCCGACGGTCGGAGGGCGTCGCGCGGCGACCCGAGCCACGCCTCGTCGCCGGCCCGATCGCTCTCGACGAGGCGAGCCGTTCGGTGACGATCCACGATCGCCCGGTCGACCTCAGTCCGCGCGAGTTCTCGCTCCTCGAATCGCTCCTGCGCCATCCGGGCCAGGCCCTCAGCCGCGACCAGCTCCTCGACCAGGCCTGGCCGTTCGGTGTCGCCGTGACCCCGAATGCGGTCGACGCCTACGTCCACTATCTCCGGACCAAGCTCGGCAGTGAGGGTGACCGGATCGAGACGGTCCGCGGGGTCGGCTACCGCCTGAACAATGCCTGACGGCGCAACGACCCCGAAGGTCGGCGATCCGGCCGACGAGCGCGCGCGCGCTGCCGACGGCCGGCTGATCCGGAACGTCCGCTGGCGGCTCGTCTTCTGGAGCGGCCTCTCGACGATGCTCGTCCTGCTCGTGCTCGGCGCGTCCCTGTATCTCGTCGTCGCCGGGAGTCTCGAGGACAACGGAAACAGGCAGCTCGCGGCGCGGACCGCCGACTTCGCCAGGCGGCCGAGCCCGATCGGACCGGGCCAGGGGTACAGCTTCGGAAAAGGCTCGAGCTTCACGTTCGCCCTGGTCACCGACGACAACGGCCAGCCCGTCGGCCGCGGCAGCATCTTCGTTCCGGATCAGTTCCCGATCCAGGCCGGCATCGACGCGGCCCGGACCGCCGGCGTGAGCACGCTGACGACCGAGGTGGACGGCGTTCCGATGCGGGTGCGGACGACGAAAGCCGACTCGGATGTGGGAACCGTGTACATCCAGGTCGTGCAGGATCGGATTGCCGAGCTGCAGACGCTGGACGCGATGCGGACGGTGTTGCTCGTCGGCGGGGCAATCGTCGTGCTGGTCGCCCTTGGGTTCGGCGCCTTCTACGCCCGCCGCGCCCTCGTCCCGATCCGCGAATCCCTCGTCCAGCAGCGCGCGGCGCTCCGCCGCCAGCGTGAGTTCGCCGCGGATGCGAGCCACGAGCTGCGTACGCCGCTGACCGTGATCCGGAGCTCGGTCGAGCACCTTCGGCGGAACCGCGCCGACGGCCCTGCGACGGCCGAGGCGCTCGACGACATCGACGCGGAGGTCGGCCATCTCACCGCGCTCGTCGACGACCTCCTGCTCCTCGCGCGGTCCGATTCGGGCGCAATCGCGCTGACCCGGATGCCCGTGGACCTCGGCGACGTGGCCGCGGAAGGGGCCGGGGCGCTCGTGAAGACCGCCGCCGAGCGAGGCGTCCGCCTCGCCCTCGACCCTGAGCCGGCCATCGTCGAGGGCGACCACGCAAGGCTGCGCCAGCTGACCGTCATCCTCGTCGACAACGCGATCCGCCACTCGCCCCGCGACGGCGAGGTCCGGGTCCGGATCCGCGGCGACCGCCCGGAGGCGACCCTCCGGGTCGACGATGACGGCGCGGGCATTCGGCCCGAGGACATGCCCCACATCTTCGAGCGGTTCTGGCGGGCGCCGGGTGCGGCGAGCGGCGGGACCGGCCTCGGGCTGGCGATCGCCAAATCGATCGTCGACCTGCACGGGGGTCGGATCGTCGTCACGAACCGCCCCGAGGGCGGCGCTCGATTCATCGTGCGGTTGCCGATGGCGGGGCCGCCAACCGCAGCCGAGACCCGGGCTGGCTCGATCCTCGCGACAGACGGGCCCGCCTGAGTCCGGATTTCTCAGGACAACCTCAGATTCTCGGGCCATGATCCCGGCCAGTTCGCCGATCCACCACGCCCTCGACGCCGCAGCGGAGCCTCGATGAACGACCAGCACGCACCCTCCCCGTTCGAAACCGGTCCACTCGACCCGTTCGATCAACCCGCGGTCAGCCCCTTCCAGAGCGCCGCCCCCGCCGACGCGGCGGCCACGAGCGAGACTCCGGAACGTGCGCCTGCCGCCGCGTTCACGGGCCACACGCCGCGCAAGACCCCGGCGATCCGGGCCGGGATCGTCGTCGGCACGGGTCTCCTGCTCGCCGTCGGGACCGCCGTCGCGATGGGCGCATCACCGTCCGCCTCACCTTCGAGTGGTGGCGACCAGACGCAGATCCAGCCGGGCACAATCGGCAACGGCCACGGATTCGGCCATCTCTTCGGCGGCCCGCTCGGCCAGCTCGGTGGTCCCGGAGCGGATGGGCAGGGCCTCGGCCACGACGGGCTGGGCTTCAAGGACGGCCGCGGGTTCGGGCAGATCTCCGTCACCGCGATCAACGGGAACAACGTGTCGCTCGCGACCGAAGACGGCTGGACGCGGACGATCACCGTCACGAGCACCACGACGATCACGAAGGGCGGCGCGGCCGCGACCCTCGCGGATCTCGCGGTCGGCGACGTCATCCGGTTCCGCCAGACGCGGAACAGCGACGGGACCTTCACCATCGCGGCGATCGAGATCGTCCAGCCGCGCGTGGCCGGAACCGTCACGGCCGTGACGAGCGACACGATCACGATCACCCTCAGGGACGGCACCACCGGCACGATCCACACGACCGGCTCGACGACTTATCACGTCGAGGACGCGGATGGGACTCGGTCAGACGTGACAGTCGGTGCGGTGATCGTCGCTAAGGGCGAGAAGGCGTCGGACGGCAGCCTCAACGCCGCCTCCGTCTGGATCCGGCTCCCGCACGTCGCGGGCACCGTGACGGCGACGACTTCGTCGACGATCACGATCAGCCGCCCGGATGGGACGAGCGTCACGATCCATGTCGGATCAGGCACGACGATCCGCGTCGCCGGGATCGACTCGGCCTCGTTGTCGGACATCAAGACCGGGATGATCGTCGTCGCCGAGGGCACCCAGCGGGCGGACGGATCGATCGACGCGCGCGCGATCGGAGCCGGCCAACCTGGCTTGTTCAAGGGCCGCGGACACGACAAGCAACTCGACCCGACGCCCGATGCCTCGGCCGCGCCGGGCGCCTCCGGGAGCACGACTGGTTGACATCACCCCTCGTCAGTCGATCCGCGACGCGCGGGAACGGCTTCGGCCGCCCGCGCGTCGTCGCGTTCAGGGCCGCTTGAGGCCATCCGATCGGCGGGCCGTCTCAGGACCCTCTCACCCTTCCGGGCTTCCATGGAACGTGCCACGATCCCCATGCCCAGGACGGGAGACCATTCCTCGATGAACCCGAACGATCCGGACGATCTCACGCCCCGCGACCCCGGCCCGGAGTCGGCTCCGCCTGATGCGGCCGACCCGTGGGGCCGTCCCGACGGCGGCTGGCCGCCCGCCAGCCCGGCTCCCGACGCGACGCCGGCCACGGATTGGGCGACCGCGGCTCGAAATCGAGTCGATGCGTCCGGTTGGGCCTGGCGGACCGAGGAGACCGCGGAACCGCGCTTCGAGGCAGCGCCGCCGGTCGCCCCGGAGCCCGTTGCGCCGGCGTCGACTCCCACTGCAGGCGGTCGCCGGTCCGTCGGCACCGTCCTCGCCGCCGCCGTCCTGTCGGCGGCCCTCGCGTCCGGCTCGACCGCCGCCATCGTCAGCCTCGTCCGGCCGGGCGACACCGCACCGACGACCCCCGCCGCCACGGCGAACGCCGCGAACACGAACTCCGGCAACACGACGACGGTCCAGCACGAGGACATCACCGACGTCGTCGCAGCGGCCCGCGACTCGGTCGTCACGCTGACGTCCGTCGTCGTCGGCGGGCGCGGCCCCTTCGGCAGCGCGACCGGCATCGGCTCCGGGATCATCCTCACCGCGGACGGCTACGCCCTGACGAATCGCCACGTCGTGGAAGGCTCGCAGTCGCTCACCGCGACCCTCGCCGACGGCACCATGTACGACGCGTCGGTCGTGACCGTGTCCGATACGCAGGACCTGGCCCTCGTGAAGATCGACGCGATCGGGCTGAAGCCCGCGACGATCGGTGACTCCCATGGCCTGAAGGTCGGCCAGACCGCGATCGCGATCGGCAGCCCGCTCGGGACGTTCACCGAGACCGTGACGAAGGGGATCGTGTCCGGGCTGAACCGAACGGTCACGGTGCAGGACGAGCAGACCGGCCGCCCGGTCACGCTCCGGGGTCTGATCCAGACCGATGCCGCCATCAACCCCGGCAACAGCGGCGGGCCGCTCCTCGATGCGATTGGCCAGGTCGTTGGCGTGAACACGGCGACCGCGTCGAGCGCGGAGGGGCTCGGATTCGCGATCCCGATCCAGGAAGCCGCCGCGCTCATCGCCCAGGCGCGAGCGGCGTCGGTCGCCTGACCCCGCCGGGTCCGGGCCGGCCGTCGGCTCCGGGCCGGGCCGCCGGCGCTCGCTCAGGCTGAGGCGATCGCGGCAGCCGTCGCCTCGGCGATGACGATGTCCTCGCGGGCGGCGACGCGGAGGACGGCGGGACCGGTGCGTGTCACCGGGCCGATCCGGCGGTCCCGCTCGCTCGCACCCTGGTCGACACTTGGATCCTCGTCCGGCAGCGGCGGAAGCCCGAGGACCGCGAGGCGCCCGACGATCCGCTGCCGGATCAGTCCCGCGTGCTCCCCGATCCCGCCCGTGAAGACGACGGCATCGAGCGCCGGGACCGCAGATGCCGCGGCGGCGATCCCCGCCGCGGCGCTCCGCACGAACACCGCCAGGGCGAGCCGCGCCGCCTCGTCGCCGCGCGACTCCGCGGCGAGCAGCTCACGCGTGTCGGCGGTTCGGCCGGACAGCCCGAGCAGACCGGACCGGTGGTCGAGGTCCTCCTCGAGCTCGGGCGCCGTCCGGCGCCCCGTCCGCAGGAGCGAGAGGAGGATCCCGGGATCGAGCGACCCGGCCCGGGTGCCCATCACCAACCCCTCGAGCGGCGTCATCCCCATCGAGTTGTGGACGGATCGGCCGCCGTCGACCGCCGTGACCGAGCAGCCGCTGCCGAGGTGGGCAACCACGAGCCGCGACTCGCTCACGGGCAGCGCCAACAGCTCCGCGGATCGCCGGGCGGCCCACGCCACCGACAGACCGTGGAATCCGTAGCGCCGGACGCCCCACTCGGCGGCCCAGCGCGGCGGCACGGCGTAGCGGATCGCGTCGGGCGGCAGGGAGGCGTGGAACGCGGTATCGAATGCCGCGACGTGCGGGATGCCCGGAAGCATCCGCCGGCCGGCCGCGATCGTTTCGATCGCGATCGGGTTGTGGAGCGGCGCGAGGTCCGCCAGCGCTTCAATCTCCGCGAGGATCTCGTCGTCGACGACGACCGGCCCGACGAACCGCTCCCCGCCGTGCACGACGCGATAGCCGACGGCGCCGATCGTCGGCGCGTCGATGCCGGCCGCCCGCAGGCGGTCGAGGGCGCGGGCCACGGCATCTTCGCGTCTCGCCGCCCGGGTGGCGTCGCCTTCGAGCTCGAGGGCGATCGTGGCGAGCGGCTCGCGGGCCGGCGGCTCGAGGACGACGGCCTTCAGCGTGCTCGATCCCGGGTTGAGCACGAGCACACGCACCGTGGGCAACCTCAGAACGGCCAGCGCCAGTCGCGGATCTCCGGGAGGTCGTCGCCGGTCTCGCGTGTGTAGTCATGCGCCCGGGCTCGGGCCTCGACCATACGCGCCCGGACATCGGCCGCCCGCGCTCCCAGGCCCGGCACCCGATCGATGACGTCGTTCACGAGGTGGTATCGGTCGAGGTCATTGCGCATGACCATGTCGAACGGCGTCGTGACCGTGCCCTCCTCCTTGTAGCCCCGCACGTGCACGTTCACGTGGTTATGCCGGCGGTAGGCGAGGCGGTGGATGAGCCAGGGATAGCCGTGGTAGGCGAAGACGACCGGGCGATCGACCGTGAACAGTGCGTCGAACGCCTCGTCCGTCAGCCCGTGGGGATGCTCGCTGTCGGGCTGGAGCCGCATCAGGTCGACGACGTTGACGAAACGGACGCGGAGGTCGGGCAGCTCCTCGCGCAGGATCGCGGCGGCGGCAAGGGCCTCCAGCGTCGGCACGTCACCGGCGCAGGCGAGGACGACGTCGGGCTCGCCGACGCCGTTGCCGGCCCACGACCACTCCCCGATCCCGGCGGTGCAGTGGCGGATCGCGTCGTCGATCCCGAGGAAGTTCGGGGCGGGCTGCTTCCCGGCGACGACGACGTTGATGTAGTGGCGCGAGCGGAGGCAGTGATCGGCGACCGACAGGAGCGTATTCGCGTCGGGCGGCAGGTAGACCCGAATGATCTCGGCCTTCTTGTTCGCCACGTGGTCGATGAAGCCCGGGTCCTGGTGGCTGAAGCCGTTGTGGTCCTGGCGCCAGACGTGGCTCGTCAGGAGGTAGTTGAGCGACGGGATCGGCCGTCGCCAGGGGATCTCGCGGGTCATCTTCAGCCACTTCGCGTGCTGGTTGACCATCGAGTCGACGATGTGGATGAACGCCTCGTAGCAGTCGAAGAGGCCGTGCCGGCCGGTGAGCGTGTAGCCCTCGAGCCAGCCCTGGCAGTTGTGCTCCGAGAGGACCTCCACGACACGTCCGGTCCGAGCGAGGCCCTCGTCGGTCGGCAGGATGTCCTCCTGCCAGGCGCGCGCCGTCGCCTCGAACACCGCCGAGAGGCGGTTCGACGCGGTCTCGTCGGGTCCGAAGATCCGGAAGGTCCGCGGGTTGGCCTTGATGACGTCACGGAGCCAGCCGCCGAGGACGCGGGTCGCCTCCGAGGTGCTGCCTGCCGGGGACGGGACCGCGACCGCGTGGTCCCGGAAGTCCGGGAGGACGAGATCGGCGGCCGATGCGCCCCCGCCGTTCGTGATCGGGTTCGCGCTCATCCGCCGGTTGGCCCGCGGCGAGAGCGAACGGATCTCCGGGATGGGCGTGCCGTTCGCGTCGAACAGCTCCTCTGCGCGATAGCTGCGCAGCCAGTCCTCGAGGAGCTGACGGTGCTCGGCATTGCCGCGGACGTCCGCGAACGGGACCTGGTGCGAGCGCCATGACCCTTCGGTCGGCAGGCCGTCGACCTCCTTCGGCCCGGTCCAGCCCTTCGGCGTCCGGAACACGATCATCGGCCAGATTGGGCGTTCGTCCGAGCCGTCGACGCGGGCGCGACGCTGGATGTCCGCGATCCGGTCGAGGGCGCGGTCGAGGGCCTCGGCCAGTGCCGGATGGACGAGGGCCGGGTCGTCGCCCGCGACGATGAGCGGGTCGTAGCCATGGCCCCGGAAGAAGGCGACGAGCTCCTCCTCCGGGAGCCGCGCGAGGATCGTGGGGCTGGC
>DASXTH010000203.1:0-5807 GCA_036505555.1 Candidatus Limnocylindrales bacterium | reverse complement strand
CTCGTCGGCCTGACCCAGCAGGCCGAGCAGTACCCGCATCAGCTGTCCGGCGGCGAGCAGCAGCGGACGGCCATCGCACGGGCCCTCGTCCACGACCCGCGGATCGTCATCGCCGACGAGCCGACCGGGAACCTCGACCCGCTCATCAGCTGGGAGATCATCCAGCTCCTCCTCCGGATCAACGAGCTCGGCGTCACCGTGCTCATGGCGACCCACGACGCCGACGTCGTCACCGCGCTCCGCAAGCGCGTCGTCGCGCTCGAGGAGGGCCGGATCATCCGCGACGAGGTCGGCGGCGCCTACCATCGGGTCGACTGAGTGGCGACCGCGTGATCGGCTTCGTCGTCTTCAGCCTCCGCCGCGCCTGGCAGGGCTTCTGGCGGAACGCCCTGATGTCCCTCGCCGCGACCGCAACGATGGTCCTGATGCTCCTGCTCCTCGCGGGCTTCTGGATCATCCAGACCGGGCTGCTCTCGGCCCTTGACTTCACCGAATCGAAGGTCGAGGTCCAGGTGAACATGAAGGTCGACGTGACGCCGGCGGCGCAGACGGCGCTCGGCGCCAGGATCCTGTCCCTGCCGGGCGTCGCCAGCGCCACGCTCGTGACCCGCGAGCAGGCGCTCGCCCGCTTCCAGCAGAGCATGAAGAACCAGGGTCGCGAGGATCTCTCGAAGTACCTCGACACGAACCCATTCCCGCCGAGCTACGAGGTCAAGCTCACCGACCCGAGCTACGCCTCGCCGGTTGCGGCAGCCCTCCAGCCGAACCTGAACCCGGCCGTCCGCAACGTGCTCGACACGAAGGAGACGGCCCAGAACGTCAAGACCGTCACCGACATCATGCGGACCGCCGGCAGCGTCATCCTCGTCGTCATCGGCGTGATCGTCCTGTTCATCATCGTGAACACGATCCGGCTCGCCGTTGTGGCACGGAGCGAGGAGATCGAGATCATGCGGCTCGTCGGCGCGTCCGACGCGTTCATTCGCTGGCCGTTCGTGTTCGAGGGCGCGATGGTCGGGCTGTTCGGGGCGGCGATCACGCTCGGCGGGCTGTACCTCCTCGCCGACCCGATCGGCACCTTCATGGTCGACTTCTTCCGGGTCCTGCCGCTGAGCTTCGGGTCACTGACGCGCGATCTCGTCCTCATCGTGGTCGGTGCCGGGCTCGGGCTCGGGGTGCTCGGCTCGTGGGTATCGGTCCGGACCTACCTGATCCGCTGACGATGCCGATCCGGTGCCGATGCGATGAAGTTCCGTTCATCGTCCATCCGGCGCCCGCCGGCCGAACGTAGCATCAGACGACCACGGGTGTAGGCTGTCGGCCCCCGCCCCCATCGCCGTACTGCGGAGAACCACGTCCTCGATGCTCCCGTCCGAACCGACTGACGCTCTGCCGCCCGCCGCGCAACCCGCCTCGACGGCGGCGCCGGACGTCGAACCACTCGCCGGAGACGCGACCCCGGTCGAGTCCGTCCCGACCACGCCGATCACGCCCGTCACGCCGGTCATGGCGGTTGCGACGCGGTCCGGCTCGAGCGCGCGCGGCCCGATCCTCGCGCTGGCCATGGTCGTCGTCTCGGTCCTCGCCGGGAGCGCCCTGTTCGTCTCGGGCTACCTCGTCGGCCAGCGCAACGCGCTCCAGCCGGGCACGCCGGTCGGGTCGGAGCAGGCATTCCAGCCGTTCTGGGACAGCTACGACGCGATCGTCAAGCGGTTCGCGCTGGGCGGCGAGACGCAGCAGAGCCTGATCGACGGCGCGATCAAGGGCATGGTTGACTCTCTCGGCGATCCGTACTCCGCGTACCTGACGCCGGAGCAGTACAGCCAGGGCCTGCAGGACCTGTCCGGTCAGTTCGAGGGCATCGGGGCCGAGATCGGGACGAAGAATGCGAAGGGCGAGACGTCGGAATGCACGACGCTCGGGGCCGACTGCTTCCTCGTCGTCGTGGCGCCACTCGAGGGCTCACCGTCGGAGAAGGCCGGGGTCAAGTCCGGCGACACGATCGTGGCGGTCGACGGAGCGAAGCTCGACGGCCTCACGGTCGACGAGGCGCGAAACAAGATCCGCGGCAAGAAGGGCACCGAGGTGGTCCTCTCGATCGTCCGCGCCGACGCCGCTCCGGTCGACATCACGGTCGTTCGGGACGTCATCGTCCAGAAGGAGGTCATCGCACGGCACCTCGGGAACGACTCGATCGGGTACATCGCGGTGACCGGGTTCTCCGACAACTCGTCGACGAAGTTCCACGACGCGCTCCAGGCCGACCTCAAGGCCGGGATCAAGAAGTTTGTGCTGGACCTGCGGGGCGATCCGGGCGGCTATGTGACGGCCGCGCGGTCCATCGCGAGCGAATTCATCAAGGACGGCCCGATCTTCTACGAGCAGGACGCAAGCGGCGCTCAAACGGAGACCGACGCGACCGGCCAGGGACTCGCGACCGATGACGAGATCCGGCTCGTCGTGCTCGTGGACAAGGGGTCGGCGTCGGCGAGCGAGATCGTCGCGGGCGCGCTCCAGGATCGCGACCGAGCCACCGTTGTCGGTGAGACTTCGTTCGGGAAGGGGACCGTTCAGCAGTGGATCCAGCTGCAGAACGGATCCGCGCTGAAGCTGACGATCGCGAAGTGGCTGACCCCCGACAAGCACTGGATCCACCACGTCGGGATCGTCCCGGACATCGCGGTCACGACGCCGGCCGATGCCGGGCCGGACAACGACCCGGTCCTCGACAAGGCGGTCGAGATCCTGACCCAGGACGCGGCGGCGCTGCCGAACGCGCTGCCGAGGGCCGCCTGACCGTCTCGCCGCCCGTGGGGCCGACGATCATGCCAAATGCCCCTCAGCGCGGCCAGGTCGGCCATGGCGGACGTTCGTCGCGGCGACGCCACGCTCAGGATCCGGCGACTCCGTGACAGAGGCCGGCCCACTGAGCCCGTGCCACCCGTCCGCCGAGGCACCGGCTCCTGGTCACGACACCTGACAGGTGGTTGTGCCCGGGCGATGGTCCGGGGCGGCACCGTCCGAGTGGCCGCGGTAGTGGGGCCTCACCTAGGCGGCAGATGTCAGGGTGCGGCTCCGTGCCACGGCGCGGGATGCTTGCGCGCCGCACGACCTTCCTGTACGGTGCATCGGAACGAAAGGAGGTGATGTGCAGTGATCGACAGTACGCGTAGCTGCACCACCTCGCAGGAGATGCCCGTCTAGTCGGGCACCCCTCGCGGGTGGGAACGCTTGGGAAGGCCGGCCTTCGGGCCGGCCTTCTTGCTGGCTGTCGCGGGAACGACGCTGGCGATTGTTGCCGCCTGCGATGCTCGCCCACGCACCCTGGAGTGCGCTCGCGGCGCGTCTCGTCGGCGCCTGGCAAGCATCGCCCCCGCGCGACGATCGCAGACGGGGCTTGCGACATCAATCCGTTACGTTACGCACATCCCAGTTAGGGACCATTCGTGGCTGAAGAGAAGACGATCGCCCTCAATCGGCGGGCGCGTCATGAGTTCACCATCGACGACACGTTCGAGGCGGGGATCGTCCTGACCGGGACCGAGATCAAGTCGATCCGGGCCGGCAAGGTCACCCTTTCGGACGCGTACGCGCGTGTCGAGCGCGACGAGGCGTGGTTGATCGGCGCCCACATCGCGCCGTTCGAGCAGGCGAACCGCTACAACCACGAGCCGAAGCGAATCCGGAAGCTCCTCCTTCACCGCTCCGAGATCGACGAGCTCCTGGGTCGCGCCAAGGCCAAGGGCCAGACGATCGTGCCGCTCCGGCTCTACCTCACCTCGAAGGGCCGGGCGAAGGTCGAGCTCGGATTGGCGCGCGGCAAGAACCTCCACGACCGCCGGCGTGACATCGCGGACCGTGACGCGAAGCGTGACGTGGCGCGAGAGCTCGCGGATGCGCATCGCGGCCGGTGAGCGCGACTCCGTGCCGATCAGCGTGCGTGATGCCGAGCCCGCGGATTCCGGTGCGATCCAGGCCGTCGCGGATGCTGCCTGGCACGACACGTACCGAAGTCTCCTGTCAGTGGCCACGATCGATGCATTCGTTGCGGCCGCCTACTCCCTGGATCGTCTCGGCGACCGAATCGCGAACGATGTCGTCCTCGTGGCCGAAGAGGATCACGACGTGGTCGCGTTCGCGGACGCGGTAGCACGAGCCGATCGATTGACCCTCGGGGCGATCTACGCGCGGCCGGATCGTCGCCGGAACGGTGCCGGCCGGTCTCTGCTCGACGAGTTGCGACGACGATTTCCCGACCTTCCGATCGCAGCCGATGTCCTCCTGGGCAACCGGGCGGGCGAGGGCTTCTACGATCGGTTGGGGTTCATCCCGCGTGAGCGGATCGAGACGGAGCTGTTCGGCGAATCCGTGGTCGAGCGTCGCTGGTGGCTGGACACGAGGAAACCCGCGTGACTGCATCGATCGACCCCCCGCTGCGGCTCGGGCGGCGGATCCGGGCGGTCGACCTCCATGCCGCCGGCGAGCCCGGGCGAGTGATCGTCGGCGGGGTCGACGACGTTCCGGGCGCGACGATGTTCGACAAGATGACCTGGCTCCAGGCAAACCGCGACGACCTGCGTCTGCGCATGGTCCGTGAGCCGCGCGGCTATCCGGCCGCGAACTGCAACCTCGTCCTGCCGTCGTCCAACCCGGAGGCCTCGGCCGGCTACGTGATCATGGAGCAGGTCGAGTACCCGGGGATGAGCGGCACGAATACGATGTGTGTCGTCACCGCGCTGCTCGAGACCGGCATGCTGCCGATGACCGAGCCGGTCACGGAACTGACGCTCGAGGCGCCGGCCGGGTTGATCCGGGTCCGCGCCGACTGTCGTGACGGGAAGGTGACCGACGTCACGTTTCGGAACGTGCCCGCGTTCGCGACCCACCTCGACGCAGCCGTCGAGGTGCCCAACCTCGGGACCGTCACCGTCGACGTGGCCTACGGCGGGATGTTCTACGTCATCGCGTCGGCCGAGGCGTTCGGGCTCCGCCTCACTCCCGATGAAGGCGCGGACATCGTCCGGATCACCGAGATGATCAAGGCCGCCGCGTCCGACCAGCTGCCGGTCGTCCATCCCGAGCACCCGGACTTCGCCGGGATCACGATCGGACAGCTGTCCGGGCCCGCCCACGATCCGGCCAACTCGATGCGGAACGTCGTCACCGTGTCGACGGGCACGCTCGACTGGGACCGCCCGGCCACGTGGACCGGGGCCATCGACCGCTCACCGTGCGGCACCGGGACGTCGGCGCGAATGGCGACGCTCCACGCGCGTGGCCGGCTCGCGATCGACGAGGACTTCCGCCACGAAGGGATCCTCGGGACGGTGTTCACGGGGCGCGTGCTCGAGGAGACGACGATCGGCGATCGTTCCGCGGTCGTGCCGCAGATCACCGGCCAGGCCTGGATCACGGGCATCGCGGACTACGTCGTCGACCCGACCGATCCATTCCCCGACGGCTTCACGATCGGCGACATCTGGGCCTGAGCGGGATCAGCGCAGGAAGTACCGCCGGCTGAGGGGCAGCTCGTCGACCGGGTCGATGGCCAGGAGCTCACCGTTGAGCGTCACGCGGCCGTCGGCGGGGTGAATCTCGATCGGCGCCGTCTCGCGGTTGCGCCAGAGGTCCGCGCGGGTCAAGCCGCGCGTCCGGCCGATCGGGACGACCTCGCGGCCGCGGACCGACCGCCGCCGGACCACATCCAGCGCGGCGGCCGATGCGAACGTGATGCCCAACCGAGGAGCGAGGCCCGCGGCGCCGCCCCAGTCCGCGCGGTAGCGGGTCGGCTCGCCGCGCTCGACGGT
>DASXTH010000202.1:0-10443 GCA_036505555.1 Candidatus Limnocylindrales bacterium | reverse complement strand
CTGTTCATGGACCGCACGATCGCGTTATTGCCCGATGCCCACCGAGGGCGAACGCGTGACGTCCTCGCCCGCATCCACGTGATCCTCGGGAAGTGGCTTCGCGGCCAGCTGCTCCTCATCGTGCTCGTCGCGGCCGTCGTCTACGTCGGTCTCGGACCGGTGCTCCATCTTCCGTACGCGCTCGGGCTGGCGATCCTGACGGGGATCCTCGAGATCGTGCCCTTGATCGGGCCGCTCGTCGCCACGGCGATCGTCGCCATCGACGCGTTCGCCCGCGGCGGCGTTGGGCTCGCCGTCACCGTGGTCGTCTTCTTCTTCGTCCTCCGCCAGATCGAGGACCAGATCGTCGCGCCGGTCGTGATCGGCCGGGCGGTGCACCTCCACCCGGTCGTGACGATCTTCGCCGTCCTCGTCGGGCTGAGCCTGTACGGCGTGCTCGGCGGGCTGCTCGGCGTCCCGGTGGCGGCCGCGATCAACGTCGTGTTCCGCGAGCTCTACCCGCCGGCGGCCGACGACCGAGCGGCGTCGGACGCGCCGGCAGCTCCGGGCTGACGCGGTGGCGCCGGCAGCGACCGGGCCAGGTGACGTCGGACGGCCGCGTCGGTACGAGACCGCCGAGGTGTCGGCCGCGCAGCTCACGGAGATCCGTGCCCTCATGGACAGTGCCTTCGGCGGCGACGACGAGCGGTTCGGAGACGACGACTGGGCGCATGCGCTCGGCGGCACGCACGTCATCCTCGAGGTGGGGGGACGGATCGCCACGCATGCCTCGGTGGTCGAGCGCGCGATCCATGTCGCCGGCCGGCCGCTGCGGACGGGGTATGTCGAGGCCGTCGCGACAGCCCCCGATCTGCAGGGGCGGGGTCTCGGCTCGATCGCGATGCGCGAGGTGAACGCGATCATCCGCGAGGGGTACGAGCTGGGGATGCTCGGGACCGGGAGGCACCACTTCTACGAACGCCTCGGTTGGCGCACGTGGATGGGGCCGGCCTTTGTGCGCACGGACGCCGGACTGGTTCGGACGCCCGCAGAGGAAGGCTTCCTGCTCGTCCTCGACACGCCGTCAACGCCACCGCTCGACCTCTCGACGCCGATCAGCTGCAACTGGCGCCCCGGCGACGTCTGGTAGGCCGGCGTGGCCCGGCCCGACCACGGCGGTCAGGAGTCGCGAGTTGTCGTCCCTTGCCTTCCCAGGAGCTGTTCGAACGGGACCGGATCCTCGAGCGCGACGCGCGCGACGTGTGGCGGCCGGACGGCGACCGCGGTGGCGAGTTCGCGAGTCGCGCGATCGATCCGCTCCACCAGGCTGCCGTCGGCCGCTACCCCGGTCGCACCCCAATCCTCGGCGGCGGCGTAGACCGCAGTGGGGACGGTGGCCGCGTCGAGGTAGGCGAACAATGGCCGGAGCGCGTGCTCGAGCGCGAGCGAGTGGCGAGCCGTCCCGCCTGTCGCGGCGAGGAGCGTCGGCGTGCCCGCGAGGGTGTCGCGCTGGAGCACGTCGAAGAAGAGCTTGAACAGCCCACTGAACGACGCGTTGAAGATCGGAGTCACCGCGATCAGCGCATCGGCGCCGACCACGGCATCGATCGCCGTCTGGAGGTTCGGCCCCGGGAACCCGGTGAGGAGATGGTTCACGAGCTCCTGGGCATGGTCGCGGAGCTCGATGACCTCGATCCGGGTCGGGATGCCGGCGTCGCCGAGGTGGCGCTCGGTGGCGGCAGCCAGACGATCGGCGAGGAGCCGGGTCGACGACGGCTGTCCGAGCCCGGCGGTGACAACGACGATCGAGCGAGTCGGACCCGTCATGCCGATGCGCTCCCGACGGGGTCGCCGATCGGCAGGGTTGCCGCGACGGCCACCGGATCCCCGTCGCGCGCCGTCCGGGTCGCCGCGACACGCGGGTGGACCGGCGCCTCGGGCACGTGGGCCGGCTTCAGCGACGCGAACTCCTTGCGGAGCACCGGTACGACCTCCGCCCCGAGGATGTCCATCTGCTCGAGCACGGTCTTGAGCGGGAGCCCGGCGTGATCGGCGATGAACAGCTGCCGCTGGTAGTCGCCGACGAACTCCCGGAAGCCGAGCGTCCGGTCGATGACCTGCTGCGGGCTTCCGATCGTCATCGGCGTCTGGGCCATGTAGTCCTCGAGGGACGGGCCGCCACCGTAGACCGGCGCATGATCGAAGTACGGCCGGAACTCGCGGATGGCGTCCTGGGAGTTCTTGCGCATGAATACGTGCCCGCCGAGCCCGACGATCGCGGTGTCGGCCGGGCCGTGACCGTAGTGCTCCCAGCGACGCCGGTAGAGCTCGACCATCCGCTTCACGTGGTCCGGAGGCCAGAAGATGTTGTTATGAAAGAAGCCGCCGCCGTAGTACGCCGCCTGTTCCGCAATCTCCGGGCTCCGGATGGAGCCGTGCCACACGAAGGGCGGGACACCATCGAGCGGCCGCGGGGTCGAGGTGAACCCGGTCAGCGGCGTCCGCAACTTGCCTTCCCAGTCGACGACATCCTCGCGCCAGAGGCGGTGGAGCAGCGCGTAGTGCTCGTACGCGAGCGGGATGCCGTTGCGGATGTCCTGGCCGAACCACGGATAGACCGGGCCGGTGTTTCCGCGACCCATCATCAGGTCGATCCGGCCGCCGGCCAGGTGCTGGAGCATCGCGTAGTCCTCGGCGATCTTCACGGGGTCGTTCGTCGTGATCAGCGTGGTCGCGGTCGACAGCAGCAGACGATCGGTCCTTGCCGCGATGTACCCGAGCAGCGTGGTGGGGGAGGAGGGCACGAACGGCGGGTTGTGGTGCTCGCCGGTCGCGAAGACGTCGAGGCCGACCTCTTCGGCTTTCAGCGCGACCTGGACCATGATCCGGATCCGCTCTTCCTCGCTGACGGCGAGGCCCGTGGTGGGGTCGGGCGTGACATCGCCGACGGTGAAGACCCCGAATTGCATCTGTGCTCCTGACGTTCCGACGCGACCCTTGTCGCACCGAGGCGGCTGTCCGGCCGGCCTCCGCTGCCTACCTTAGCACCAACTCGTTGCGTATGCAACTACTTACGGTTCGATCCCGCTCGCGCCTGGCCGGCGCATGCCGCCGCTGCTTCCACTAGCATCGAATCGACGATGCGTGTCTACATCAGCGTCGACATGGAGGGGATCGCCGGGGTCAGCCACTACCGGCCGACGGAGCGCGGCGATGCCGGCTACCCCGCGGCCTGCGAGCTGATGACCGCGGAGGCGAACGCGGCGATCGACGGGGCTCTGGCGGCCGGGGCGACGGAGATCCTCGTGAATGACAGCCACGGCGGGATGTACAACCTGCTGCCGGTTGCCCTGAACCCGGCCGCGCGGCTCCTCCAGGGCCAGAAGGCCTGGTCGATGGTGGCCGGAGCACTGCCCGGCCCGGACGGAACGGCGTCGTTCGACGTCGCGCTGTTCGTCGGCAATCACGCCCGGGCCGGCCATCCGACGGGCACGATCCCCCACACGTTCTCGGACGAGCCGGTCGAGACGCGGATGAACGGCCGCCCGACGGGTGAGTACGGCGTGAATGCGCTGGTCCTCGGCGCCTGGGGCATCCCCGTGGGTCTGGTGGCCGGCGACGACGCCCTCGCCGCGGAGGTCGCCGAGTGGCTACCCTGGGCCGAGCGGGTGATCGTCAAGACCGCCTACGGCACGTCCGCCGCCGCGTCGCTCCACCCGGCGACGGCCGGCGATCGCATCCGGGCCGGCGCCGAGCGGGCCGTGCGCCGAGCGGCGGCAGGGGAGCTCCGCGTCCTCGAGGTCGACCCGCCGATCGTGATCGAGGTCGACCATCGACGCGGCCTCGAGGCCGACTTCGCGGCGATCCAGCCCGGCGCGGAGCGGATCGGCGACCGGACGACGCGCTACACGAGCGACGATCCGGTGGCGGCGTATCGGATGTTCCTCGCCGGGGTGCGGCTGGCCTCGATCGTCGACTGAGGCACTCCGGGCGGGCGCGTGGCTCGGGCGGCAGCGAATCTCCAGATGGGGCTTGACACGCGGTCGTCGGCCGAGTTTAATAACCACGTTGTTTCAGAACGTAGTGGTTATCGAGATGCAGCCGACCAACCTGGATGCCGTGTTCGGAGCCCTCGCCGATCCGACTCGTCGCGCGATCCTCGCTCGCCTCACGAGCGGGGACCGGACGGTCGCGGAGCTGGCGGCGCCGTTCACGATGTCGCAGCCGGCGATCTCGCGCCACCTGAAAGTCCTCGAAGCCGCGGGCCTGATCACGAGGACGCGCCGGCAGACCGCTCGTCTGAGCCACCTCGAGGCGGCGCCGATGCGCGATGCAACCGAATGGCTCGCGAGGTACCAGGCCTGGTGGGACGAGAGCCATGGCCGGCTCGACGCCCTGCTGGCCCGCCTTCAGGCGGATCCGATGGCTCCGCCCACGCTCGACACGGCCGCACGGCCGAGTGACCCCCAACCGTGATCAAGGAGGAACCGACGATGGCCGCTACGAAGATCGAGGCACCCGCCGGCGTGCCGTTCATCGACGTGACCCGCGAGTTCGACGCCCCGCGCGACGTCGTCTTCCGCGCCTACACGGAGCCTGACCTGCTCGTCCAGTGGCTCGGGCCGCGCAAGTACGAGATGGAGATCGACACGTACGACGTGCGCGCCGGCGGCAGCTGGCGCTTCATCCACCGCGACGAACACGGGAACGCCTGGGGCTTCCACGGCGTGTTCCACGGCGATCCGTCCCCGGACGGCTTCGTCCAGACGTTCGAGTTCGAGGGAGCGCCCGGCCACGTCTCGCTCGAGAAGCTGATCCTCGAGGAGCATGACGGCCGAACGACGGCTCACACCCACTCGGTCTACCAGTCGGTCGAGGCCCGCAACGCGATGATCGAGAGCGGGATGGAAAAGGGGATGAACGAGGGCTTCGATCGGCTCGACGAGCTCCTCGGCCGGCTCGTCCCCGTCGCCTGACCCCCGCTCGATCACCACACCCAGGAGCGATCCCATGGACTACACCCTCGAGCTCGTCGTCGTCCCCGTCTCGGACGTCGACCGGGCGAAGGCCTTCTACAGCGACCGATGCGGCTTCAACATCGACGTCGACCACAGCGCCGGTGAGGAATTCCGGGTCGTTCAGCTCACGCCGCCCGGCTCGGCCTGTTCGATCTCGATCGGAAAGGGCCTCTCGAAGATGGAGCCGGGCACGCTCCAGGGACTGCAGCTGTGCGTCAGTGACATCGACGCGGCCCGCGCCGAGCTGATGGGCCGTGGCGTCGAGATCACGCCGGTCCGGTTCATCGAGGATGGCGAATGGAAGGACGGCCACGGCGGTCCGTGGAACTCGTTCGCCTTCTTCACCGATCCCGATGGCAACGGCTGGGCCGTCCAGGAGAAGCCCACCCCGAGCTGAGCGCTTTCCCACGCGCCCCGGCGCCCGCCCGGTCGAATCCTCGGCCGCGGCGGGCGCCTCCGTGTCCGGCTCGGGCGGATCGAGGACCTCCGGACGGGGTCTTCGGGCCGAATGGCACGCCGCTCCGTCGGGCCGGCTCCGCGATCGTGAGCGAGCCACCACGTATCGAGGAGCGCGCATGTCCAGCGAACAGGTCCGACCACTCCGCCGCGAGCGCCGCGCCGCAGCGCTTGCCCAGCGGCGCGCCGCGCCGCGCACAGCCGCGCGTCAGCCAAGGCGTTTCGGGATCGGCCTGGTCTCCGTCCTCGCGCTGTTGGCCGGACTCCTCATTGTCGCGGCGATCCTCGTCGTCGGCGGCGGTCCGAAGCCCGCGCCCGCGTCCATCATCCGGGCCGCGGCCCCTGCAGGCATTCCTGTTTCCGGGCGGATCCTCGGCAACGCCGCGGCGCCGGTCACGATCGACCTCTACGAGGACTTCCAGTGCCCGGCGTGCCTGCGCTGGGGCCAGAACGTGTTTCCGAACCTCGTCCGCAACGAGCTGGGTGCCGGTTCGGCGAAGATCGCGTTCCATGGGTTCGCGTTCATCGGCGCGGAGTCGAAGGACGCCGGTCGCGCGGCCTGGGCCGCCGAGCAACAGGGCCGCTTCTGGGACATGTGGGCGACGCTCTACGCAAACCAGGGCGTGCGGGAGAACGGTGGCTCGTTCGGCCGCGAGCGCCTCATCGCGATGGCGAACAGCCTCGGGCTCGACGTGGCGCGGTTCACGGCGGACCTGGACTCCGCCGGGGCTGCGGCCTTCGTCGCGGACGGGATCGCAGACGCGACCCGAGCGGGCGTGAACTCCACGCCGACGGTCATCGTGAACGGGACGGTCGTCGCCGGCGGCTACACGGAGCTCGCCGCGGCGATCGCCGTCGCAGCGGGGAGGTGACCCGGCCGGTGGATCGTTCGGGGCTGTGGTCGCGGCTGCGCTCGACGCATCCGGCGCTCGTCCTCGCCACCCTCGACCTGATCGGGCTCGGGATCGCGTCCTACCTGTCTTCGGTCGAGCTCCGCGGCGAGCTCCCGAACTGCGGCCCGCTCCACGGCTGCGAACAGGTGGCACTCTCTCCGTACAGCCGGATCGGCGGCATCCCGGTCGCGGTCTTCGGGGTGATCCTCTCGCTCGTTCTCCTGGGTCTCGCCATCGCCTGGTGGCGGACGAACGACGGCCGCCTCCTCGCCGCACACTACGGCCTCTCGCTGCTCGGGGTCGTCTTCGAGCTCTACTTCACCTATCTCGAGCTGTTCGTCATCGGCGCGGTCTGCGTCTGGTGCGCGAGCTATGGGATCAGCCTCGTCGCCCGCTTCCTCGTCGCGCTCTGGGTGTGGGTTCATCGGGAGCGGTTCGCGGACGCGCGCCCGTAGCCGACCCCACCGGGTTGTCACCGACGTCGCGACCGCCCACGCGGCCCTCGCAGCGGATGGCGTCGACGTCGACCCGAAGATCATCCCGTTCCCGGTCCCGATGTTCGGGTTCCGCGATCCCGACGGGAATGCGCTCGTGATCGTCCAGGAGGCGCCGGCACCGTAGGCGGCGGCAGAGCCGTCACGGGCTCCAGAAGCCATTGACGCCCGGGATCGTGCGGGTGGCCGTGCCGCCATCGGGGGTCAGCACGGCCAGCCCGCCTTCCCCCGTGCCGTCCACGAGCGGGATCAGATACGCGCTGCTGTCGCGCGCCCACAGGCGATGGCTCAGCGCGTACTGATCGAAGTAGGGCAGGAACTGGTTGAGGAAGTTGCTTGTCGGGCGGACCGTCCGATCGGACCGCACCCGGCCGGTCTCGACGTCGACGAACAGGAGGTGGATCTCGACCTCCGCGGTGGGCGACGCGGCCGGGGATGGCGCCGGGCTCGATGCGGCTGCAAGGGTGATCGGGAGCCGCGCCTCCGTCGCTCCGTCGGCATCCTCGACCCGAAGCGCCGCGATCGTCCGCCCATCCGGCGCCCAGAAGAAGCCGACCACCCGGCCGTCGAGCAGCGTCCGGACCGCACCGGTGGCCGGGTCGACCAGCCGGAGCGGCCCGAGCGGGAACGGGAACGGCGGAGCGGCGGCGTCGGCCGCGGCGATCGTCGCGACCCGGCTGCTCGTCGGGTCGAAGACGACCGCGGCCGGTCCGAAGACGGGGACGGTGTGCTCCGCCGAGCCGTCGCGGGCCGCGACGACGATCGCGGCGGCCGGCACGGCACCGCGGACCCACGCGATCGTCGCGTGGTCGGCGCTGATGACGGCCGAGCGGAAGTCGCCCGGACTCGTGAGGGTCGCTCCGCTCGGCGAACCGTCCGCTCCGACCTCGCCCGCGAAGCCGCTCGCGCCGCTCCCGACATGGACGAGCAGATGCGCGTCGTCGATCCAGTCGAAGTAGAGCGGCGCGCCCCGCCGGATCGTCGCCCCCGGGCCGCTGCCGTCGAGCGGCGCGCTCGCGTCGGCCGGGGCGACCCGAAGCGAAATGCCGTCCCTCTCGGTCGCCAGGAACGAGACTCGCCGGCCGTCGGGGGTCCAGTAGACGTAGAAGGGCGGGCTGTCCGCGTTGTGGTACACGACGACGGGCGTCGGTGCGGAGCTGCCGAGAGTGTCCGCGGCTGGGACCGCGAAGACCGAGATCGAGGGGCCGGCCGAGCCGTTGCTCACGACCGCCACACGCGAACCGTCGGGCGACCAGGCGGGAAACCCGAACGAGGTGTCCGGCGGTGCGGCAAGGACCGTCCGATGGCCTGCGACGTCCTCGACCGCCAGGCCCGTTCTTGGGTCATAGAGCGCGATCCGGATCGGCAGGTTGGCGGCCGACGGCGGGTTGGACGGACCCGTCGATCTCCCCACGAGCCAGATCGCCGCAACGATGGCCACGGCGATCGCGGCCACGATGGCGAGCGTCGCCGCACCGCGCCCCGCTCGCGGAGCCCGTCCAGGTGGCCCGAGGACCGCCACCGGCTCGACCTGCGCCGCGGGTTCGGGGATCGGGTCCGCGGACGGATCGGCCATCTGCCAACGATACGCGCGGCTCGGGGCGGCGGATGCGGGCGAGGTGACCACGCCGACTGCGCCGACTCACCCGGCTAGGATGGGTTCGATGACCACGCGTCCGACGCCGCCTCTGCCGCCCCGGATCGGCCCCATCGAGGTCCCCGGCGACGCCGTCTCCGCCGCGACGTGGGACTGGGTCCATCGGTCGCTCCCGGGCTACCTCGTCGCCCACTCGATCCGCTCGTACTGCTGGGGCGTTGCGATCGCGAACGGCGAGGGCTGGGCCTTCGATCGGCGGGTCCTGTGGGTCGCCTCGCTCCTCCACGACCTCGGGCTCGCCCGGCTGACGCGGAACACGATGTGCTTCGAGGTGGAGGGCGCCGAGATCGCTCGGCGGTTCCTCGAGCGGCGCGGGCTGTCTCCGGGCGACGCGGACCGCACGGCGATCGCGATCATCCTCCACATGCGCGCGGGTGTGACCCTCGCCGACGGCGTGGAATCCGTCCTGCTCGACCGCGCGACCGCCATCGACGTCCGGGGCGATGGGATCGAGGCGATCGCATCCGTGCGCGACGTGGTCGCCGACGCGTTCCCGCGTGGGCCGTTCGATCGGCGCTTCCTCCGGGCGATCCAGCGCGAGGTCGCGATCCGCTCGGGCTGTCAGAGCGAGCGGCTGCTGGTCCGGGGCGACCTCGTCGCGTGGCTGGCCCGCTCGCCGTGGGCGACAGGGACGGGAACCGACTAGAGCGCCGCCTTCATCGCCAGGATCCGTGCATACGAGGCGCGGAGCGAGGTCAGCGAGATCGTCCCGGCCGTTGCGGCCTGGACCAGCGTGGAGTAGACGGCGCGCGTCGACGATTCGGATCCCGTCGTGAGGATCATGTCGGTGCCCGCCCGGCACGCCGCGAGCGCGAGCGTCCTGGTTGCGACGCCGCGGGCATGCGCGGTCCCGTCGAGCGAGTCGGTGATCGTCACACCGCGGAAGCCCAGGTCGTGGCGGAGGAGCGTCTGGACGATCGCGGGCGACCAGCCCGCGGCGCGATGGGTGTCGTACGCGGAGTACGTCGCGTTTGACAGCATGATCAGCGGGATCTCGTGCGAGATCGCCTTGCGATAGGGAAGGAGGCCGGGGGCCAGGGCATCCCGAGACGCGGTGATCGTGACGACGTACGCGTCGGTATTCCGGGTCGCAAAGCCGATCCCGGGAAAGTGCTTCATCGTCGGCGCCACCCCGCCCGTCTCGAGACCCGTGGCGAACGCGTCCGACAGCACGGCCGTCCGGATGGCGTTGAACGACCACGTCCGACCCGCTTGGTACATGAACGACGACGTCGAGGCGGGCAGGTCGGCCACCGGCGCGAGGTCGACGTCGATCCCGAGACCGTGGAGGGCGGTGCCGGTGTCGGTGCCTTGCGCCTTCGCGACCGGCGCGCTCGCCAGTGCCCCCATCTGGGGCGGCGAGAGCGTCGGTGGTGCCCACGGGATCCGCTTGACCGAGCCGCCCTCCTGGTCGACCGCGACGAGCAGGCGAGGTCGTCCCGCCGCGCTCGCCGCCGAGTGGAGCGTCGCCGTGAGGTGACGGAGAGCGGTCGCCGTCGTGATGTTGTCCCCGAACAAGATCACCCCGCCGACCTCGCCACGCCGGATCCGGCCCAGGAGGTCGGCACTCGGCGTGGTGCCCTCCATCCGGACCATGAGCTTCTGGCCGATGAGCTGGGCAATCGTCGGGGTGGACGCAGCCGACACCGCCGCGACCGGGACGCCGACCGTCGCGCCGACGATCGCTCCGACCAGGAGCGCCCGCACGGTGCCTCTCACCGGGACCACGGATGCATCGCGATCGTGGCCGGCAGCGTTGGGCCGTTGCAGGGCGGAAGCGTGGTGTCGGTCAGAGAGACCGGCTGGGCGACCAACCGATGACCGTCGGCGAGGACGAATCCGACCGTGACCGGCGGCCGCGGCTCGTTCCCGCAGTAGTTGGCAGTGTCCACGAGCGTCTGGAGCTGCTTCCCGGGAGCGATGAGCAGCGGGTGCGTGGACGACGG
>DASXTH010000201.1:0-12809 GCA_036505555.1 Candidatus Limnocylindrales bacterium | reverse complement strand
ACATACGTCTCCTCGCCGCGCACGACGTGGCTGCCGATCGACGGGACGATCTGGATCCGGTGGGCCGGCCAACGCGCCGCCTCCGACCGGACGACGCGGGTGAGGAGGTGGTCGAGATGGACCGGCTCGTCGCCGATCGTGAGGTCGCGTCGCTCGAGGCGGCTCAGGACGAGGAGATCGTCCACGATGCGGCTGAGGCGATCCGCCTCGATCTCGATGTCATCGCTGAGCTCGGCGGCGCGTGAGTCGTTCTCGAGCCGCCGACGGAGCAGCCGCGAGCCGGCGAGGATCGTGGTGATCGGCGTCCGGAGCTCGTGCGAGACGACGCCGATGAAGGCCTCCTGGAGCCGCCGCGCATCCTCGTCGTGGGCGTGGAGGATCGCCCGCTCGAGGGCCTGCGCGCCCTGGTCGGCCGCGGTCGCAAAGAGTTCACGATCGACCCTCGCCCGATCCGGGGCGGAGCGCCATCCGATGGTCAAGACGCCATAGGTGCGGCCAGCGACCTGCATCGGGATCGCGCTGATCACGCGCGTCCCCGTGATCGAGGGGACGTTCGACGCGGTCGGGAACGCATCGCGCCAGCCGTCCTCGCCCGTCACCTCAACGATGGCCTGCTCCTGTGCGGCCAGGGTCACCGGAACGCGGCTGCCCGGGTCGATCGACCGCTCCCGGGCGACCAGACCCTCGGGGTAGCCGCGGGCGTGGACGAGGGCGAACCCATCGGATTCGGGCTGACGGACATGGAACACCGCGAACCCGGCACCGAGGTCGTCGACGGCCAGGTCGACGAGCGTCCGCGCGACGTCCTCGACGGTCGACCCGCCGACGAATGCCGCCGCGAGGCGGGAGAGGATCCCGAGGCGCCCGGTTGCCGCCGTCGCCCCGGTCTCGGCGGTCCGCCGGGCCGTGGTGAGCCGGCCGCGCTCGAGCGCGTCGGCGGCGACCTGGACGAGGATGTCGACGAGCTTGCCCGAGTCGGATCGGTCAGCGTCGGCCGGGGCATCGACGAGGCGCAGGACGCCGAACGCCGTGGATCCGGATCGGATCGCGTGATCGACCCAGGGCGGTTCGTCGGCGTCGACACCCGTGTCCGCCCGCGCCGTGCGCGAACGGGCGGGCAGATGATCCGCCATCACCGCGTCGACAGGCCCGAACCGCCCCAGCGGCGTGAAGTCCTCCGACCCGTCGCGGCCGAGGTAGACGACGGCTCCCCGCGCACGGCCGACCGCGGCCGCATGGCGGGCGAGCGCGTCCGCGACCTGGACCGGCGTTCGCGCGGTCCCGATCTCGTGGACGGCGGTCCGGAGGTCGGGCTGCTGACGAGTCGCGGACGCGCCGGCGTTTGCCCGCTCGCCGCTCGTGGCGGCGGCGGGCGCGGTTCGGCCGGCCGGTCTCGTCGCGCCCCCGGCAGGCGTCGCCGAGCCGCTCGCCGAGTCGGACGCCGGGCGATCCAGCTGATAGTCGGCGACGCCGGGGACCCGGGTCGCGCGCGGGATGATTCCTCGCAGCGGTCGTGGATGGAGGATCAGGGAGCGGAACCAGAGGCCCATGAGCAGGGCCGTGATCGCGGCTCCCGTCTCGGCCTGCCATCCGCCGCCAACCGCGTTCTCCACCGCCGGGACCCAGGATGGGATCGCCGAGAGCTGCGCCGCGAGGCCGATCGCCAGGGCGACCGATCCGCCGAGGCGCCCACCCAGGACGGCCGCCAGCACGCCGACCGCGAACGAGACGATCAGCCACGGCGTGACGGCGACGACCTGGTCGAGCCCGATCTCGATGAGGACGCCGAGCAGGGCGCACGCAACCCCGACCGAGAGCCGGACGAGCGTGGACGGGATCGCAGCACCTCCGGACGACGTGCGTTTCGCGGATATCAGGCCCCGACCGCGGTCCGTCATTGTGGCGCGTTCGTCGCGGTTGGCATCGCCGGGCGCGGACGCTCGGCGCCCGGGCTCGGGTGGCGCTGTCGCGATCAGAGGAGCGTCTCCGGATCGACGTCGACCGACCACGGGGGCTCCAGCCCGCCGTCGAGGAGCGCCGCCGGATCGGGCCCGCGGAGCACGAGGTTCCAGCGCCAGCGGTCGGCCCGCTTCGCGATGTAGGCCGGCGCCGGCCCGAGGATCACCACTTCCTGCACGCGCTCGCGGGCACGCGCCCGCAGCCGCTCGGCCATCGCGTCGGCCTCGCGCTCGGCGCCATCGCGGTCGACGATCCCGACCGTGAGCTTGACGAGGCGTCCGAACGGCGGCGATCCGAACCGCCGGCGGAGGTCGAGCTCTGCGTCGTAGAAGGCCGCGCCGTCGTCGTCGGCCACCGCCCGGATCGCGGGGTGCTCGGGCTGGTAGGACTGGATGATCGCGAGCCCCGGCCGGTCGCCGCGACCCGCCCGCCCGACCGCCTGGGCGAGCAGCTGGTAGGTCCGCTCCGCGGCCCGCTCGTCGGGCAGGTTGAGGGCGACGTCGGCCGACACGACGCCGACGAGCGTCACCGCCGGGATGTCGAGACCCTTCGTCACGAGGGTCGTCCCGACGAGAACGTCGATCCGGCCGGCGGCGAAGGCGTCGATGACGCGTTCCGCGGCGCCCCGCCGCTCGACGACGTCACGGTCGAGGCGCCCGATCCGCAGTCGCGGAAACCGCCGCCGGACCTCCTCCTCGACCCGCTGCGTCCCGCCGCCGAGATACCGAATCCGCGGGGAGTGGCAGTTCGGGCAGCGCGTGGCGAGCGGCGTCGCCCGGCCGCAGTGGTGGCAGCGGAGGGTCGTGCCGGCCTGGTGGTAGACGAGCGGCCGCTCGCACTCGGGGCAGGTCTGGACGTGACCGCAGTCGCGGCAAAGCACGACCGACGCGGTCCCGCGCCGGTTGATCGTGAGGATGGCCTGCTCGCCGTCGGGTTCGCCAACCCCGGCGAGCGCATCGATCGCCGCGACGAGGCGCCCCGACAGCAGACCGCGGTTGCCGGCCCGGAGCTCCTCGCGGAGGTCGACGACCTCGATCACGGGGGGGACGCCGGTCGGGCGCGCCGGCAGGACCGCCCGCCGGTAGGCTCCGGCCCGGGCATGCCCGACGGTCTCGACGGCGGGTGTCGCGCTACCGAGGACAACAGCCGCGCCGGCCAGCCGGCCGAGCTCGACCGCGACGTCGCGGGCCTGGATCCGCGGCGTGCGGTCGCTCTTGTACGCCGCGTCGTGCTCCTCGTCGACGACGATCAGCCCCACGTCCGCGAGCGGCGCGAAGACCGCCAGCCGCGTCCCGACGACGATGTCGACGTCCCCGGCGCGGATCCGTCGCCATTCGTCGGCCCGCTCACCGTCGCTCAGCCCGGAGTGGACGAGGGCGACGCGGACGGCGAGATCCGAGCGCAGACGATCGACGAGGGGCATCGCGAGCGCGATCTCGGGCACGAGCACGAGCGCCGGCCGGCCGCGTTCCAACGAGGCGACGATCGCCTCGACGTAGATCGCTGTCTTGCCGCCGCCGGTGACGCCGTCGAGGAGGAGCGGCGTCGCATCGCCGGCCCCGATCGCGGCCCGGGCGATCGCCACGGCGTCCGCCTGCGGCGGGGTCAGTTCAGCGCCGGCCGGCCGGCTTCCACGCAGCCCGACCGGACGGCCGGCGAGCGGTCGTCGCGGTCGCTCGCGGATCTCGACCTCGACGAGCCCGCGCCGGGCGAGGCCGGCGATCGCGCCGGTGCCGTGGTGCTCGCCCAGCCCGGCGCCGGGCAGCCCGTCCGGCGGTCCGGCGGCGAGCTCAGTGACGGCGGCGGCCTGACGCGGGCCCAGCGGGCGGCCCTCCGGCCTGACGTCTGGGGCAGCCGCGACGGCGGCCGCGGCCGCGACGGCGCGACCCGCCGCGCTCAAACGCACCCAGCGCTCGTAGCGCGGGCCGGCGCCTGCAGCGAGGAGCGTCCAGTCGAGGGTGACGAGGCCCGTGTCGGCAAGCGTCCGCAGCCGCCGGACGAGCGTCGCCCGACCCTCCGCGCTGACGAGGTCGCGGATCGGTCGGGGGCCGTGTTCCAGCTGGTCGAGGAGGTCCCGCTCCGGGGCGGCCAGGTCGAAGGGCGCTACGGCCGCCGTTCGCTCGGCCAGGAGCTCGAGGCGCTCGAGGAGACCCGGCGGGAGCATCGCCCGGACGACCAGCGCGGGCGGCGCGAGGTAGTGGTCGGCGATCCACGTCGCGAGCCGGAGGGCCAGCGGCGGCAGGAGCGGGCCGTCGGCCCGGACGCGGCCTGCGACGGGCTTCGGGACGACGCCGTCGGGCGGAGGTGCGTCGCCAAGGACCACCCCGAGCGCTTGGCGCCGGCCGAACTCGACGATCACCGCTTCGCCCGACCCGAGGTCGTCCAGCTCGGGCGGGACCGCGTACGTGTAGCGGCGGGCGCCTCCGGCACCGGCGGCGTCGATCGCGACCGCCACGTGACGCACGTGACGACTGCTCGCCACGGTGTCTGCCTCAGACCCGGACGCGGCGGGTCGGGTGGCGCTCGTGCTCGGCTGCGATGATCCGGTTGATCTCGGCCGCCGTCTGCTCGACCTGCCCGGTCTCGTTCGTCACGATCTCGTCGTAGTCGTCCTGCCGGGCGATCTCGAGCGCGGCGTTGCGCTGACGGAGCTCGAGCTCGTCGGCCGTCTCGGTCGCCCGGGTGCGGAGGCGCTGGAAGAGCGCTTCCATCGTCGGCGGGATGACGAAGATCAGGAGCGCCTGCGAGACCTGCTCCTTGACGACCTGGGCGCCCTGCACGTCGATCTTCAGCATCACGTCCTTGCCATTGACGAGCGCGGCCCGGACCTGGTCGCGCGGCGAGCCGTACCAGTTGCCGTGAACCTCGTTCGCCTCGAGGAACCCGCGCTCGGCACGGATCCGGAGGAACTCTTCGCGGCTGACGAAGTGGTAGTCGACGCCGTCGACCTCGCCGGCGCGTGGCGCCCGGGTCGTGACCGTCACGACGTAGTGACGGAGGTCCTCGGTGCCACGCTCGCGCTCGTCGCGGCGGAGGGCGTCGATGATCGTGTCCTTCCCGACGCCCGACGGGCCTGAGATGATGACGAGCATCGCTCCGGGCGCGCCGTCGACGGTGTAGGACGGCCGGCCCGGATCGTCCGAGACGTGGCCGTCGATCTGCGCGGCCGCCCGAGCCGTCCCCAACCCGGCCGACAGCGCGTCAGCAGGACGCCGGTCGTCCGTCACCGACGTCCCTCCGGTCCCGAGAGGGCCGCCGAACCACCGGCCCGCATCGCCTCGAGGACGCCCTCGAGCTCGCGCGGCAGCGGCGCCTCCGCCCGGATCAGCTCGCCCGAGGTCGGCGAGGTCAGCTGGAGCCGCCAGGCGTGGAGGAACAGGCGCTCGAGAGGCGCGGCGCTCCCGGTCACCCGCGGACCCTTCCGCGACGTGCCGCTGCCGTAGACCGGGTCGCCAGCGACCGGGTGGCCGATCGCCTCGAGGTGGACGCGGATCTGGTGGGTCCGCCCGGTGACGAGGTCGAGCTCGAGGAGCGTCCAGCCGGTGAAGCGTTCCCGGACCCGGTAGCCGGTCGTCGACTCACGACCATCCGGCACGACCGCCATCTTCGTCCGGTGCTTCGCGTCGCGCCCGATCGGCGCCTCGATCCGGCCGGCCTCCGCCGCGACCTCGCCGAGGACGAGCGCGAGATAGGTCTTCTTCACCCGCCGTGCCTTCATCTGGGCCATGAGCGAGTGCTGCGCGGCGTCGGTCCGGGCGACCATGAGCAGGCCGCTCGTGTCGCGGTCGAGGCGGTGGACGATCCCGGGCCGCTGGACACCGGCGATGCCGCCGAACCCGCCGCCGCCCTCCAGCCCGAGGAGCGCGTTGACCAGCGTCCCGCCGCTGTGCCCGGGCGACGGGTGGACGACGAGTCCCGCGGGCTTGTCGATGATCAGAAGGTCGGCGTCCTCGTACACGATCCGGACGGGGATGTCCGGCTCCGGCATGAGATCCATCGGCTCCGGCTCGGGGACGACGAGCTGGAGCGCCGCGCCCGGCCCGATCACCGCGTTTGCCTTCAGCGCCACGCCGTCGGCGGTCAGGTTGCCGGCAGTGATGAGCTTCTGGACGTGGCTTCGCGAGAGGCCGGTGACGTCGGCGACGTAGCGGTCGACCCGCTGGGCGGACGCGTCGGCCGGGACGAGCAGATCGTGCGTGCCGGGCGCTGCCGCCGTCACCGGCTCGGCTCCGTGGCCGGCCGGCTCTCGACGAGCGAGGGCCGCAGCGCGGCGACGAACAGGAGCAGGATCGCGAGGGTGATCGCGCTGTCGGCGACGTTGAACGTGTAGAACCGTGTCGTCCCGATGCCGGCGTCGACGAAGTCGACGACGTAGCCCAGGCGGATCCGGTCGACCATGTTCCCGATTGCGCCGCCGAGCAGCAGCCCGAGCGCGATCGACAGGTAGAGGCTGCCGGCCGACCGGGCGTGATAGGCGACGATCAGCCCGATCACGACGATCGACACGATCCCGAACATCAGCGCGTTGTCCTTGAACAACCCGAACAACGCGCCCGTGTTCTGGCCGAACACGATCCGGAGCAGGTCGCCGACGATCGAGACGGACTCGCCCGGTCGCAGGCTGCTCGTGACGGCCGCCTTCGCGACCTGGTCCGCGCCGACGACGAGGACGGCGAGGCCAACGAAGACGGGCCAGCGGCGCGCGGCGGTCAGCGGCGCCGGCGGGCTCGGCTCCGCGGGCGCCGGACGGCTCGCGTCGGTCACGACGCTCCTCCGCCGATCCGGCGGATCGCGATCCGTGCCGGTCCACCGCTCAACTCGACCGTTCCGCTCGCGATGTCCGGGCCGGCCGGAGCCGGGCCGCGATGGACGACGTCCGCCAGCGTCTCCTCGGCGACCGCGTCCAGGTGGACGGCGATGCGGTCGTGCACCCCGTCGACCCAGAGCTCGATGCGGTCGTCGAGGGCGAGCGCGGCGTCCTTGCGGAGGTCCTGGATCGCGCGTTGGAGCTCGCGGGTGTCGCCCTCGTCCCGGAGCTCGTCGGTGAGCTCCGTGTCGATGACGACGACGAGGCCCTCGTCGTGGGCGACGGCGGTCCCGGGCTTCGGCGTGGCGAGGATCTCGACCTCATCGGGCGCGAGCGTCACCCCGGCGAGGTGGACCGAGCCGTCCGGCAAGTACTCCACGAGGTTTTCGCGGGCCGCGGCCATGATCGCGGGGATCGCGGAGCCGAGCTTGGCGCCGATCTTCTTCAGCAGCGGCTTGACCCGCCGTTCGACGAGTTCCGAGCCGTCCTCGATCAGCTCGACCGTCCGGACGTTCACCTCGTCCCGAATGAGCGCCAGGAGCGCGTCGCGATTCGGGATGTCCTGCGCCCCGGGAATCGCCAGCCACAGGCGAGCGAGCGGCTGGCGCGTTCGGATCCCCGCCGTGCCGCGCAGCGTCCGTGCCAGCTCGACCGCGGACCTGGCGAGACCCATCGACCGTTCCAGGGGTTCATCGCGAGCCGCTGCCAGCTCATCGGCCGGCCAGCGCGTCAGGTGGACCGAATCGGGTGCCTCGACGAGGTCGGTCGTGAGGTTCGAATAGATCGTGTCGGTGAGGAACGGCAGGATCGGCGCGGTGAACCGCGTCAGCGCGAGGAGCGCGCCGTGGAGCGTTGCGAACGCCGCATCCCGGTCGGCGGCATCGGCGTTCCGCGAGAACCGCCTTCGCGACAGGCGCAGGTACCACGTCGAGAGGTCGTCGATGTACGTCGAGATCGCGCGACACGCGCCGAGGGCATCGACGTCGGCGAGGCGCTCGCCGACGACGGCTGCGGTCGCACTGGATCGCGAGCGGATCCAGCGATCCAGGATCGTGCCGCTACCCGCCTCATCGACGGTCGCGCCCGCCGATGGCTGCCACCCGGCGAGCCGCCCGTAGGTGACGAAGAAGGCGTAGACGTTCCAGAGGACGAGCAGCTCGCGGCGCGCCTCGTCGGCGGCATGCCAGCCGAAGTTGATGTTTTCCTCGGGTCGCTGCTTTGCGTACAGCCAGCGCATGACGTCGACGCCCATCCGCTCGGCGGCCTCGTCGAAGTCGATCGCATTGCCCCAGCTCTTGTGCATCGGGCGGCCGTCCTCGCCGAACAGGAGGGCGTAGCCGAAGATCGTCTTGAACGGCGGCTCGCGGCGGAGGACGGTCGACATCGCGAGCATCGAGTAGAACCAGTTCCGGAACTGGCCCGGGAAGCTCTCGGTGATGAAGTCGGCCGGGAACCACTGGCTCCAGTAGTCCGGGTCCTCCCGGAAGTGGAGCGTCGAGAACGGCACGATCCCGGCGTCCAGCCACGGATTGCCGACGTCCTTGATCCGCTCGACGGTCCCACCGCACGAGGGGCAGGCGATCGTGACCTCGTCGACGTACGGTCGGTGCGGGGTATGACCTTCGAACCGATCCCAGCCGTCGACCGCGCGCTCCTTGAGCTCTGCACGCCCTCCAACGACGTCGAACGTGCCACATGCCTGGCAGTCGTAGATCGGCAGCGCCAGCCCCCAGTAGCGCTTCTTGCTGATCATCCAGTCGTGCATGTTGATCAGCCAGTCGAGCTCGCGGTCGTAGCCGAAGCCGGGGATCCAGCGGATCTGGTCGACGGCCTCCATGATCTGGTAGCGGAGGCTCGCGTCGACCTCGTCCTTGGTCAGCTCGGAGCGCGGCCGGTCGTAGACCGGGCCCATCGAGATGTACCACTCGTCGACGGCTCGCCACAGGAGCGGCGTGTTACAGCGCCAGCAGTGCGGGTAGCGATGCTGGTAGGCCTCGAGGTGATAGAAGATGCCGCGCTGCGTCAGGTCGTCCACGATCGCTTCGGCGACGTTCGGTGCTTCGAGCCGGGAGAGCCAGCCGAACCCGTCGTGATAACGACCGTTCTCGTCGATCGCCACGATGACCGGCAGGCCCAGCGCCTTGCCGAGCTGGAAGTCCTCCGCCCCGGCCCCGGTCGCGATGTGGACGATCCCGGTCCCCTCCTCCTCGCCGACCTCGCTCCACGGGACGACGCGGTGCTCGTAGGCAGCTTCCTCGAACGTGCGGCTGACCGCCGGGAGATCGTCGTACGGGCCGCGATACCGCCACCCGACCAGGTCGGCGCCGTCCCGCTCGTCCACGACCGTGAACGCTCCGATGACGGCGTTCGGCAGCCTCGTCCGGCCGACCCAGAATGACTCGTCGCCTTGACGGACGAGGACGTACCGCAGCCCGGGCCCGACGGCCGCGGCGATGTTGGCCGCGAGCGTCCACGGTGTCGTCGTCCAGATCAACAGTGACTCGCCGGGGCGATCGACGAGGGGGAGCTTGACGGTCAAGCCCGGGTCCTCGCGATCCTGGTAGCCCTCGTTCAGCTCCATCTGCGAGAGCCCGGTTCCGCAGCGCGGGCACCACGGCATCGAATCGAGGCCCTTGTAGAGCCAGCCGCGCCGGTGGACCTCCTTGAGGAAGCCCCAGATCAGGTCGTTGTTCTCGTTGCTGAAGGTGTAGTAACTGCCACCGAGCTCGGGATGGCCGAGGCGCCCCACCAGCATCTCGGCCGTGTCGGTGAGGGGACCGCTGCGTCCGGCGATCGTCATGACCTGCGACGGGTCGGTCGCCAGCGCGTCGCGCAATCGGCGCAGCTCGTCTGGGTCGTCCCAGTCCATCCACATCCCGAGCCGGATGCTCTGCTCGGTCTGGCGCGCGGCATAGGTCAGGACGCGCTGCTTGCAGAGCGAGACGAATTCGGCGATCCCGTAGGCCTCGATGTCACGCTTGCTCGTGAACCCGAGGTCACGCTCGACGTTGACCTCCACCCAGAGACCCTGGCAGTCGAAGCCGTTCTGGTAGCGCTGGTCCTCACCGAGCATCGCGTGGAACCGCTGGTAGACGTCCTTGTACGTCCGGCCCCAGGCGTGATGGACCCCCATGGGGTTGTTTGCCGTGATCGGCCCGTCGAGGAAGCTCCAGCGCGGTCCACCCGCGTTCCGGGCACGGAGGCGCTCGAACGTCCGACGTTCGCGCCACTCGGCCAGGAGGGCGTGCTCCTGGGCGACGAAGTCGGGTTTCGCAGTGACCGGTCGGAACATGGGCCTCGGCTGGGGTCGATCGCGGGCGGTCGTCGGCGGCTCCGGCAGCGGGGGCAGCCTCGACGACGGCCGACGGGTGTCCGAGTATCCTACCCTGCGATGCAGCGCGCGCAGGACTCTCGACCGCGGGCGAGGTCACCGTTCGTCGCCGCGGTGCTCTCCCTCCTGTTCCCCGGGCTGGGCCACGCGTACGCCGGCGCCTACCAGCGAGCGCTCGGGTTCGCCGCACCGCCGATCCTCGTCGGCGCGCTCCTCACCGGGATCTTCCTCCGGATGGACGCGCCCCGGCTCGCGGCGTTCATCCTGACGCCCTGGGTCCTGCCCGGCATCTTCGTCGTCAATCTCCTCGTCCTGGTCTACCGCGTCGTCGCGATCATCGACGCGTACCGGGTCACGGCCTTCCTGAACGCGGTCGAGATGAGCGGCGGCGGCCGGCTGGGGCGGCCGCGTCTCGTGTTCAACCCGGTGTCGATCGCGGGGCTCTTCGCGGTCCTGCTCGTGATGTCGGGCGGGCACATCGTCGTCGCCCGCTACGACCTGCTCGCGAAGGACGTCCTCGACGACCCGTGCATCTTCCTCGCGAACGATGAGGCGGGGACCGCCGACTGCGACCAGACGCCATCGGGCTCGCCGTCGGGCTCGGTCGAGCCAACCGACGAGCCGATCGACTCCGCGAGCCCCACGAGCACGCCGCCGCCGAACCAGGGCAGCGCCCTTCCGAATGTCTCGGTCCCACCCTGGAACGAGACCGACCGCCTGAACATCCTCCTGATCGGCTCGGACCAGAGGCCGAACGAGGGCACCTACAACACGGACACCCTGATCGTGGTTTCCATCGATCCGGTCTCCCACCAGGTCGCGATGTTCAGCCTCCCGCGCGACTCGACGGACGTGCCCTTGCCGCCGGGCACGCCGCTCGCGAACGCCTACGGCGGCGTCTACCCGAGCAAGATCAACTCGCTGTTCACGGCGGTCCGCAACCGCGCCGACCTCGTCGCCGGGAATAGCAAGACCCGCGGCTACAACGCGCTCAAGCAGGTCCTCGGCAACCTCTACGACCTCGACATCAAGTACTTCGTCGAGGTCAACTTCGACGGCTTCAAGCAGGTCGTCGACGCGATGGGCGGGGTGACGATCAACGTCCAGGTACCGGTCATCGACGACGTCTACCCGTCGGACACGGGTCGCCGGGCGCGGGTTTACATTCCGGCCGGGATCCAGCACATGACGGGTGCCGAGGCACTGGTCTACGCCCGGTCGCGGCACGGCTCGGACGACTTCGACCGCGGCTACCGCCAGCAGCGGGTCCTCACCTCGCTTCGCGAACAGGCGAACATCGCCAACCTGATCCCGCGGATCCCGGAGCTGCTCAAGGCGGTCCGGGCGACGGTCAAGACCGACATTCCGCAGGGAGAGCTCGCCAAGCTGGCCGGGCTCGCAGACACGATCGACACGAAGAACATCCGCTCGTACGTGTTCTCGTACCCACGCTACGGAACGCAGATCCTGGCCCCGATCTACAAATACCTGCCTGACGTCAACAAGATCCGGGCCGCGGTCGCGAGTGCCTTCAAGGTCGATCCGAAGCTCGAGGAGACCCGGGCGGGGCTCGCCGACGAGAACGCCTCGATCTGGGTCCTGAACGGCGGTGGACCGACCGGCCAGGCGGCTTCGATCGCCGAGTACCTCGAGTACTACGGCCTGACCGCATCGGCACCCACGACGAAGCCGGACACGACCGGCCTCTCGAAGACGCGGATCGTCGTCTACAACGGGGCCGACACCCGGCTGCCGGAGACGATCGCGTTCCTCGAGTCGAAGTTCAAGGTCCAGGTCGTGCTGAAGAACGACCGTGCGGTCTCGGTCGACATCATCATCACGACCGGCTCCCAGACACCGAGCCTGGCGCCCCCGCCGGCGGGCTGAGCCGCATCCGCCGTCGTACGATGGCGGACGGGAGGTGGAGGCAATGGCCGATCCGGTGGGCGACATCATCGGGGACTATCGGGCGTTCGCTGCGCAGCAGCGCGACCGGCTCGCCGCGCGCGGCATCGACATCGCGCCGTACGATCTCAGCCACCTGGCCTTCCGCGTCCCCGAGTGGGACCAGTACGTCCACCTCAGGACCCTTCTCGAGCGGCACGCGGTCGCCAACGTCGAGAACGTCTGGAACGGACGGCCGATCTCCATGATCCTGCTCGCCGAGCCGCTCCGCGTCCTCGACGGCCAGGTCGTGCCGCTGATCGAGCTCATCCCGCCCGTCCACCAGCGGGTCTACAAGATGGGCCTGGAGCACCTCGGCGTGGTCGTCGGCGAGGATGTCGACGCCTTCTCCCGCCGCCACCGGGCAGCGCTGACCGGTCAGCAGTTCCAGAGCGCGGCCAACGAGCCGTATTACGTCCTGTTCGAGGACTTCACCCACGTGAAGTTCCACCGCCGCTCGCTGCGGGCGGCGGTCGAGCTAGAGGGCAGGACGTTCGACGGCTTCTACCACGTCGATGACTGGGTCCCGCAGCGGCTGGTCACGGCGACCGGCCCTAACCCGCTGCGCCGGTGAATGAGCCTCCCGCCGTCGGCGCCGTCCTGGACCTGAGCGCTCGCCGTACGGCTGCACGGACCACAGTGGATGTGCCTGTCAAGAACCCGAACGGGTATCGCCCAGACCGTCCGCCGGGCGTGAGTTCTCCGGTGGACCTTGGGGTTGCTCAGGATTTGACGGCAGCCTTTGCCCGACCAGGAAGGCAGCCTCGC
>DASXTH010000200.1:0-10625 GCA_036505555.1 Candidatus Limnocylindrales bacterium | reverse complement strand
GGGACGCGGCCGGCTCGCGAAGAAGGCCACGACCGAGAGGACGAACGCGACGATCCCCGTCGCCGACAGGAGGAGGAACCACAGCTGCGGCCCGATCAACGGCGCGTAGGCCAGCCCAACGACCGCGTAGAACCCGAACGCGCAGGCGAGGATGGCGCTCGCGCGGGTCGGCCGCCGCCAGAGGAGCGCCGCGACCCCGACGCCGAGCAACGCGCCGACGTAGTAGGCGCCGAGCGAGACGCTCGGATCCGGCGGGCCGATGCGGAAGATCGCGAAGACGACTCGGACGACGGCCGTCACCAGCCAGGCGATCGCCGCGATGCGGAAGATGCGCTCGCGCTGCTGCACGAACGCATCATGCCGCGCGCCGCCGCGGCGCGAGCGGTCGAAAACGTCAGTCGCGCGGCTCGCGCGAGAGCGCTCCGATCGCCTTGAACGCGACGACCGCGGCGCCGACGAGGCTTGCGAAGCCGAGCGCGCCGAACAGCCAGGAGAACTCCGCGAACCGCTTCGCGATCTCGACGTCCGCGGCAGCGACCGGGACGTGCATCTCCACGGCCGCGGGAACGGCGATCGGGAACGCAATCGCGAGGCCGATGAAGCTGATCCCGGCGAGGAACAGGACGAGCATCGCCGCGCCGGCGACGATCGCGATCGCCGCGGTGCGGGGCGAGGAAACGCCAGACCGGGGCGCGGCTGGCTGGAACGGGGTGGCGAACGCCATGATGAGCTCCAGTAGACGATGGGTGGCACACGCATGCAAGCGTCCCGTGACCCGGGCTCAGGATCGCGGCGCGAACGCCACCCCACCATCGTCATCCGGCCGTTCCGGGCCGGCCGCTCGTCGAGAACCGCGGCGTCAGACGCGCCCCGCCGGCGCCTCCTTGGTCACGACGAGCCCGCGCTCCGCAGCCCACGCGGTGACGTCGCGCCGCCCGACTGCCGCCGCCATCAGCTCCGGAAAGAGATCCGGCGTGCACGCGAACGAGGGCGCGCCGAGGGCCGACAGCTTCGCCGCGACCCGCCGGTCGTACGACGCGGCGCCATCGTCCGACAGCGCAAGCAGCACGACGACGGTCACGCCGCCGCTCACGAGCGAGCCGATCCGCTTGAGCAGGTCGGCCTCGACGCCGCCTTCGTACAGGTCGGAGATGAGAACGAAGATCGTGTCGGTCGGTCGCTGGACCAGGGTCTGGCAGTACGCGACGGCGCCGTTGATGTCGGTCCCGCCGCCGAGCTGCGTCCCGAAGAGGACCTCGACCGGGTCGTCGAGCTCGTCGGTGAGGTCGACGACCGCGGTGTCGAACACGACGAGCCGCGTCCGGATGGAGCGGATCGTCGCCATGACCGCGGCGAACACCGACGAGTACACGACCGAAGCCGCCATCGAACCGGATTGGTCGACGGCGATGATCACCTCGCGCGCAGCCGATTGGCGTCGGCCGTGGCCGAGCAGGATCTCGGGGATGATCGTCTTCTCGTCGGGTTGGTAGTGGCGGAGGTTCTTCCGGATCGTCCGGTCCCAGTCGATGTCGCGCGGCCGCGGACGACGGGTGACCTCGGACCGGTTCAGGGCGCCGGTGATCGCCTGCCGGAGCGCGTTGGCCAGGCGCTTCTCGACGTCCTCGACGACCTTCTGGATGACGACGCGGGCCGTTTCGCGGGTCTTCGACGGCATCGCCCGGCCGAGCGAGATCAGCGTCCCGACGAGATTGACATCGGGCTCGACGGTCGAGAGGAGCTCGGGCTCGAGGATCATTCGCTTCAGGTCGAGCCGCTCCATCGCGTCGTGCTGCATGACCTGCACGACCGACGTCGGAAAGTAGGTCCGGATGTCGCCGAGCCAGCGGGCGACCGCGGGCGCCGAGCCGCCGAGACCGGCGGCCCGCACGGTCGGATCCGAGCCGCGGGTGGGGTTCACATCGTAGAGGGCGGCCAGCGCCTGGTCGCGGGCCGCGTCGGCGCCCTGGAGCGAGACGCCGGTCGTCGTCGCGGCCTCGCCGCCCAGGATGAGCCGCCAACGGCGGAGCCGCTCCTCGTCGCCGGGCGGCGACGACGGAGGGCCCGCCGCCGTCTGGAGCTCGGCGTCGTCGGTCACGGCCGCTCCTCCACCGGCTCGAGCCCGAGGATCGTCGCGAGGATCGGCAGGACGAGCGCACCCCGCTCCGGGTCGTATCCGCCGGCCGCGACGGCACCGCTCGACGCACCCGCGCCACGGGCCTGCTTCGCCCGCTCACCGATCGCCCGCCGCTCGGGCGCGCTGAAGGTGGAGGTCGTCCGCCGGACGAGCGGTAGCACCGTCTCGAACGCGTCGCGCCCCAGCCCGGCCAGCCAGTCGTCGACGAGACCGAAGAGGTCCTGATCGTGGACGAGGACCAGGCCCGAGTTGCGGAGGAAGCCGTCGATCCAGGCGGCCGCGACCTTCGGCTCGGCGCCGCGCGACAGGGCCTGGCCGATCCGGCGGCGCGCCTCGGCGTTGTCCAGGGCGTGCCCGTCGACGAGGATCCGGCAAGCGCGCCCGGCGACCAGCCCGTGGACACCGCCCTGCTCGGCAAGCGCCCCGATCGCGGCGAGCCACGGCGATCGATGGCCGGCGTCGTCGAGGAGCCCGATCGCCGCGTCGGTTGCCTCCACCAGCGGCAGGATCTCCCTGGCCGCATCGTCGTCGAGCGACGCGCAGGCCGCCCCGAGCCCCACGCAGATCCGCGCCACCAGCCCGTCGACCACGACCCGGACCGCCGCAGCATCGGTGCCGCGGACGTTGCCGTAGCGGCTGACCCGGGCGAGGGGCGGGAGGGCGGCCATCAGCGACGGCACGTCCGCCGCGACCGCCGCCACGGCGCCGATCCGGGCGACGACCGTCTCGATCGCGGCCGGCAGATCGGCGAGGAGGACGGCTTCGGCGATCTCGGTCAGCTCCGCCAGGCGGTCGGTGGCGCCGGCGTCCTCGATCGCGCGGGCGGCCGCCGCGTCGCCAATCGTCGTTCCGTAGCGGCTCGCGGCAACGAGCTCGACGACGAACTCGGGCTTCCAGGTGAGCGTCCACAGCTCGTGGAACGTTCCGGTCTGGCCGCCGCTCGCCCGCTGCGGGCTGCCCCACGGGACGTCGATCAGGCGGAGCCGGTGGAGGAGATGGCTGCGCCCGAGATCGAGCTCCTTGCGGAGGTCGAGATCGATCGGCTTCCTGCCTTCCTCGGGCTTCAGGCGCAGCCGGCGCTGCTCGCGCTCGAGATCGGCGGCGAGCGGCGCGATCGGTGCGTCGGCCGGGACCTTGCCCATCACCCGCCCGACGACGAGGCGGTCGCGGACGACCGCGAGCGGCACGTCGGAACCGAACGCGGCGACCGAGCGGACGGCCTCGGTCAGCTCGTCGAGCGACGGGATCGCCCGCCCGCGAAGGGCCGCGAGCGTGTCGGCGAGCCGGGCCGCCTCGATCAGGTGGGCCGACGAGATGTCGAGATCCTCGGCCCGGAAGACGCGGGCGACGCGGGCCATCCAACTGACCGCGAGCGGCTCCTTGCCCGACCAGAGGTGCTCATACCAGCCTGGTGAGCGGATCCCGGCGCCGTAGCCGGACTCGGCCGCGAGGCGGGAGTAGGTCCATGGCACCCAGGCCGCGGCTGTCTTCACCGGCTTCGGCAGGGTCTTCAGAAGCCGGTCGTCGGCGGCGACGGGCGGCCGATCGATCAGGGCCGGGGTGTGCCACGCGCCACAGACCACCGCGATCCGCTCGTGGCCGGCCTTCTCGGCGGCCCGGATCTCGCGACGCATCGCCGCCTCGCGGAGCATCGTCGTCGGGTCCTCGTCGGGGATCTCCGTCCGGACCGCGGTCATCGCTTCGCGGACCGCCGCGAAAACGTCGGCGGCCGACCGGCGCGACTCGACGAGACGGTCCCACCAGCGCTCGCCGTCGGGCTCGCCGGCGGCGCGGGCGAGCTGGCCGAGGGGATCGGAGCGGACGTCCTCGAGCTCGAGCTCGCCCTCGTCGGGGCTCTGGTCGGGGCTCGGGTCGGGGCTCGCGGCCTCCCTCGAGTCGGCTCCTTCGGCATCGGGCGCCGCGGCGGCATCGGACTCCGGGTCGGCATCGGCCTCGTCCGGTTCGGCGGCGGCGAGCTCCGCGGCGATCTTGGCCCGGAGGGCCCGCCCCATCGCCAGCTGCGCGCCGACGCTCAGGTCGATGAACCGCGCCGGGACACCGGTCCGGAGCGCGAAACGGATGGCCTGCCATTCGGGGCTGAAGACCGCGAACGGGTAGAACGCGGCGTCGCGCGGCTCGTCGGGGTCGTAGATCAGGAGCGCGACGGGCGGCTTCATCCCGTCCGCGGCCGCGAGCGGGATGAGCGCGTCGGCGTCCGGCGGTCCCTCGATGAGGACGCAGTCCGGCGCGAGCCGCTCCAGGTCCTCGACCAGGCTCCGGGCCGAGCCGGGGCCGTGGTGGCGGATCCCGAAGACGTCGACGGTCATCAGTCGGCGGCCTCGCGGCAGGCCTTGTAGAGGTCCTTCCAGCCGTCGCGCTCCTTCATGACGGTCTCGAGGTACTCGCGCCAGACGACCGCGTCCTGGATCGGGTCGCGGACGACGGCGCCGGTCAGTCCCGCCGCGACGTCGCGCGCCGACAGCTTCCCGTTCCCGAAGTGGGCGGCGAGGGACAGGCCCTGGTTCACCACCGCGATCGCCTCGGCCGTCGACAGGGTCGCTGACGGCATCTTCAGCTTCGCCTTGCCATCCTCGGTTGCCCCCGAGCGGAGCTCGCGGAAGATCGTCACGACGCGGCGGATCTCGTCGAGGGCCGGCGCCTCGGCGGGCAGCTCGAGGGCGCGGCCCATCTGCTCGACCCGCTGGCGGACGATCTCGACCTCCTCGTCGATCCGCGACGGGACGGGCAGGATCACGGTGTTGAAGCGCCGCTTCAGGGCCGAGGACAGCTCGTTGACCCCGCGGTCGCGGTTGTTCGCGGTCGCGATGATGTTGAAGCCGCGGGTCGCCTGGACCTCCTGGCCGAGCTCCGGGATCGGCAGCGCCTTCTCCGAGAGCACGGTGATCAGTGCGTCCTGGACGTCCGACGGGATCCGGGTCAGCTCCTCGACCCGGACGATGCTGCCGCGCTCCATCCCGACCATGACCGGGCTCGCGACGAGCGCGTTCCGGCTCGGGCCCTCAGACAGCAGCCGGGCATAGTTCCAGCCGTAGCGGATCGCGTCCTCGCCCGTGCCGGCGGTGCCCTGGACGAGGAGCGTCGAATCGCCGCTGATCGCCGCAGCGAGGTGCTCGCTCAGCCAGGTCTTCGCGGTGCCCGGGACGCCGAGGAGGAGCAGCGCCCGGTCGGTCGCGAGCGTCGCGACGGCGATCTCGACGAGCCGCCGGTCGCCGATGTACTTCGGGACGAGCTGGGTGCCGTCGGGGAGCTTGCCGCCGAGGACGTACGTCACGACCGCCCACGGCGAGAGCTGCCAGCCCGGCGGTCGCTGGCGATCGTCGGCGCGCCCGAGCGCCTCGAGCTCGGCGGCGTGGTCCTGCTCGGCGTGAGCACGCAGGATCGTGGGCGGTGTGGAACTCATCGGCTGATCTCCCTGGCGATCGATGGTCGGCTCATCGGGGTGCCTCGGCGTCGAACGCCGCGGCGAGCTGTTGGCGGAAGCGGATGAGATCGAGGATGTCCGTCAGCCCGGCGTTGCCGCTCAGGCGTCCGACGTCCCCGAGGACGCGATCGAGCTCTTCGAGGGCATTGGCCGGCGCGCGGCGCGCGGCGAGCCGAGCGAGGTCCCGGACCGGCTGCGGGACCCAGATGGCCGATCCGCCGCTCCGCGCGATCGCGGTGGTCACGGCCCAGGCGACGAGCGGCGCCCACGGCGCGGGGCAGTGAGACGCGACCTCGCGAGCGATTTCGGCGTCGGCGACTCCGATCAGCGCGGCCGCGGTCTTGTCCCGGTCGTCCGGCGCCAGGTGGTCGAGCAGACGGAACGGATCGAGCTCCTGGACGTCGGCACGGCGAAGCAGGTCGCGATCGCCGAGCAGCGCGGCCGACCAGCGGGCGTCGCGGTAACGATCGGCGGCCTCGAACCAGCCGAGAATGAGCGCCTCCGCCTCATCGGATCGCCCGCCGCGCTCGATCAGCCCCTTCGCGTCGCCGCCGAGCCAGCGCTCCCAGTTGGCCGGGTCGACGCGAGCAACGATGTGGCGCAGCCACCACGCGCGCTCCCCCGTCCCCTGCGGCGGCTTCCGCGGGACGCCGAGGCGGGCGAGGTCGTCGGACCAGGCTGCGGGCGGTTCGGCGGCGATCGTTGGTCGGAATCGTCCGGTCTGGGTCAGCAGCGGCCGGCCCACGTTCTCCGCGAGCCGGACGAACGCCGACCCCGGGATCCGGGCGAGCGCGTCGATCGCGGCCGCGCGGACCTCGATCCGTGCGTCCGACCAGGCTTGAGTCAGGAGCGGCTCATCGGCCGGCCCCAGCCCACGGTCGAGGGCCCCGATCGCCAGCGCCCGCTCCTCGGTCGTCGCGGTGTCCCAGACCTCGTCGAGGAGCGCGCGCGCCGCCGCCGGATCGCGCCGGCGCAACTCGGCGACGATCGCGGCGCGTCCGACAGCCGAGGACTGGGTGGCCCAGGCGGCGCCGGCGACGCTCGGATCCACCTCGGGGGATTGGCCCAGACCCGCCGCGAGCGAGGGGATCTGATCGACGAGCCAGCGCGCCCGCGGGCCGATCAACGGCGCCAGGCCCATGCGGGTCTCCTGATGGCGCGCGGCGAGGGCGAGGAGCCGCGGCAGCTCGTCGTCGGGCGGGCGGCGATCGCGCGGCCTGGCGAGCTCGAGCCACTCCGGGACGAGCTCCTGACGCTCGTCGAGGGCACGGCGGAGCAGCCAGGCGGCGGCCGGCCGCACGGCCGGCCGCGGATCGGGCGGCGCCGGCTCAGGCGGTTCGCCGGCATCGGGCTCCGGGCGCCAGCCTGCTCGGCGTGAGGCCGCTACGATCGCCGCCGTCGCGAGGAGCCGGATCTCGGTCGGACGCTCGGCCACCGCCGCGACGCTCGCGGGTAGGCCCACCGCGGGTGGCACGCCGCGCTCGGTCCCGAGGAGGGCCGCGCTGACGAGCCGGCCCCAGGCGGCGCTCGCGTCGACGCCGTTCGACCCCGCTGCGGCATCCTCGCCATCCCCGCGGGCCGGGACCGGCTCGATCTCGAGCTCGTCCTCGTCCCCGCCGATGTCGGTCCCGAGATCGATCAGCCGCCCCTCGGCGAGAGCCGAGAGGATCCGGATCGAGCGACCGGACCAGAGCCCGAACGCGGCCACGGGACGACCGCCCGCGAGGGCCACGAGCCGCGCGCCGATCGCCGCCGGCGTGACGCGGACCGCCGAACCCGCGGCGTCGCGCAGGAGGAGCTCGCCATCGCGCCCGACAGGAGTCACGTCCGCGAGGATGGTCGGCCAGACCGTGACGAACGGATTCCGGGCGAGGATCGAGGCGAACGCGGATGCCGCGGCGTCGATCGTCAGCCCGCCGGGGAGCCGGTCGATCGAGCCGCCCGGGTCCAGCGGCCCGTCGCCGACGACGGCGCGGAGGGGCGAGGCCGATGGATAGAACCGGAGCGGGCCGCGGAACGAGGAGCCGGCCATCGCCACCGGCACGGGGTTCCCGCCGCCGGCGCCGAACGCGAGATGGAGGGCGCATCGCCCCGTCGTCTCCCCAACGAGCCATGTCCTGGCCGTCGTCAGCCGCTCGTCGCTCGTGACCGTCCGGCCGACGGCCAGCCAGCGGTCGATCACGTCGCCGCCCGCCGGGAGGTCGTCCTCCTTGATCGTCCAGCCGACGAGGGCGCGGACGTCGGTCCGGAGGCCGGGAGGCAACGTCTCCTGGCGGCGGTAGGCCTCCGCGATCAGGTGGATCCGGGCGGCGCGTTCGAGCGCACCGTCGGCCCAGCCGGTTCCGCGGTTCACGGCCGCGCCGAGGTTCCGGAGCTCCCGCCCGAGAGACGCGGCCTGGGCGTCCACGAGCCGCGCCCCGGCCTGGTCCCAGAACCCGTACCCCTCGCTCTTCGCCGCGAGGAGCCCGCGCCGGACGAGATCCTGGAGCCAGCGATCAAGATCGACGAGGCCGGCGTCGACCTTCTTCTCCCGCGCCCGGATTCGCTTCTCGCGGGCAGCATCCGCCTCCGCTGCGGCGGCGGCGACGACCTCCGGCGGTGCCTCGGCGACGGCTCGGGCTCTTGTCTCCGCGGCCTCGGTGCGCGCCGAGCGCGTGGTGAGCCACTCGGCCGCCCAGGACGGCGGATCGCCGCCGACCGGAACCGCGCTCGGATCGCCGGCGATCAGGAACAGCAGCCCGAGGCCGTGCTTGCACGGGAACTTCCGGCTCGGGCAGGTGCACTTGAACGCCGGGCCGCCGAAATCGACCGTGACCTGGTACGGGTTCGAGCCGGAGCCGTGGCACAGGCCCCAGGCGGCGCGATCGTTCCGGCCGGTGCCGGACCAGTGGCGGCGGGCGCCCAGCCCTTCGCCGGCCCGCGCGGCGCCCGGGTCCGGCGCGAGCGAGCGAACCTGGTCCGGGGTCGGACTCGAGAGCACCGCCGGTTCCCCCTCGTGCGTGGACGGCGCCAGTGTATCGACGGGGGCCGCGCGGGTGCCCGCACTCCTTCCGAAATCGTCCGACGCGAGGAACGACACCCTCCCCCGTCGACGTTCCGAAATCGGATTGCGATTTCGGAGTGCGATTTCGGAAGCCGGGCGGGGATGGGCCGGCCTCCGCAAGACCGACGATTTCGGACCTCAGACGGACTTGACAAGTTGCTTAGTGACTACTAAGTTAGCGTCCATGGCCGCTGCCGCTCACCCCACCAGCGCTGCCCGCCCAGGTCGGATGACCGCGGACGAGCGTCGCGACGCAATCGTCGCCGCCGCGACCGAAGAGTTCGCGACCGGCGGCCTCGTCGGTGCGTCGGTCGATGCGATCGCCGGGCGGGTCGGGGTCTCGCAGCCGTACGTGTTCCAGCTGTTCGGGACGAAGAAGGAGCTGTTCCTCGCCACGGTCGAGAGCTGCTTCGACAGGATCATCGGGGTCTTCGAGGCGGCCGCCGGCCGCTGGACCCCCGGCGCGGACGACTGCGCCACGCCCCTGATGGCGATGGGCCGCGCGTACAAGAAGCTCCTCGCCGACCGAACGCTCCTGATGATGCAGCTCCAGTCCTACGCGGCCTGCTCGGATCCGGATGTCCGCGCAGCGGTCCGTGCCGGCTGGGCCCGGTTATACCGTCGCGTCGCGGCCGTCTCGGGCTCGGCGCGCGACGACATCCACACGTTCTTCGCGGAGGGCATGCTCCTGAACCTGGGCGCGGCCGTGGGTCTGCCCGGCGAGGCGATGAACTGGACCCTCGAGATGTTCGAGGAGGGCGTCTGACCACGCGAAACCGCCGCCCCCTTTTTTGGCGTACGGACTTAGTAACTGCTAACTAGGAGATCAACGCATGGCCCGTCCCACCCGCGTGATCTGGACGTTCGCGATCAGCTCGATCGCGCTGTTCATGGCCGCGCTCGACAACCTCGTCGTCACCACGGCCCTCCCGGTCATCCGGGCGAGCTTCCAGGCGAACCTGGCGGAGCTCGAGTGGATCGTCAACGCCTACACGCTGACGTTCGCCGTTCTTCTCCTGACCGGCGCCGCACTCGGCGATCGGTTCGGCCGGAAGCGCGTCTTCATCCTCGGGATCGCCGTCTTCACGATCGGCTCGGCCATGGCCGCACTGTCGTCCGATGTCACCCAGCTGATCGTCGCCCGGGCGATCCAGGGCCTCGGCGGCGCGATCATCACCCCGCTCAGCCTGACGATCCTGTCCGCGGCCGTTCCCCGTGAGCGGCGCGCGGTCGCACTCGGCGCGTGGGGCGGCATCGCCGGGCTCGCGATCGCGATCGGCCCGGTCGTCGGCGGCGCGATCGCCGAAGGCCTCGAGTGGCAGTGGATCTTCTGGCTCAACGTGCCGATCGGGATCCTGATGATCCCGATGGCAGCGGCCCGCCTCACTGAGACGCGCGGTCCGTCGAGGCGGCTCGACCTGCCCGGCCTCGGCCTCGTCAGCGGCGGCCTCCTCGCGGTGGTCTGGGGTCTTGTCCGGGCGAACGAGCAGGGCTGGACCTCGACAGAGATCCTCTCATCGTTCGGGATCGGGGCCGTACTCCTCGCGATCTTCGTCGCCTGGGAGGCCCGGAGCGCCGAGCCGATGCTCCCCCTCCGCCTCTTCGGCTCACGAACCTTCACAGCCGCGAACATCGTGTCGCTCCTGATGAGCTTCGGGATGTTCGGCTCGATCTTCCTGCTCGCCCAGTTCTTCCAGGTCGTCCAGGGCTACAGCCCACTCGAGGCCGGCGTCCGGACGCTGCCGTGGACGATCATGCCGGTCTTCGTCGCGCCGATCGCCGGTCTCGTCTCGACCCGGTCCGGGACCCGGCCGCTGCTCGTCCTGGGGATGACGCTCCAGGCCATCGCCCTCGCCTGGCTGTCGGTCGTCTCATCGCCGACCGCCGAGTACCTCACGCTGGCGCCGGCGTTCGTCATGGCCGGCGCCGGGATGGGCCTGTTCTTCGCCCCGATTGCCAACGTCGTCCTGTCGGCCGTCCGGCCCGAGGAGGAGGGCAAGGCG
>DASXTH010000199.1:0-5743 GCA_036505555.1 Candidatus Limnocylindrales bacterium | reverse complement strand
CCGAGCAGCGGCGGCAACGCCGAGAGATCGGGCTGGCGGCGACCCGCCCCGGAGCCACTCCCCGGCGAACCGGCAAGGGACTTCGCGACCCGCCGGTCGCGCCCGCGCCGCCCGCGCATGACCGGGCCGGCCGTCACTCTGGTTCCTCGCGCCGCAGCACCTTCCGCCAGCCCGTTCGGGTCCGCCGGACCCCCGCGTCGTCCGGCGGGCCATCGATCGCCCCCGGCACCGCGAGACGCGTCTCGTCGGCCGGCCGCAGCTCGAACATGTTGAAGCGGTTCGCCGCTTTGTTCGTCCCGTGCCGCGCCCACTCCTCCACCGCATCGGCGGCCGCATCGAGGAGCGAGTCGAGCCGCTCGCGCTCGTCGGGCTGGAACGGATTGAGCACGTGATCCTTGAAGCCGCGGTCCGGCGCCCCGATCCCGACTCGGAGCCGGCTGAACTTCTCGGTCCCGACCTCGTCGATGATCGAGCGCAGGCCGTTGTGCCCACCCGGGCCGCCGTTCTCGCGGAAGCGGAGCTTGCCGAAGGGCAGCGCGAAGTCGTCGGCGACGACGAGCAGATCGCCCAGCGGCGCGTGCTCGCGGGCGAGGACCTTCCGGACCGCCAGCCCTGAGTCGTTCATCCACGTGAGGGGCTTGACGATCGTGAGGTCGAGGCCCTTGAAGCGGCCCATCGCGATTGCCGCTGCGTCGCGCGTCCGGCCCTTCCCGGTCCAGCCCGCGCGATCGGCGAGACGGTCGAGCACCATCCAGCCAATGTTGTGACGGGTCTTCTCGTATTGGGCGCCCGGGTTGCCCAGGCCGACGACGATCTTCACGCGGTCTCCTGGCGCCGCCGGGCGCCTGTCGTCGGCGCGGACTCCACGCCGAACGGGCCCGTTCCCGTCTCGGGAGGGCCCGCGACCATGGTAGCGCCCACGCCCGCGGCGGTTGTCCGACCCGCCGCCGATCTGCCAGAATCGCGACGGCTTTCATTGGGGGTGTCCGACGGCGGATGCCGGGGGGCCGTGGAGGTCGAGCGCCCGATGCCCACCCTGTCGAACCGCACGCCCGCAGCGGCGCTCCTCGGGCTGACCCTCATCGCCACGAGCCTGTTCGCATCGACCGCGGCGACGGTCACTGCGACCGGCGTGCAGGCCGGCTCCGGATTGGCCGCGACCACGAGTCAGGCCGGCAACCACGGTCGGTCGTCGCTCGGCGATGCGCGAGGCGTGCCCATCGGCCGAACCATCGGCTCCGGGCACCGGGTCGACACCGCACGGGCGGCCCGCGAGGCGGCCGCTTCCCCCCGACCGCTCAAGGCGACGAAGCGCCTGCACGTCGACCTCGGCGCCGGCCGCGCGACGGGATCGCCGAAGGCTTCGACACGGCTCACCGTCGACGGTACCGCGTCGCGTCAGGCAACCGGCACGACCATCGCACCCCAGGTCGTCGCGAACGTCCAGCCGGCGCCCGTGATCACGACCGAGTTCGCAGGCATCACCCGCGCCGACGCATGCACGTGTGAGCCGCCCGATCCGTGGGTTGCGGCCAGCCCGACCCATGTCGTCCAGACGACGAACGGCCTCGTCCGGATCTCCAACCGCAGCGGGACACCGCTCCTCTCGATCCCGACGTGGGCGCTGTTCGCGGTGCCGATCGACCGCGCCGACTCGGATCCGCGGATCCTCTGGGACGACATCCACAAGCGCTGGGTCGGTGTCCTGACGACCTATAACGGTGACTGGAGCGAGTCGAGTCTTCAGCTCGCGGTCTCCGAGGCGTCGGATCCGACCGGCGCCTGGATCGTCTACCCGATCGACACGAGTGGCATCCTCGCCGACTACCCCGGGATCTCGAGCTCGAGCTCGAGAATCGTCCTGACGTCGGACGACTTCCAGGACGAGGTGACCTTCCTCGGGCCCACGTGGATCCAGATCGACTGGGCGAACATCACCGCCGGGACCGACCTGTACATCGGGGGGATCTCGAGTCGGCCGGCCGTACCTGCGTTCGCCCACTTCCGCCCGGCGATCATGCTCTCGTCCGCGGCCAACACGCCGATCATCTACGAGCAGGCGACGGACACCACGACCGTGCCCGGCTACTTCGAGATCAAGGGTTCCGCTCATGACCCGGATCCGTTCGACGACCGAGTGAACCTCGTCGAGAACCTCAACACCGAATTCGGGATCGAAGCGTTCACACTGCCCCCGGTGCCCGTCCAGCCCGGCGCCCACGCGATCGCGGGTGCCGCGGATGAGCGCCCGACCGACGCCGTCTATCGAAGCGGGCAGCTCTGGTTCGTTGCGACCGCTGACTACGACGACGGCCCCAGCAATTGGGACCGTGCCCGCTGGACCCGCGTGTCGACGACAGCAAACGGCGCCGCCCCGACGGCCGCGATGGACGTCTTCCTGTTCGCCAGCGGGACTCACTACCTGATGCCGGGGATCGGGATCAACAGCGCCGGCAGCGCATTCATGGCCGTGACGGCGGTCGACCCGGTCTCGGTGTTCCCGACCACACTCGTCGGCGGTTACATGGCCGGGTCCGGCCCGTCGCCCTTCGTCGAGATCGAGACCTCGCCCGCCGCCTACATCGGTGACCGCTGGGGCGACTACCTCGGGATCGCGGCCGATCCCGTCGGCGGCGTCTGGCTGGCCCACGAGCTCGCGGATGCCGACGGCGACTGGCGGACGACGGTCGTCCGGATTGTGTCCGACGGCACACCGCCCGGCGTGCCCGGAACGGTCAGCCAGGCGCCGGTCGTCCCCTCGACGGTCGGCGCGACCGCCGCGGTGAAGGTCAGCTGGGGCGCTGCTGCCGATCCCGACAGCGGGATCGCGTCGTATATCGTCGAACGTTCCGACGACGGCGGGCTGAACTTCTTCGGCGCCCAGAAGGTCCTGGGCACGAGCATCATCCAGCCGCTGATCCTCAACCATTTCGTCCAGTACCGGATCACTGCGATCGATGCGCTCGGGTTTGTCGGGTTGCCACGTCTCAGTACGAACTTCCGCCCGATCCTCTATCAGTCGACGACGTCGACGACCCTGACGGGCTCGTGGTCGACCGCGTCGAGCCCGTCGTTCTCCGTCGGCGCAACACGCTATTCAACCGATGCCGGCGCGACGGCAACGTTCACAGCGAGCTCCGTGCGTTCGATCGGGATCGTCGCGACGAAGGCGACGACCCGCGGCTCGTTCCGCGTGTACGTCGATGGCGTCTACAAGGCGACGATCAGTACGTACTCGACCACGACGAAGTTCCGCCAGCTCGTCTACCAGTTCAGCTGGTCGAGCACCGGCACGCACAAGGTGAAGATCGTGATCGCGGGCACGTCGGGCCACCCCCGGGTCGACCTCGACGCGTTCGTCGTCATCCGCTGAACAGCGGCCCCGCCCGCGATCGGGCTTCGCGCTGGCGGCGAATGTACGAGATCGTTCGCCGCCGGAAGTCGCATTCGTCTGCCCGCCTGTCTTCCGATTTCGGACTCCGAGATCGGAAGCAATCGTGGGCGCGTAGATGGCGCTCCGACCCGACCACGCCGCCATCGCCTCGAAGGATGCCGCCGATTTCGGACTCCGAAATCGGCGAGTGAGGCGCGGTGAAGCCGGCGTGAACCGCCGAGTGGCAGCATTGGTCGATGACCGACGACGGTGCCATCTGGCCGGCGGAGCGAGAACCAGTTCGAGACACGACTGTCGTGCCGGCCATCCATGGCGCGCACCACGCGATGACGGTCCGACTCGAGCTTTCCACCCGCGAGCACGGTCTCGAGCCCGTCGATGCACTCGTGCTTGCTACGCTGCTCGCCAGTGGAGGTTGTCCTCCCTGGGAAATCCGCCGCCGGATCGGGCTTCGGCCGTCGACGATGACCAGCGTTCTGGACCGGCTCGAACGGGCTGGCCGGGTGACCAGGTCGAGGATTGGCTTCGACCGTCGCCGCTTCGACGTTCAACTGACCAGAAGCGGCGGCCTCGCGGCGGACCTGGCAGCCTTCTCGATCGCGGAGGTCGAGGCCGAGATCGCCGGGTACACATCGCCCGCGTCGCGCCGAGCCGCGGTCGACCTGTTTGACGCCTGCGTCGCCATCTGTCGACGGGATCGAGGGTCCGCCCACTGGCGGTGATCTGTCGAGCCAGTCTTAACGCCAACGCCCTCGACACCACAGGCAGAGTAGTCCGAAACCGGAGTCCGAAACCGGAGTCCGAAATCGGACAGACCCTCCGAGAAACGGCACAGACTTCCGACGACTGACGATTTCGGAACGTTGGAGGGCACGGGCTCCGCCGCGCGTCAGGTCTGGGCGAGGAGGCGCTGCTCCAGGGCGCGCATCTCGCGCTCCTCGTCGGGCTCGGAGTGGTCCCAGCCGCAGATGTGGAGCGCGCCGTGCGTGACGAGCAGGCGGAGCTCGTCGTCGGCCGACCAGCGGACGTCGCCGGTCTGGCCGCCGCGGCCCTCGGCCGCCTGAGCTCGCGCCCGCTCGACCGAGAGGACGATGTCGCCGAGGTGGACGCGGCGACCCGGCGGGCCGGGAAACGGCGCGGTGGTGGCGGCGGACGCCGCCAGGCGACGTGGGCCGCCGGGATGGGGCGGAAATGCCTCGGTCGGCAGCAGCGGAAACGAGAGGACGTCGGTCGGCCCGTCGTGGCCGAGATGCTCGGCGTTCAGCGCGGCGAGCTCGGCGTCGTCGGACAGGACCAGCCCGATCGAGGCCGGAGACGGCGCGGCGGCCGCGTCGAGTGCCGCCGCCATTGCTCGGGCGAGAGGCGCCGTCGGCGTTGGGCGCCGGCCGCCGTGGGCATCGATGACCGCGTCACGGATCGTGACGTCGATCCGCCACGGCGCGAGGTAGACCGCGGTCACGCCGCCGTCAGGCTCCCTGCCCGGTCCCTGTCCCTCGCCGCGACTCGATCTCGACCACCTTGTTCTGCGGATACGCGATCCGCTGGTGGTACATCCCGAGGAGCTGCTGGACGAACGCCTCCTTGATCTTCTCCACGTCGCGGAGGGTCAGGTCGCACTCGTCGAACTGGCCGTCGCTCAGCCGCTCGTCGATGATCCGCGCGACCATCGCCCGGATCGCCGGCTCGTCGCGCGACGAGAGCGAGCGGACGGACGCCTCGACGCCGTCGGCGAGCATGATCAGGGCCGCCTCGCGGGACTGTGGCTTCGGGCCGGCGTGGCGGTACTTCCGCTCGTCGACCCCCGCGGCCGCCCGCGCGCCGTCGGGCGTCTGGGGCCCGCCGTACGGCTCGGCCGCGAGACCCTTCGCCCGAGCGTAGAAGTAGCTCATGATCGCGGTCCCGTGGTGCTGCGGGATGAAGGCGATCAGGCTCTTCGGAAGCTTCGCCTTGTAGGCGATGTCGATCCCGTCGGCCGTGTGCTGCTTGAGGACCTGGGCCGACGTCTCCGGGTCGAGCGTGTCGTGGACGTTCTCGCCGCCCGCCTGGTTCTCGATGAACGCGAGCGGGTTCGCGAGCTTGCCGACGTCGTGGTAGTACGCGGCAACGCGCGTGAGGAGCGGGTCCGCACCGATCGCCTCGGCCGCCCGCTCCGCGAGATTGCCGACCATCAGCGAGTGGTGGTATGTCCCGGGCGTCTCGACGAGCAGGCGACGCAGGAGCGGCTGCGACGGGTTCGCGAGCTCGAGGAGCTGGAAGACCGTCAGGATTCCGAAGACGCTCCCGAGGACGGCGAACGTGCCGACGGCAGCGACCGCCGAGCCCGCGGCGGACAGGAGCGAGGCGCCCATC
>DASXTH010000198.1:0-12557 GCA_036505555.1 Candidatus Limnocylindrales bacterium | reverse complement strand
TGAATACCGGCTGGAAGCGCTTGATGAGATTGCCTTCGAGAAGGAGCGCCTCCGAGATCGAGTCGGTGATCGTGTAGTCCACCTCGATGACTCGATCGATCACCGAGCGGATCCGGTGGAGCTCGGCCGGCGACTCCTTCTGCCAGTAGCTGCGGACCCGGCTTCGCAGGCTCTGTGCCTTGCCGACGTAGATGACGTTCCCGCGCGCGTCCTTCATCAGGTACACGCCCGGGCGGTCGGGCAGGTTCTTCAGCGTCGTCTGGAGCTCGGGGGTCACGCCTCCGATGCTAGGACACCCGGCGCGGATCCGCGCCGGGTGTCCAGTTGGGTGCTGAGGGGCGCGTCGCCGGCGGTTCCGACGCGCCTCCCTCAGCGCCGAGAGGCGGTCTTCGGATTGCCGGAGTTCGGGGTTGCGTCCCCCTTGAGATCGATCCCGAACGAGCCGGCGGCGTTGCCGTCCAGCGACGCGGTCGCCGTGTAGCAGCCGGGGCCGCCGAGCTGGCTGCCGTCGAGGTGGCCGGCCCACCGGCCGCCGTCCCACGACAGCTCGACCGACCCGCCGGCGGCGCCGGCGCAGGTCGTCCACGTCAGGACCGCGTTGCCGGACGTCTGCTCGATACCGTCGGCGAAGATCTCGACCTTGACGGGGATCGTCCGACTGGTGTTTGCGGAGAACGTGGCGCCGCCCATCCCGACCGGCTCGCCCCATACAGCGGACCAGGTGACGGACGAGACGAGGGTGACGGAGACCGTGAACGACCCCGTGGTCAGGTTGCCGCTGGCGTCGCGAGCGACACAGGTGACGGTCGTCGTGCCGACCGGGATCGGGGTCCCGCTCGCGGGCAGGCAGTCGACAGACGGGTTCGGGTCGGCGATGTCGGTCGCCGTCGGCGCGGTGTAGGACAGGGTCGTGCCGTCGGGATCCGTCGTGGTGAGCTGCTGATTCGCGGGCATGCCGACGAGAGCCGGCGCCGTGGAATCGCCAACGCTCACGAGGAACGAGCCGCTGTCCGAGAGCCCGCCGCTGTCCGTGACGGAGCACTCGACGAGGGTCGATCCGATCGGGAATGTCGAGCCTGAGGCGGGGACACAGGTCGGCGTCGGCGGGGGCGAGTCCTCGGCATCCGTGGCGGTCGCCGACCATGACACCGCGGCCCCCGCGGGCGACGTCGCCTCGGCCTGCGCGTAGTCCGGCAGGGCGAGCACCGGCGGCGTGTTGGCGACAACGTCCACCTGGAAGGTCATCGCTGTCGTGCCGGTGAGGCCGGTCGTGCCGGCGCGCGACCAGATGAGGGAGTAGAGATAGCCGTTGCCAGGCGTTGTCGGCATCGTCAGGCTGACGATGCTCGGAGCGTTCGCGGTGATCGTCGGCGCGGGCGACGGGCAGCCGAGGCCGCTCGCGGTCCAGGTGTCGGGCACGGGTCCGATCGTTGTCGAGGTCGCGCTGACGGCACCGTCGGAGGGCACCGTCGCGGTCATCAGATCAAGGACGATCGTCGCGCCCGGCGCGGCATGGTTCAGGCCCGCGCAGGTGAGACGGAAGTTGATCGGCCACGTCACGACCTGTCCGGGGGCGGAATCCGGCAGCACGACCAGGGCCTGGTTGCCCGGCGTCACGGCGTCGCCGTCGGCGGGAACGGTGTCGGCGAAGGCCGCCGCCGCCGAAAGGACCAAGATCGTCGTGGTGGCCACGAAGGCCCGCCGCATCATTCGTCGTTCCATTGTCCGGGACCTCGCCTCACGCGCAGGAAGGTGCTGACAAGTCGGAATGGTCCGGTCCCGGGCTGGGACCGTCGATGGGCCGATCGGGGTGAAATGTGCAGGCGTGCGCCCCCAAGGAGTACCGGTGCAGGCGGTCAACGAGGCAGGGATGTTGCGGAGCGCGGCGACGCCGCGCCGCCGCCCGTGTCGGGGAATGATCGAGGGCCGGCCCCGTGAAGGCCGGCCCTCGACGCGCGCTCGGAACGGGTGACGGCTACTTTCGGGCGTCGAACGACGCGTCGACCTGAGTGATGAAGGTGCCCGTGACCCAGAGGTGGTACGTGCCTGTGACGAGGTCCTGTCCAGCACTGAACTGGCTGTTCTTCGTCGACAGATTGAAGATGTACTGACGGCCGGAGCTGTCGTAGCGCATCTGGCTTCCCGTGTCCGCCCCGCTGGACGAGACGACCTCGTTCACGACGTCGGCCGACCCGTCCGTCCGCTGGAGGTGGACGGTGAGCACCTGGCCGGGAACCGCGGTTCCGGCGCAGTCGGTGACCTGGAGCTTGACCGGGATCGTGCTCCCGATCTTGAAGCTGCTCCGCTGCCCGGCGATGTTGATCGGCTGCAGGAACCCGCTGGTGGCAAACAGGTGGGCCACACCGGTCACAGCGGATCGGGACCCACTGCTGCCGTCCTTGTCGACGACGGTCACGACCGGCGTGAACGCCCCGACGCCGTAGGAATGGGGGTAGGGGCCGAACGTGCCGGTCTGACCCGAGAGCGATACCACGCCGTGGGGGCCGCCATCGCCCCAGTCGATGTCGGCGACCCAGGTGGCATCGAGGAGGCCCGGGTCGTGGAAGGTGAAGCTCACGCCGACGGCGTTGCCGCCCAGGCACGAGGTGCCTGTGCCGCCGCTGATCGCGAGCGAGTCGACGGTCGGCGGGGCATTCGCGACCGTGACGCTGATCACTTCCGTGTCGGCCAGGGCCGGCGATCCGTCGTCGGTCACGACGACCGCGAAGGTCACGACCGCGTTGTCGGTCGGCGTCCACGAGAACGCTCCCGAATCCGGATCGATCGTGGCGCCGGCCGGGGCGCCGACGAGGCTGAAGGTCAGGTGGTTGGCGGGGAGGTCGGCGTCGCTCGCGGTCGCCGTGAACGTGAGCTCCGACCCCTCCTCGATGGTCTGGCCGCCGACGGAGTCGAGCACCGGAGGACGGTTCACCTCCCGGACGGTCACGGTGATCGTCTCGGCATCGTGAAGGTCGCCGTCGTCGACGATCACGTCGAACGTGAAGGTTCCGGGCCCTTGCGCCTCGGTCGACGTCCACGTGAACGCGCCCGCCGTGCTGATTGCGGCGCCCGCGGGCGCGCCCACACCGAGGCTGAACGTCAGAGGATCACCATCGACGTCCGCGGCCGTCGCGGTGAACGCGAGGAGCGTCTCCTCGTCGACCGACTGGACGCCGATCGGGTCGAGGACGGGGGCGTCGTTGACGGGGTTCACGGTGATCGTGACGGTCGCCGGCGCGGAGATCAGGTCGCCGTCCGAGATCCGATACGTGAACGTGTCGGTGCCGTTGAAGTTCGCGGCCGGCGTATAACGCAACGACCCGTCGCCGTTCTGCGCGACCGAGCCGTGCGCACCCTGGGTGAACGACGACACCGACAGATCGCCGGCCGTGTTGTCGACGTCGCTGTCGTTGCCGAGGACGTCGACGTCGACCGCCTCGTCCTCGTCGACCGTCGCCGCATCTCCATTGGCGGTCGGCGGGTCGTTGACCGGCGTGACGGTGACCGTGACGGTTGCCACGTTCGAGCCGAGGCCGCCATCGCCAGCGGTGTACGTGAACGAGTCCGCGCCGAAGAAGTTCGCGGCCGGCACGTAGTGCAGCGTCCCGTCGGCGTTGAGGACGACGATCCCGCCCTCCGCGGAAACAGCGTCGAACGTGTCGACGTGGAGGGCATCGCCATCTGCGTCGGTGTCATTGGCCAGGACGTCGACGTCGACGCCCGTATCCTCGGCGGTCGTCGCTCCATCGTCCGTCGCGACCGGGGCGTCCGCGACGCAGCTCACGGTCACCGTGACCGTCGCGCTCGACCCGCCGTTCAGGGTGTAGGTGAACGCGTCCTCGCCGCAGGAGTTCGCGGCCGGGGCGTAGCTGACCGCGGTGCCGCCGCCGCTGATTGCCGTCGTGCCGAGAGCCGCGGAACCGACGGACGCGACCGACTTCGGGCCGCCGTCGAGATCGGTGTCGTTGGCGAGGACGTCAATCGCGTTGGCGCCGGAGTCCTCGCTGACCGTGGTCGTGTCGTCGACGGCGGTGGGTGCGTCGTCGACACACGAGACGTTGACGGTCACCGTCGCGCTCGAACCGCCGTTGAGGGTGTACGTGAACGCGTCGGCGCCGCAGATGTTCGCGACGGGGGTGTAGCCGACGCTGCTGCCGCCGCCGGTGATCGCGACCGAGCCGTGCGCGCCCTGGGTCACCGAGGCGATCGACTTCGGGCCGCCGTCGAGATCGGTGTCGTTGGCGAGGACGTCGATCGCGTTGGCGGTGGAGTCCTCGCCGACCGTCGCCGAGTCGTCGACGGCGACCGGAACGTCATCGACGCAGGTCACCGTCACAGTGACCGTCGCGCTCGAGCCGCCGTTCAGGGTGTACGTGAACGAGTCGCCGCCGCAGGAGTCGGCGGCCGGGGTGTAGCTCACCCCGGTTCCGCCGCCGGTGATCGCGGTCGTGCCGTGGGCGGCCGAGCCGACCGCGGTCACCGTCTTGGGCCCGCCGTCGGTGTCGGTATCGTTGGCGAGGACGGCGATCGTGGTCGCGCCGGAGTCCTCGCCGACGGTGGCGCTGTCGTTGACCGCGGTGGGCGGCTGATCGGCGGCCGTCCCTGTTCCGGAGAGGCTCACCGTCGCGGTATTCGCATTCGTACCGACACTCACGGTCGCGGTCTTCGCGCCCGCAGATGTCGGCATGAACGAAACCGAGAACGAGATCGACGATCCCGGGGCGATGGCGTTCGCGGGCAACGATGGCGTCGTCAGGGAGAACTGCGTCGCCGGAGACACCGCGATCGTCTGGACGTTGAGGTTCGTCGTGCCGGTGTTCGTGATCGTGACGGTCGTCGGCCCGGCACTTGACCCCACCGCGACGGACCCGAAGGTGATCGACGTCAGGCTCAGCGTCGCGAACGCCGGATCGAACTGTGTCGTTGCGGTCAGGCCGCTCGTCGCTCCCGTTCCGACGACGTCATACAGGCCACCGGCCGTCAGTCCGAGGACGAACTCGTACCGGAACGATCCGACCTCGTCGGACTCGACCGTCCCGTGGTCAACGGCGTTGCCGCCAGGGTCGGTCGTCACGATGTCGACCGGTTCGTTCGGGGCGAAGTCGGCGCCGATGACGGTCACCGTGTCGCCGTCCGCGTAGACCCAGAGATCCGTCTGGATCGTGGCGGCGAAGACTGTCCCCGCCGGCGCCGCCAGGCTGAAGACCAGCAGCGCGATCTGGAGACCGATCAGGAGGCCGCGCGCACGCGCAACCGGCTGCGAAGCAGCAGATACCCCGAACATCGATTGCGACTCCCCGGCCCGCGGGGTCGGTCAACCAAGGCCGGCCCTGCGAAGCGCGCTCGGTGATGGCGATTGCCATCGGATGAAGACCACACCGGCCATACGGCCGGTCGACGGAACGGTCCCACACGGGATCGACAGACGGTACTGCGCTGGACCGCACCGGAAGCTTGCAGACCACTCCGCCACTGCGATCACCGGTGCCGTCGGGCACCACGGGTCCGGGGTCCGCGCAGGGACGATCAGCGGCCGTGCCGGCGTCCGCGCCCGCGGTTCAGCCCCGCTTCGGGTCCTCCGACTTTCCCTGCGCGCCCCGCCGGCCCGCGAGTCTGAGCACGACGGCGAGGGCGGCGGCACCCAGGACTGCGACGGCGACGATGACGAGCCCATCCAACGCGGATCGGCCCGCGCGGGTAGACGCCGGGGTCCCCGGGGCCGCCGAACCCGTCAGACCCGCTCCATTCGCCCCGCCAACCGCCGGCGACGAGCCGGGCATGGGTTGGACGAGCGGGTCGGCGTGGTCGGGTCCGTCCCCACCACCTTCGCCGGTGATCGGTGATCCGGCTACCGAGAGCGGTGCCCGGGCCACGATCAGGTCGACCGCCACCTCGAGCAGGTAGGCCCCCGGAGCAAGATCGGCAGGGATCGTGACGAACGTCTGGAAGTGGCCTTCCTCGACGGCCGGGATCGTGGCGATCAGCCGGCGCGAGCCGTCCGCCTTCGAGATCAACGCCACCTCGAAGCTCTCGCCCGTCCCGAGATCGCCGCGCACCTCGATGGAGCCACCGGGCTGCACCTGCTCGGCACCGAGTTGGAGGATCAGCTCGCCGTGGGCGAGCGCCAAGCTCGCTCCCCCCAGGGCGAGCAACGACCAGAGGAAGACCGCCGACAGGGCGCGGCGACGGGCCGCCCGGAAGGCGGCCCGTCGTATCCCATGGCCGAGGATGGGCGCGACTACGGCGAGCCCACCGGGCAGGCCGGAGCCGTTACCGGATCCGAGTCGGTGCAGTGGATCCGACTCTGGATCGTCGGGCTGATCAGGCCACCCGGCTGGGCGGCGAGATAGTCCGCGAGATCCTGGTCGAGGATGTCCTGCGTCGTCATCCGAGCTCGGAAGTCCTGGTATCCGTCACCACCGCCGGCCGTGAAGTCGTTGGTGCCGAACGCATAGGACACCGCAGCGCTGAAGCTGACCGGCGCTCCGGTGCAGCTGCCGTCAGCGGCCTGCCGCACGGCGCTCGTCACGCGGCTCCCGGTACCAGGGATTGCCCGCGGTCGCGAGTCGAACTGGATCGCGGGCTGCTGGACGTCGAACGTGAAGCACAAGCCGGAGACCTGTCCGAAGCGGCCGTTCGTCACGTTCGGCAGCGACGAGACGGCCGTCTCGAGGTAGTCCTTGAGCTCGGCTCCGTTGATCGTCATGACCGCCGACACGTTGCCGAACGGAAGGACGCCCTGCACTTGTCCGCGGGTGATCGCGTAGTGGCCCGACCCATCCGGAACCGGGTAGACCGCCGGTGGGCAGAAGTCCTGGCTGTTCGGGTCGGTCGCGGCGATCGGGCAGGTCAGATCGGCCCGGAGACCGCCGGAGTTGGTCAGGACGAAGTCCACCGGATACTGAGAGCGGATCGCGTCGGTGACGATGTCGCCGACGAGCGACTCGCAGGCGCGACCGTCCGTCCGGCCGGTGGCGGCACGACACGCGTCACCGCGCGGAACCTCGACGGTCGACTGGCCGACGACCGTGTTGAAGATCGGGGCCAGCTGTCCGTTGAGGTCATTGATCCGGCCCTGGATGCCGGGGTCCGGCGTCACGCCGATGTCCCACGGCTTGTGGAAGTCGGCCGTCGTGTAGACCGCCGACTTGGTCGTGGGATCGACCACGATCCGGATCCGCGTGAACCGGATGCCCTTGCTCCGGTTCTCGGTCACGAGGAGGCCGTTGGACCGTCGGCTCACGACCTGGAAGTCGGTGTGATCGCCGATCAGGACGTCGGCGCCGGTCAGGCTGTCGGCCAGGTCGATGAGCGGGCCGGTCGGGTTGGTCAACGTGCCAGCCGTCCCGCCGTCGTGGCCCATGACCACGATCGTCTTGACGCCCTGTGCCTTGAGCTTCGTGATCTCGGCCTGGACCGCCGGCAGACGCGGCGCGACATGGAACGGATCGAACGCGTCCGGCGCGACGAGCGTTGGGGCATCCTCGTTCGTGAACCCGATCAGGCCGATCTTGGCGCCGTCGAGCGAGAACACGGTCGACGGCTTCCATTCCGCAGGCGTCTGGCCATTCGCGTCGACCACGTTGGCCGAGAGGAACGGGTACGTCGCGAGCGGGATGATCTCGTTCCGGAGGTACGGCGCCTTCCGATCGAAGTTGTGGTTCCCGAGCCCGTCGGCGCTGAAGCCGATGGCGTTCATCAGCTCGATGGTGGGCTTGTCACCGAAGAAGCTCGAGATCGGCGGCGTCGCCCCGATCGAGTCGCCGGCGGCAACCGTGATCGAGCCGTTCTGGGCCTCGGCCCGGTAGGTGTCGAACCACGCCTTCAGGAACGCCGCTCCACCGATCGGGAACTGTGGCCCGAAGCTGTCGGATGCCTCGAGGAGCGGCACGAGCTGACCGTGGTAGTCGCTGATGTCGAGGATCGAGTAGACCTTGAGGCTCGGCTTCGTCGTCAGGTTGACGAGGATCTTGCCGCGGGCATTCTGCGGCCCGTCGATCCCGAGGAGGAACGCGAGCGTCGGCGCGAGGTCGATCGCGCGGACCCCCGCGATCGGTGTGGCCTGCTTGCGGATGCCTGGGCCCGCCGCGACGAACGTCGCGTGCATGTTGATGTTGTGCGCCAGGTCGACGAGCTCGGGCAGATACCCGTGCTGGCCGAAGAACTGGCTGAAGGCGATGCGCTGGCCGGGCGTGGCCGCATCGAACTGGTAGGGCGGCCGGAGCACGACGACGACGTCGCCGCTGCGGTTCGGCTGGAGCGAGTCGGAGCCGTCGACGTTGCGCAGCTCCTCCTTCTTCATGATCCTCAGGACGACCTGCTTCCCTGGGTTGGCCGGGTCCGTCAGGTTCTGGAAGGCCGCGATGATCTGGTTCCGCACGGCCTCGTAGTCGCCGCTGGCGACCTGCGGCCCGTTGGCGCACGGGCACGTCGTGGGAGCCGGCGTCACCGGCGGGTTGAAGTTCAGGGCGGCGCCCGTTGGATCGCGGCCGGCGAGGTTGATGTAGATCTCGGCGGTCCCGCCGGCAAAACAAGCCTTCGCCTTGGTGAACGCGGTCGACGTGCGATCGGCCGGCAGCGCGGCACGGCAGTTCGACGTGTTCTCGGCGCTTGACAGGCCGGCATCCTGGAGGACCTTGCCTGCGTTGACCGCGTACCACTGCGGGGCGAACCCATGATCGGAGCCTGCGAACACGGTCGTGTTCGGGCCCATCAGGGACCGCGTCAACGCGAGCTTTGCGTCAGCTTCGTGATAGGCGCTCTTGACGTACCCCTCGCGAACCGCGACGCGGCCGTCCGGCGTGCCGTTGCCCTCGACGTCGTCGTAATACGGGTTCGGGGCGCCATCGATGTCCGTGGGCGTGTAGAGCGCCATGAACTGATGGCTGAACTCGTCGGTCACCGGGTAGCCGACCATCGCCAGCTCGGTGTCGGGCTGGAGCGTCCCGAGGATGTAGTTCAGGACGGCGTCGGAGAAGGTCGCCTCGAGATCGCGGCCCTGCTGGACGTATGTCTCCTCGTCGATGATCCGCGCCTCGAGTGGGGCGAAGTCGGCGGAGATGTACGTCGGAAAGTGCTCGGCGAGGTACTTCTCGAGCTTGTTCTCCCCCGCGGCGCCCGCCGGCAAGGCGTTGCAGGCGGGGGTGTTGCAGCTCGCGATGATCCGCTCGACGGACGTGAAGTACAGCTTGAACGACGAGAGGTCCGGAGCGAGGGTGATCAGCTTCGTGTAGAACCCCGCCGTCTGGCCGGCACGGGCACCGATCAGGCCATCGGCGCCCGTCAGCTTGATCTCGTTGAAGTCGCCGACCGCCAGGCTCGTGCCGGCCTGGCTCGCATCCTTCGCGGCGGCCGAGCGGACCAAGACGACGTGGTCGTATGCGGCGACTCCGTCCACGACCGAGTCGTACACGTACAGGTCGTAGACCCGATTCGGGTTCTGCGAGGTGAAGGTCGAGACGACCGACAGCGTCGACTGCTGAGCCGGCGCCACCGGATCCCCCGCCGGAGCGTTCGTCCAGCCCGCGGCCGGCGCGAAGCCGGCCACCTGGTAGCTGATCCCGAATGCGGCTGCCCCGCCTTGCTCAGTCGCGTTGACCGGAGCCGCGAGCACACCGCGGGTCGAGAAGAAGTTCACGAAGTCGACGGTCGGCCCGTTGATGCCGGCCTGGATTCCGCCGACCCAGTCGATCTGAGCGACCTTCTTGCCGGCGCGCTCGGCCGCCGCGGCGATCGAGTCCGCCTGGACCGTGCCCGCGCCGGAGAAGCTCGTCCGGTTGTTGAAGCTCGAGTCGCCCGATCGGTGGTAGGTGTTGTTGATCGAGCCGTGCTCGCCCGGATAGGTGCCGGTGGCCATCGTGTACCAGCCGACGCCGGTGTTCGGCGGGAACGCCTGAACCATGCCGTTGTCACCGCGGACACCGTTCGCCATCAGCGAGGCATATGTCGGCATGAGGCCTTCCGCGGCGTACTTCTCCATCAGGTCGGGCCGCATGCCGTCAGACGAGAACAAGATCGCCTTGTTCGTCGAGGGCTTGCCGACGGGCCCCGGAGCGGCCGCGACCGGCGCCGCGGCGAGGCCGACCAGGAGAGAGGCCACGCTCAGGAGGACCGTGGCGCGAAGACGGATGGGTGAAGTCACGGGGCTGCTCCTCCTCGACGAACCTACGCGCGGGTCAATCGGATGATGGATGGCCCGGCTGGCGGCCCTCCCCGGACCGCACCGCTGCACACTGGAGCCCACACGATAACGTTCGATGATCGGCGCGTCACCGGCGGTCAACGCCGAAACGGCCGCGTCCCTTCGTGCCGAGCCGACATTCGGTGCGCCCGCGCACCGGAAACGTCGGTGCAGCCCCGGTCGATCGGGCGTTGAGCGACCGTGAAGCGCCGACGATCACGATCCCGGAGTGGATCTCCATCCGTCAGTGGCCGAGCGCCTGGCCCGGCTCGCCCCCGATCAGCGTGCCGCGGCGACCGCGCCGCCAGGGCCGATCCTGTGCGTCGCGCCGGCCGGCTCCGGCAAGACGACGACGCTCGTCGCCCGCATCTGTTGGCTTCTGAGCTCGGGTGCGGCGCGTCCCGGCACGATCGCCGCGATCACGTTCAACAAGCGGGCGGCGGTCGAGCTCAGCGAGCGACTGAGCAGCGCTCTCGAGCCCCTGGAGCTCGCCGGCGGCGCCGAGGCGGCGGTGCGCGTCCGGACGTTCCACGCGCTGAGCCTCGAGATCCTGCGCGACGCCGGGCGGCGGGTCGAGCCTCTCGTCGACCGACTGGCCGTGCTGCGGCGGATCGCGCCCGAGGTCGGGCCGGCCGTGTTGCGCCGGCTGGACACCGCGTTCTCGAAGCTGAAGCTCGACCTCGGCGTGACGGCCGCGGAGGTCGCGGCTGACGACGAGCCTGGTCCGATCGCGCGGGCCTTCCTCGCCTACGAAGCCGAGCTCGCGGCCGAGGGCGGGCTCGACTTCGACGACCTCGTCGCCCGGAGTCTCCGGGTGCTCGAGGCGGATGACGGCGTCCTTGCCCGCTGGCGCTCGCGCTGCTCGAACCTCCTGGTCGACGAGGCTCAGGATCTCGACCGGGCGCAGCTCCGGATTGCGCTGCTCCTCGCCGCACCCGCGAATCGGATCTTCCTCGTCGGGGACGACGATCAATCGATCTATGGCTGGCGCCTCGCCGACGTTCGGCGCGTCCTCGCCCTTGCCGAAGAGCTCGACGGGCTCCGACGGGTCGACCTCGTCGTCAACTATCGCTGCCCGGCGACCGTCGTCCGGCGGGCCGTGCGCCTCGTCGAGCACAACGTCGAGCGGTTCGCCAAGACGATCGAAGCACGGCCCGCTGCGCCCGGGCCGATCCTGCTCGTCGGCGATGCGGCCGACGAGAGCGTTCGCGCCGGACGCCTGCTCGCGGGCTGGGTCGGGGCCGACGACGATCGCACCCGGGCGATCCTGACCCGAACGAACCGCGAGCTGCTCCCGGCGATCGCGGCAGCCCTCGATGCCGGAGTCCCCTTCCGCCCGCCACCGGTCGAGCTCCTCATCGGGCTGCCGGAGGTGGACGCGTGCCTGGACGAGGCGGCCGCGACTCCGTCTCCTCTGCCGCTGCTCGCTCGGATCGAGGCCGTCCGCGCGGCCTGGGCAGCTCGGCCGCCAGATCCCGACGCCTTCCCGGAGGCACCGCGGCCCGCCGACGTCGCGGCGGCGGTCCTCGGCTGGGCGATCCCGTACGGATCACTGGACGAGCTCCGGACGGCGGTCCTTGCCCGGCGCGCAACGCTCGCGCAGCTCTCTCGCGAGGACGCGCCGCTGACATTTGCGACCGCCCACGCGACGAAGGGCCTCGAGTTCGACGACGTCGCCGTCCTCGGGATGGAACGTGCCCGGTTTCCGAGCGCAAGATCGCTGGCGGATGCACCCGATCCGGCCCGCGCGCTCGAGGAGGAGCGGCGGCTCGCGTACGTCGCGTGGACGCGCGCCCGCCGGTCGCTGACCCTCGTCTACGACCCGGCGAACCCGTCGTCGTTCCTGCTCGAGGCGTTCAGCCCGGACGAGCTCGGCGTCGATCCCGAGACGGCCGGCGGCTAGACTCGACGACGTGACTGATGCCGCGAACGGTCCCTCGTTCCCAGGCGACGGTCGCGAGCCGGTCCTCGCCGCCGGCGCGATCTACCTGCGCCCCGCCGAGCGCCGCGACATCCCGCTCTTCGTTCGCTGGTTCACCGACCGCCGCACGACCCGGACGCTGATGCTCGCGAGCCCGCTCAGCGACGCCATGGAGGAACGCTGGTTCGAGCGGATTCTCGACGCACACGGCAAGGACGTCTGGCACTACGTCATCTGCCTTCGCAGCGACGACCGTCCTGTCGGCGGGATCGATCTCCGCGAGGTCGATCTCCGGAACGGGAGCGCGAGCCTCGGGATCGCAATCGGCGACCCCGACGACACGGGCCAGGGGTACGGCACGGCGGCACTCCGCGCGCTGATCGGGTTCGGCTTCGGGGAGCTCCGGTTGGAGCGGATCCAGCTCGACGTGTATGACTTCAACGAGCGCGCGCGACA
>DASXTH010000197.1:0-7439 GCA_036505555.1 Candidatus Limnocylindrales bacterium | reverse complement strand
CGACGATCCGATCCTCGGTCGCGCGGCGATCGTCATCACGCTCCACAACCTCGCCTACCACGGCTGGACGGGCCGCGACCAGCTCCGCCAGCTGGGCCTCGTGCCGGGCGGCGGCGTGATCGCGGCCGGCGCCGACGGGGTGGATCTCCTCCGCGAGGGGATCGTCCGCGCCGAAGTCGCGAACACCGTCTCGCCAGGGTTCGCCCGCGAGGCGCTGACGCCCGAGGGCGGCTTCGGGCTGGCCGACGCGCTCGCCGCCAAGGGTGACCGGTTCGTCGGCATCCTCAACGGGCTCGACACCGACGTGTGGGATCCGGCGACCGACGCCGACCTCGCCGCTCCGTACTCGGCGGTCGATCGTTCCGGCAAGGCCGCCTGCCGGGCCGACCTTCTTGCTCGGCTCGGGTTCGACCCCACCGACGACTCGGCAGTCCTCGGAATGATCGGGCGGCTGGATCCCCAGAAGGGCTTCGACCTCGTCCACGACGCCGCGCCGCGCCTGCTGGCCGGCGGCGCCCGGATCGTCGTCCAGGGCTCCGGCGATCCCAAGCTCGCCGCCGGCCTCCGGGCGATGGCTGCCGAGGCGCCGACTCGCGTCGCTCTCATCGAGCGGTTCGATCGGGCGATGGCTCGCCGGATCTACGCCGGTGCAGACTTCTTCCTCATGCCCTCGCGGTTCGAGCCATGCGGGACCGGCCAGATGATCTCGCTCCGATACGCGACCCCGCCGATCGTCCGCCGCACCGGCGGCCTCGCCGACAGCGTGATCGACGAGCGGACGCGGCCAGGGGAGGGCACGGGGTTCTCGTTCGATGCGGCGACGCCTGGCGCGCTCGCCGAGGCCTGCGAGGACGCGATCGCGATGCGGGCGGCGGGCGGCCCGGCGTGGGGGGCGCTCGTCGATCGGGGGATGGCGGTCGACTTCGACTGGCGCCGCGGATCCGCCCCGCGCTACGCCGCCCTGTACGAGCGGGCGGTCGCGATCCGCCGCGCCTGACCGTCAGGCGGCGGTCTTCCGGCGCGCCTCGTCGTCTTCGGCGTCGTCCTCGGCCTCGTGTTCGGTCGCAGCCGCGTCCGCGGGCGGCGTCAGCTCGAGAAGGACGGCCCCGGTTGCGTTGGCCACCACGGTCGGGCCGGCGCGCTCGACGAGTCGGCTGACCGACGCGGTCGTCGTGTGGCCGTGCAGCCAGACCGGCGGCGCGAGGCGTTCCAGGAGCCAGCGGTAGGCACCGAAGCCCCGGTGATAGCGGTCGGGGGCATCGCCGACGCCCGCCGGCGGGACGTGGCTGATGACGATGACCGGCGCTCCCCAGAGACGCGCCCCGACGAGCCGCCGCGTGAGTCCCAGGGCCTGCCGCCAGGCGAGCCATGGTCGGCGGCGGTTGTCCGGCGCGTCGACGCCCGGCCACTCCAGACCGATGACCGGGAGGCCCGCGAGGCGCTCGATCCGGCTCGCGTCGAGCCAGCGCGGGACGACGAGCGGCTGCTCCTTCCACTGGCCGCCGTGATCGTGGTTGCCCCGGACGTAGATCAGCGGCACCTGGAAGGAGTCCCCGAGAAAGGCGAGCCATTCGGGCTCGAGGTCGCCACACCCGAGGATTCCGTCGAGTGGGCCGAGGGCCTCGCGATTGGCCGCCTGCTGGAGCGCCGCGTCCCGGGCGTCCGACGCGACGAGCAGCCGGATCGGGCGGCCGCCACGACCGTCGAAGGCGCGCGCGTCGGGCCATTCCACGGTCAGCCGGCTGATCATCGCGAGGAGCCCTCTTCGGTCGAGCGGCTGACCGCCGCCCGAAGCTCGCGGCTGTCCTCGGCGAGCGAGGCGAACGACTCGGCCGGGCCGGACGGTGGACTGGACGGATCGACCAGGTCCGTCACGTCGGCGTCGATCGCGGCCTGGCCACTGTAGAGCGCCTGGGCGACTCGGTTATGGCCGTCGACTACCCAGTACGTCTCGCCGTAGCGGAGGACGTCGATCGGCGGCAGGATCGCAAGCCGGTCCGAGGCACGGCCGATCCGCTGCCAGCGCGCCGACCAGTTCAGCGAGCGGAACGGCTTGAGCGGCAGGAAGTCGGACCCACGCTGATTGGCAGGGCCGACCGCGGTCCCGGTGATCTTGTCGACATCGATCGTCTGGACGCCGAGCTCGCGTGGCGTCCGCCGCCGCGCGTCCGGGTGGACGTCGTTGAGGTAGGGCAGGGGGACTCGCCCGAGCCGGCGGACGCGGCGGACCCGGGCACCGGGTCGCTCCTCGAAGCGGCGCCCTGCGGCCCCTACGGCGGCCCCGACGGCCGACGCCGCCTGCTCGACGCGGTCCGCGGCGCCGCCCAACGCCGAGGCGACGCGCCCGGCGACGGTTCGCGGCTCCGCGACGTCGGGGTCCTGCTTCGGCTCGGTCATCACTCGTCCCGGCGCGCTCAGGTCGTCCCAAGCGCACGGAGGATTGCCGCGGTCGTCTCGACCGGGCTGGTGCGCATCGGCGAGTGCCCGCCGCCGGAAATCGTCAGCACGTGGTCGCGCCCGATCCGCGTCCCGAACCGCTCGGCCGCGTCGTCGGGGATCAGCCCGCCGGCGCCTGGGTCGCCCCGGACGAGCCAGATGTGGACGTTCGTGGCCACCGGATCGGCGAGCCCGGCAAGGCCTCCGTCCCAGTCGCCGTTCTCGGTGAGGACTGCCCGGACAGCCGACACATCGAACTGGGTCAGCCCTTCAGCCTTGGCGACGACATCGCCATACGACCACGTCGGATACAGCCGACCCACCGCGGCGATCGCCTCGCCGAGGTCGTCGTAGCGACGCTCGACGGGATCGACGAGCATTGACGCAATCGCCCCCAGCGGGATCGCGGGCGGGTCGAGCAGGACGAGCACCTCTGGCGCGAGCCCGGCGGCCGGGAGGTAGGCCGCCGTCGCGCCGCCCCAGCTGTGCCCGACGATCCGCAGGTCCGGACGGGCTAGTTCCGCCGCCTTCGCGAACGAGGCGACATCGCGAGCGTTGTCGGCGAACCGATGGTGGCCGGTCCAGTGGCCGGTCCTGCCGTGACCCGCCTGGTCGACCGCGACGATCCGCCGCCCCAGCCCCGCTGCGAGCGCCGGCCCGACGCGCCACCAGATCCGCGCGTTCGACGTCACGCCGTGGATGAGGAGGATGGGAGGGGCCGATGGGTCGCCCCAGGAGCGTGTCGCGAACGGAATGCCGGCCGCCTCGACAACGGCTTCGTCGGCCGGCGGCGGGTCGTCCAGGGCGGCCACGACGGCGGGATCGAGCGGCGGATCAGCAAGCGTGGTCACCGTTCGACCGTATCACGGGGTCGGCGAGTGAGGCACCGGCTAGAATCGCAGTGCAACGCAGATCGTCGGAGGGTCCCATGGCCAACCAGTTCGTCGTCGAGCTGAAGAACGTCCCCGGTGGCCTGGCGACCCTCGCCGAGGCGCTGGCGGAGCGCGGCATCGACCTCCGGGCGATCGGCGGCGGCGGGATCGGCGAGAGCGGCCACATCATCATGACCACGGCCGACGACGATGCGGCCCGCGCAGTCCTCGAGGCCGGCGGCTACACCTTCATCGAGGGCGAGTCGATCCTCACCGAGGTCGACGACCGGCCGGGCGGCATGGCCCGCCTCTCGCGGGCCCTCGCGGACGCGGGCGTGAACATCTACGGCCACCTGTTCCTGGGGCGATGGGGAGACCGGGCGATGTTCGCGTTCGTCGTCGACGATCCGGAGAAGGCCCGCCCGATCCTCGAGCGCAAGGGCTGACCTCAGGGCGGCGCACGACGCCGCGGTCACGAAACAGGCCATTTGGCACGGTCCCCGACGAGCTGTTCGCTGCGAAACTCGCACTAACTTAGTGTGAGTTAATCGACAGCGGCCCCGCCGTCCGGCGGGGCAGGAGACGCCTCATGGACCGACGCTCGGCCAGATTCCTCGCCCTCGTCCTCGTTTCGGTCCTCGCCGGGTGCACCGCATCGGCGGTGCCGGCCTGGACCTACGCCCCTCCGTCCCAGGGGCCCACCGGAGCCCCGAGCGGGCAACCGGCGGCTGCCGCCGCAACCACGATGCCCGGAATGTCGGCCGCTGCACCGGCAGTCGATGCTGCCATCGCCGCCGGCGGCAAGATCGCGATCGAGGCCTTCGACCTCGGCTTCACCCCGGCAACGGTCGCGGTGGCAGCGGTCGGGCCGTACGCCGTGTCGTTCCACAACACGGGCTCGACGCTCCACGACGTGACGTTCGCCGACGGCACGAAGCTGAGCGCGGACCCGGGTGCGACCGCGACGGGCACGGTCACGGTCCCGGCGGCGGGCCTCGGCTTCCTGTGCTCCATCCCGGGCCATGCATCGGCGGGCATGACCGGCACGATCTCGGTCGCCGGCCAGACGGCCGCGGCCCCGTCGCCATCGGGGGGCATCGGGTCGTCGTCGATTGCGGCTCCGGTCGCGGATCCCGCGGCCCCACCGTACGTCCTTCGTGACGCAACCGCGCCGGCGATCCTGCGCGGGACCGTCCATGACGTCGACCTGCCGATCGTCGATGCGGACATCACCGTCGCCAAGGGCTTCGTCGTTCACGCCTGGACGTTCGGAGGGACCGTGCCCGGCCCGACGATCCGCGTCCATCTCGGCGACACCGTTCGCGTTCATCTCACGAACAACGGCAGGATGACGCACTCGATCGATTTCCACGCGAGCCAGACGGCGATGAACCATCAGATGGTCGAGATCCAGCCCGGCCACACCTTCACGTACACCTTCACCGCCGATTACGCGGGCGTGTGGATGTACCACTGCGGCACGGCGCCCGCGCTGCATCACATCGCCAACGGGATGTTCGGGATGGTGATCGTCGAGCCGAAGGGTGGCCTGCCGAAGGTCGACCGCGAGGTCGCGATCGTCCAGAGCGAGTGGTATCTCGCGGGCCAGAAGGAGCCTGCGGACTACGCGAAGGCGAACGCCGCCGCGCCCGCGCCGGACTTCGTGGTCTTCAACGGGATCGCGAACCAGTACAAGGACAACCCGATCATGGTCGACGCCGGCGATCGCGTCCGGGCGTTCGTGCTGAACACCGGCCCCAACGTCGACAGCTCGTTCCACGTCGTCGGGACCATCTTCGACACGGTCATCAAGGAGGGCGTGATCCTCGCCCGCGGCAATGCCGGCGGCTGGGGCAGCCAGGCCGTGGACCTGGCGCCGGCGCAGGGAGCGGTGATCGAGTTCAGCCCGGTCGAGGACGGGATGTACCCGATGGTCACCCATGCGTTCAACTTCGTCGGCAAGGGCGCGCTCGGGATCATCATGGCCGGCGACGGCGACCCGCTGAACTGAGCCGACGATGCGACTGGAGCTCACGAAGCGGGCGGACTACGCCATCCGGGCCGTGGTTGCCCTGGCCGGTACAGCTCCCGGCGCTCGGCTGAGCGTGCGACGGGTGGCGGCGGAGCAGGCGATCCCGGTCCGGTTCCTGCCGCAGGTCATGGCCGATCTCGTGGCCGCCGGGCTCGTCGAGGGGATGGAGGGCCGGGCGGGCGGCTATCGGCTCGCCCGCCCGGCGGACGCGATCTCGATCCTCGAGGTCGTCGAGGCGGTCGAGGGAGACAGCCGGCGAACCACATGCGTCCTGCGCGGTGGACCGTGCCGGCTCGACGGGACGTGCTCCGTCCACGACGTGTTCGCGGCGACTCAGGCCGCCATGATCCGGGAGCTCGGCGGGGCCACGATCGCCAGCGTCCGCCGTTCCCGAGCTCCTGCCTGACCAGGAGACGATCCTCGGCCCAGGGCCTAGACCCCGAACCGGCGCAGGTAGTCGCGGTTCGCGCGCTGGACGGCGACGACGGACGCCGGCGTGTCGGAGGCACGGAGGAACTGGTCCTGCTCGATCACGAGCCAGCCGTCGTAGCCGTTCCGGCGGAGCGTCTCGATCACGGCGTCGATCCCCGAGTCGCCGAGCCCCAGCTGGCAGAAGACGCCGCGGCTCAGCGCTTCCTCGAGGCCCTTGCCGTCGGCCTTCACCTCGTCCATGACCGCGGTCCGGCAGTCCTTGATGTGGACGTGGCGGATCAGCTCGCGATAGTCCTCGGCCGCGCGGGTCGGATCGGCACCACCGAACCGGAAGTGGCCGGTGTCCAGGCACAGCCCGAGGAGCGACGGATCCAGCCGGTCCATGACGCGGGCGATCTCGTCGGCGGTTTCCACGTACGTGCCGGCATGGGGGTGGAGAACCGGCTCGAACCCTTCGCTGCGGCAGATCTCGGCCGCCCGGTGGAGATTGGCGATCAGGGTCTCGAAGCGGGCGGCTGACAGCCACGCCTCCGGGTGGTCCTGGATCCGCCCGGAGAAGGCGAGCCGCTCCGATTCGTCGAAGTGGTCGGAGAGGACGGCGAAGGTTCGCGATCCGGCCGGGGCGCCGTCGCGGATCAGCTGGAGGCTCCGGCGCAGCCAGGCCCGATCCTCGTCGGCCTTCTCGTCTCGGCTGAAGTGCTGCGGCAGGAACGCCCCGACGAGGGCCAGACCGCGCGACGTCAGGCGCTGGCGGACCTGGTCGGCGTCGCCGAGGAAGCCCGGCGGTCCAAGCTCGGTGCCCTCGACGCCGATGTCGACCATCCAGTCGAGCATGTCGTCGGGCTCGGGCATCCAGGCATCGTCGACGAGGATCTCGTCGACGCCGAAGGAGACGGGGGCGCTGGCGACGCGCATCGTCATGGCGCGGCCCGGCGCTGGGCCACCGCCAGCCGGAAGGCGTCGAGGAGCGCCGCCAGGTCGGCCCGAGCGGCTTCGACCGTTGCTCGGACGGGCGCCCCCGTCGTGATCGACGCGTGGAAGGCGCGCAGCTCGTTGCGGAACGCCTCCTCGTACGACACGCGGAACTCCGTCGTCTCGAGCCCGGCCGCGGTCCCATCCGAGCGTCGCTCGACGAGGCGGGTCGGGAGATGGCGGAGGTACGGCGAGGGGAAGGTCAGCTCCAGGATCCGGTCACGGCAGTAGGCGGTGACGCGCTCGCGGTAGTCCGCGACGCCCGGCAGGTTCAGGTGCTCGAGATGCGCCCGGCCGTCGCCCGGCAGGAGCCAGTCGAGGCTCACGCCACGACCGCCATCGAACGCCGCGGCGTCGGCGAGCGACAGGGGCGGGTGGATCCCGAGCGCACCGAGAAGATGGTGGGCGAGGCTGACGTCGTGGACGAGCGAGCCGAGGTACGCCTCGAACGCCCGCGACTCGGCGGGATCCGGCACCGACCCGAGCGCCTCGCGAACCGCTTCGGCGCCGCGGGCGCGCGTCGCCTCGATGAGGCCACGCGGAACGTCGCGACCGGCGACGAGCGCGAGATGGTCGACGAACGGCGCCTGGTCGGGGTCGTTGACCTCGATCGTGAGGTGGATGAGCTCCGCGGGACCATCCAGGAGTCGCTCGACCATCCGCTCGGTCGCGGGGTCGTGGAGCTTCATGTATCC
>DASXTH010000196.1:0-3573 GCA_036505555.1 Candidatus Limnocylindrales bacterium | reverse complement strand
GCACGCCGAGGTTGGCGACCGCCCGTCCGACACGCGGCGGCTTCACGACGGGCCAGGCCTGCCGCCAGCGGTCGGCGTCGTCCGGATCGGTCAGCACGCCGGCCGCGGCGAGGCTCTGGAGATCGAGGATGCCGCGCCGCGGCGGACCCGGCACGGCCCAGTCGCCCGGGCCGCCCGGTGGCGGCGGGGCGTGTGGGACGACGGCCGAGACCGCCTCCGCGCCATCGACGGCGATCTCGACGCGCCACCCGGGCTCGAGGTCGTTCCCGTCCGGCCAGCCCAGCCCGACGTCGATTGCCAGGGTCCCGGTCGTGAGATCCGCGTCGAGACCTGCGTCGACGACGAGATCGGCGAGGTAGGTCGGAGCGGTCGCGTACAGGAGCACCGAGCGGGTGATCCCGCCGTGCCACCACTGGTCCTGGTCCTCGATGAAGGACGCGTCCGACCACTTCACGACCGTGAGGCGGATCTCGTTCTCGCCGGCCCGGACGAGGGAGGTGACGTCGAATTCCGCGGCGAGGTGGGAGTCCTTGCTGATCCCGACCTCCCGGCCGTTCACCGCGGCGATCAGGACGCTCTCGGCCGCCCCGACGTGGAGAACGACCCGCCGCCCGGCCCACGACGCCGGCACGGCGAACGTCCGCTCGTACACGCCGGTCGGATTGTCCGCCGGAGGATTCGGCGGGCGGTCCGGGAACGGCATCTGGACGTTCGTGTAGATCGGCACATCCGGGGTGTCCTGCATCGTCCAGCAGCCGGGCACCGCGATGTCGCGCCAGCCGTCGGCTTCCGGCATGTCCGTCGGCCGGTGGAGGAGCTGAAACCGCCATGTCCCGTCGAGGGGCACGACGTCCGGATGGGGGACCGCATGCATCGGCAGGCGGCCGCGACCCGTGAGCTCGGGATCGGCCCAGGGCGGCGGCGTCATGGGCGTGGCCTCCCTGGACGGGGCCGCGTCGACGCGGGTGGATCCGATCGCGTCAGCCCTTCGTCGAGCCGAGGGTCAGCCCCGCGACGAACTGCTTCTGGAGCGCGAAGTACACGATCAGGGTCGGGAGGGCGACGAGGATGGAGCCCGCGGCGAGCAGGTTGTAGTCGGTGAAGAACTGACCGGACAGGTTGTTGATCGCCGAGGTCACGGGGAACTTGTCGCCGGTCCGGAGGAGGAGGATCCCCCAGAAGAAGTCGTTGTAGATCCAGGTGAACTCGAGGGTCGCGAGCGCCGCGAGGGCCGGTCGCGCGAGCGGCAGCAGGATCGTCCGGTACGTCCGCCAGACCGAGGCGCCGTCCATCACCGCGGCCTCGGTCAGCTCCTTCGGGAGCTGCCGGAAGTAGTTCGACAGGACGAACGTGCAGAACCCGAGCTGGAACGCGATGTGGATCATCATGATCCCGAAGAACGAGTCGTACCAGATCCCGGGGGCGTTCAGGATCGTCGGAAGGGGAAGCGCGAGGTAAAGCCGGTACAGCGGAGTGATCACGATCTGCTGGGGCAGCAGGTTGCCCGCGGTGAACAGCATCAGCAGTGCGAGGTTGAACCGGAAGCTGTAGCGGGAGACCGCGAACGCGAGCATCGACGCGAGGAACAGCACGAGGATCAAGGCGGGCACGACGACGACGAGCGTGTCGAAGAGGTGGAGCCAGAGGTCCATCCCCTTCGCCGCCTTGAGGAAGTTGTCGAAGCCGTAGGTTCCCCCGACCGAGAAGTACCCGAGCCTGGCGGTCTCGCCGTACGGCCGGAGCGACGTATAGATCGCCCAGCCGAGTGGGAAGAACCACAGCAGCGCGATGGCGATCAGGAAGGCGTGCGTGCCGTAGCGCCGCCGGCGGCGCTTGCCGGTGACGACCGCCACGGCCCGCGATCCGCCCAGGAGCTCGTTCGCCAACCCGACGGCGGGGACGTCGTCCGTCATGTCGGCTGGTTCCGCATGGTCCGGTACAGGTAGAACACGATCGGGCCGATCGAGATCACGAGCAGGACGACCGCGATCGCCGACCCGAACCCGACGAGGCTCGCCTCACCGAGCAGGTTCGTGACGACGAGGACCGACAGCAGCTCCAGCCCGTTGAGTCCCTTGTTGATGACGTAGACGATGTCGAACGCCCGGAGCGACTCGATGATCGTCACGACGAGGACGACGACGTTGATCGGGGCGAGGACCGGGAACACGACCCGGAAGAACGTCTGGCGGGCGTTCGCGCCGTCGATCGCGGCCGCCTCGCGGAGCGTGTTGTCCACGCTCTTCAACCCGGCCAGGTAGAGGACCATGATGTAGCCGACGTGCTTCCAGCTCGCCGCGACGAGGACGGCCGCCAGGTTCAGTCCCTTCGTCCCGAGCCAGTCGATCTGCTGGGGCGTATGGGCGATCCCGAGGGCGTTGTTGATGAAGCCCTGGCCCGGTGAGTAGATCAGCTGCCAGATGAGGCCGACGACCGCGAGCGACAGGACGACCGGCATGTACAGGACGCTCTGGTAGATCCGGGTCCCGCGGATGTTCTGATCGAGGACGACGGCGAGCAGCATCCCGAGCGGCGTGGCGATGAACAGGAACACGGCCAGCCAGGTCAGGTTGTGCTGAACCGCCGGCCAGAAGGGCTGGTAGATGTTGACGAGGTTCTCGTAGTTCTTCAGCCCGATCCAGCGGATCCTGTCGAGGCCGCCGACCCCGTTCCAGCTCGTGAAGCTGAGGACGATCGATCCGAGCGCCGGCAGCCAGATCAGGAAGATGTGGATGAAGGCCGGCACGCCGACCATCGCCCCGATCGTCAGCTTGTCGCGTCGCGTCAGGATGCTGAAGCGGCGGCGCCGGATCGGGCCGCGGACAGACGCAGACGCCCCGCCGGGGACGACCGGCGGGGCGTTGGTCGGAGTGGCGTAATCGCTCACGACGCTCCTGGTTTGAATGACCGCGAGATCAGCTCGCTGGCGGCAGGCTGTCGTAGAAGCTCTGGATGCCGCTCAGGAACTTGTCGAGGTCCTGGGACGGGTTGCCGAGGAAATTCTGCAGGAAACCCTGCATGCTGTTCGCGCCGGCGAAGTCCGGGCGCGTGTCGCGGTCGAGGAACTGGGCGATCTTCTGCGCCCCGCCGATGATCTCGGCCATCTTCTTCTGGAACGGGCTGTACTTGCTCGTGTCCGCGTCCTTGGCCGCGGCCACGTTGTTCGGGCTCGAGGCCAGGAAGATGCCCTGCGCCTCAGCGGTCGCAAGGTATTCCATGAACGCCTTCGCGCCGTCGACGTTCTTTGCCTTGGCGCTGACCATGAAGCCGTCGATCGGAGCGTCGATCGCGGCCTCGGAGTCGTACTGCGTTCCGAACGTCGGGAACGGGAAGAAGTCGAGGTCGTCGTGGACGGCCGGGTCGGTCGCCTGCTCGCCCGCGAAAGTGCCCAGGAAGTACATCCCGGCCTTCTTGCCGATCATGTCCTGAGCGGCTTCCTGCCAGGTCTTGCCGAGCGGCTGCGGGTCGAAGTAGGGGAGCAGCTCGGCCCACTTGGCGAAGACGGCCTTCGTCTTCGCGTCGGTCCACTTCTCCTTGCCGGCCATCAGCCCGACGTGGAAGTCGTAGCCGTTC
>DASXTH010000195.1:0-5670 GCA_036505555.1 Candidatus Limnocylindrales bacterium | reverse complement strand
CGGACGATCTGGTCGCGGCGGATGTTGGCGACGCGGGTCAGGTGGTCGTGCTCGTCCCACCAGGCCTCGCAGAGCGGGCGGAAGTTGCAAATGTCGCAGTGTGCGACGGGCCAGGGCTCAGTCGGCCGGGGGTTGCGGACGGCGTCGAGGAAGCGCTCGCGAACGCGCCGGAGAGGGCAGGTGGCTACATCGTGTCGCCGCCGATCCTCGGCGGCGAATGACCGTCCCGCCGTCTGCCCACATCCCCACCCGATGAGCGATCTCACTCGGCTCCACGCCCACGAGATGGCCTCGCGGCTTCGCGCCGGGGAGGTGTCGTCACACGAGCTGACGGCCGCCCACCTCGATGCCGCCCAGGCGGGGAATCACGCGCTGAATGCCTGGCTGACGATCGACCGGGAGTCCGCGCTCTCTCAGGCGGATGCCGCCGACGCGCGCCTCCGCTCTGGCGAGGCCGACGCGCACCCCCTCCTCGGCATCCCGGTTGCCCTGAAGGACCTCGTGTCGGTCAAGGGCGGCCAATGCACGGCAGGTTCGCGGATCCTCGAGGGATATCTCGCCCCATTCGACGCCCACATCACCGAGCGGCTCCGCGCGGTCGGCGCGGTGATCCTCGGCAAGACGAACATGGACGAGTTCGCGATGGGCTCCTCGAACGAGCACAGCGCGTACGGGCCGGTCGCGAACCCGTGGGACCTCGAGACCGTTCCGGGCGGCTCCAGCGGCGGTTCCGCGGTGGCCGTGGCCGCCTATCACGCCCCGCTCTCGATCGGCACCGACACCGGCGGCTCGATCCGCCAGCCGGCGGCCTTGACCGGGATCGTCGGGATCAAGCCGACGTATGGCCGCGTGTCGCGCTACGGGATCGTCGCGTTCGCGAGCAGCCTCGACCAGATCGGGCCGTTCGCGCGGGACACCCGCGATGCGGCCGCGCTCCTCCACGCCGTGGCCGGTCGCGACGAACGTGACTCGACATCCGCGGACGTTCCCGTGCCGGATGAGCTCCTCCACCTGCCTGCCAGCGACGACGAGGCGGCCCGAGGGTTGCGGGGAACGCGCCTGGGCCTCCCGAAGGAGTACTTCGTCGCCGGCATGGACCCCGACTCCCGCCGCCGGATCGAGGAGTCGGTCGCGACGCTCGAAGGCGCCGGCGCGATCGTCGAGGAGGTCAGCCTCCCGCACACCGACTACGGCCTGGCGACGTACTACATCGTGGCCCCGGCCGAGGCGTCGGCGAACCTCGCCCGCTACGACGGAGTGCGGTTCGGGCCGCGCCTGGGCGACGCGGATGTCCTCGGCAACTACCTCGCGACGCGCGGCCGCGGCTTCGGGCCGGAGGTGAAGCGCCGAATCATGCTCGGGACGTACGCCCTGTCGGCCGGCTACTACGACGCGTTCTATGTGAAGGCCCAGAAGGTCCGGACGCTGATCAAGCGCGACTTCGACGTGTTGTTCGAGCAGGGCTTCGACGCGCTCGTCGCGCCGACGTCGCCAACGACGGCCTTCCGGTTCGGCGCGAAGATGGCCGATCCGGTTGCGATGTACCTGTCCGACGCATGCACGCTACCCGTGAACATGGCCGGCTTGCCGGGGATCTCGATCCCGTGCGGCCTGTCGGAGGGGATGCCGGTTGGGCTGCAGCTGATCGGTCCGGCGTGGTCGGAGCTCGAGCTCTTCCGGCTGTCGCGCGGCTTCGAGGCGCTGACCGCGAGCGCGAGCTGGCGGGCGAAGGAGCCGGCCCAGATCTCCCTCACGACCGATCCCGACCAGCCGACCCCGGCCGAGCGCGCCGCGGCACTCGCGGGGAGGGCAGGATGAGCGTCGTCGAGCCGCGGGCTCCGCTCGCCGAGCGGGCGCTCGCCGAGCGTGTCCGAGCGGTGCCCCCGTCGGGGATCCGCCGGTTCTTCGACATCCTCGCGACGATGAACGACGTCATCTCGCTCGGGGTGGGGGAGCCCGACTTCGACACGCCTGAGCGGATCGTGGCCGCCGGCGTCCGCTCGCTCCACAACGGCCGGACCCACTACACGAGCAACTACGGGACGGTCGAGCTGCGACGGGCGCTGGCCTCGCACCTGGAGACCCGCTACGGCGTCGCCTACGACCCCGCGTCCGAGCTCCTGATCACGGTCGGCGCGTCCGAGGCCGTCGACCTCGCCCTCCGCGCGACCTGCGACCCCGGTGACGAGGTGATCCTCCACGAGCCCTCGTACGTCGCATACGTGCCCGCGATCGTGTTCGCCGGCGGAACGACGGTCCACGTCGCGACTCGCCTCGATGACGACTTCGCGCTCGATCCGGCGGCGGTCGAGGCGGCGATCACGCCGCGGACGAAGGCGATGTTCCTCGGCTATCCGTGCAACCCGACCGGCGCGGTCCTCCCCGACGACGTCCAGGACGAGCTGGCGGCCATCGCCGAGCGTCACGACCTGCTCGTGTACAGCGACGAGATCTACGACCGCCTCGCGTACGGCACGTATCGTCACCGGGCGTTCAGCGCGCTGCCCGGCATGCGCGATCGGACGATCCTCATGGGTGGCTTCTCGAAGGCGTACGCGATGACCGGCTGGCGGGTCGGGTACCTCGCGGCCCCCGCCGCGATCCTGGAGGGGATCGTCAAGGTCCACCAGTACGGGATCATGTCCGCCCCGACGACCGCCCAGGACGCTGCGCTCGAGGCGATCGTCGGCGGCGAGGCGGACGTCGAACGGATGCGGGCCGAATACGACCGGCGGCGGCGCCTCATCGTCGACGGCTTCAACGCGATGGGCCTCCGGACGTTCGAGCCGCGGGGTGCGTTCTACGCGTTCCCCGAGGTGACGTCCGCGACGGGCCTGTCCTCGGAGGACTTCGCCCAGGGCCTGCTCGTCGAGGAGCGCGTCGCGGTCATCCCGGGCTCGGCCTTCGGGCCGAGTGGCGAAGGCCATGTCCGTGCCTGCTACGCGACGTCCTACGAGCAGCTCGAGGATGCCCTCGGCCGGATCCGCCGGTTCGTGGAGCACCATCGGGCGGGCGGCTCGGTGGGCACTCCCTCCAGCGAACGTCGATAGCATGCCACCCGCCCGACGGCCCGACGCCGCCGCCCCGCGCGGTCAGGTGGGCCCGGTGCGACGCCGTCGGAGCGCCTCCTCGATCGCCCAGATCGCGAGCGGCCGGAGGTAGATCGAGGCGCGGAAGTTGCCTGCTTCGTCGTAGGCCTCCGGTGTCCGGAACCAGAGCCCGCGCTCGTACGTGGTCTCGACCACACCGCGTGCGGTCTCCCAACCCTCGGTCACCAGCCCACGCCCGATCATGAACGCCGCCAGGGCGTAGGTCGTCCCGACCCAGACCTCCGCGGACTGTTCGCTCGACTCGTCGACGGATCCGTCCGGCCGGACGCCGTTGACCGCACCCATCCGTCCACCGCCGAAGCCACACACGTTCATCCGATGGACGGTCCGCAGCGCGGCGTCCACGCGGTCCGCCGGAAGCACGTCGCCGAGACCCGTCGCGTCGGCGTACCACTGCCCGGCGAGCTGGTCGGCCATGATCGTGTCGGAGCTCGGCCCGCCGCCGTCGTCGTAGGCATAGTGGTCGCGCCGCCAGAGACGCCGGTCGAAGGCGACCTGGCCGCGCTCGAACCAGGCCTCCCATTCGGTCGCGCGCTCCGCCAGGCCCAGGCGGCCGGCCATCGCCTCGGCCGCCAGCACGGCGGCCAGCCAGAGGGATCCGCCGTAGGCGGACGGGCCGCGCATCGGCCACGTGTCGTACGTCTGGTCGGGGAGTCCGTCGTGCTCGGGCAGCCCATCTCGGTCGCGATCGAACGCGGCCAACCCGAGCATCACCCGCTCAACCGTCGGCCAGACCTCGCGAATGAGCTCGTCGCCGGCGCCGTCCCGCCGAGCGTTCGCGACCCGCGCATCGCGCCAGGCTTGGAGCACGAACTTCGGCCCGAGGTCCTTCCAGCCCGCGACGTCCTGGAAGCGATACCAGTTCGGACGGACGAACGGGTCATCTGCCGGGCCGCCGACATCGTGGGGCACGGTTCCGCCGATCTTCCGCGGCGCCTGCGCTCCGGACGCCTCGATCCGGACGATCTCGGGATCGTGGACAGGGATCGCGGCGAGCAGGTCGCGGATCCCGCGGATCTCGAGCTCCGGGTACAGCTCGAGGAGCGCGAACGATGCATAGAAGTCGACGTCGACCGTGTCGTAGAACGGGTAGTCCACGCACTCCAGGAGCGCGAATCGGCCGGCATCGCCCGGCTCCGGCTCGGGCCCGCCGACCTCGCCGGCCTCCCAGAATGTGCCGCCGTCGACGAGGAAGTACAGCTCGTTGAAGAGCGCCATGACGTACCAGTCCGGGCGCTCCGGGTCTGCCAAATACGGCGCCTGCCAGGCCGCGATTGCCCGGCGCCACGTCGGCGCCTCGCGCAGGGAATGTCGAGCCAGCTCGACCGCCCGCCCACCGCTCCGGCCCCAGTCCCTCGTGTAGCGCTTCCACCAGCGCCGCCCGGCGCCGAACTCCACCTGGGGCAGGTCCCAGGCGATCGAGAACCGGATGGATCGGCGCTGACCGGGCGCGAGCTCGACCGTGGCCGCCACCGCGGCGCCGCCGGCGTTGGCCCGAGGCGCGGCCGTGGCATCACCCGGGTCGAGACGGCCGTCGTCGGCGAAGTCGCGCCAGAGGTCTCGATCGGCGGCGGGGTCGAACCAGGCTCGCGCGCTCACCTCCACGTCGTCGCCGCCCTCGACGGCGATCGCGAAGGTCCCGCGGAGCCCGGTCGGCGCGTCGTCGCCGGGGTCCTCGAACCGGACCGCCAGCCCGCCGGGCCCGGGGTCGATCGCGTGGCCTCGTGGCTGGGCCGCGCCGGCGGCCGTTGCGGGATCGGCCCAGGTGAACAGAAGCCCGACCGTCCGTGGGTCGGGCCCGGGGTTCTCCAGCCACCACTCGAACACCCCGACGGGCAGGGCACTCGAGTCCAGGTCGCCGCCGATCACCGGGGACAGCTGCTCGCCGGCGATGCGCACGCCGCCGGTGACCTCCGGCTCGAAGGTCTGCCAGGCCCGCGGGAACAGGGCGTGATAGGTCCCGCCGCCGACCGGCAGCGTCCATCCCCACTCCGGGAGCTCCTCCGGGCGGAGCGCCGACAGCACCTGCGCTCGGGATCCGTCAGGCCCGCCGACGAACAGGGCGAACCCATCGGCCGCGATGGGCGCGAACCGGTGCGTGCCCACCTCGAGGTGCCAGCGCGCCACGTCGCCACGGTATGTCCGCCCGATGCTCCCCGTCCCGAGCCCGCCGATCGGGATCCCGGCGAACTCACCGTCGTCGATCATCGGGCCGCTGACCCGCGGATGCCCGACCGGGTCGCATGGCACGCCGATCCCACGGCGCCAGGCCTGGATCGGGATGTCCGGCCAGTCAGCCGGGTCGGACCGGGCGGCCTCGGCCGCGACGGTCACTTCTCGACCCCGGTCACGACGACGCCGCGCATGAACGCGCGTTGGGCGAGCAGGAACACGAGGACCGGAACGGCCATCGTCATCAGCGCGGACGCCTGGATGAGCGTCGGCTGCGAGGCATACAGCGCGTTGTACTGCTGGATCGCGATCGACAGCGGCTGCAGCTCGGGCTTCGACGCCAGGTACAGGTACGGCACGAAGAAGTCGTTCCAGGCGAAGAAGAAAT
>DASXTH010000194.1:0-11183 GCA_036505555.1 Candidatus Limnocylindrales bacterium | reverse complement strand
CGGCCGGCGGAGCCGAGCTCCTGGAGCAGGACGCCCTTGAACGTCAGCCACCGGTAGCGGTTGAGCGTCGCCTTGACGATGTCGCCGGCGACCGCCTCACGGCCGACCAGCCCGGCCTGGGTGCGGAGCTCCTTGATGATCGCCATGTGGCACGAGTCGAACTTTGCGATCGCGCCCTCGACGTCGCCCATCAGCTTGGCCATGTCCTCCTTCATCGCCGCCTGGAGGGACTGCTCCGCCTTGCCGCGCGCCAGCTTGAGAATCCGCTCGAACTCGACGGCCATCGCGTTGAAGACCTCCTCCTCGGGGAGCTTGATCCCGAGCGCCTTCGCCGCCTCGACGAACCGTGACCCGTACTTGCCGATGCTCTTGATCGAGCCGGCCAGGTCGCTCATCCCGGCCGGGCCCTTGAGCCCGGCCGCCGCGAGATCCTCGACCGACTTCCGAAGCTTCATCACCTGGTCGAGCGCCGCGCCGTGCTCCATCGCCGCGCCCTTGCCCGGCATCTCGCCCGGCCCGTAGCCCGGGAACGGGTTCTTCGGGTCCTCGGTGACGAAGCGGCGGACGCCGCCGCCGGAGAAGTAGCCTCCGCCCTCCTTGACGTTGATCTGGGCCTGGACGTTGGCCAGCTCCTCGAGCTTGCCCGCGAGGGCGAGCTTGTCCGGCGCCTCCGATGCAGCGAGCTTCTCGATCTCGCCGACGAGCACGTCCTGCTGCTCGCCAAGCTTGGCCACGGCGCGCTCGCTGAGAGGAACGAAGTCCTCGATCACCTTGATCCCGAGCTCTTCCATCCGCGCCCGAACGGCCGCGGCGCGCGCCTCGTTCTTGGCGACCCGCTTCAGCTCGCCGTTCCACATCAGCTGCTCCTCGAAGGTCGCGGTCTTCTTCGAGAGGTCCGCCGCGAGCTCGGGGAACTTGTCGAACATGTGGAGTCTGCGAGGATCGGTGAACAGGCCGATATAGAGGAGCTTGTCGAGAGTCCCGGCGTTCGCCGGCAGGCCGGCTCGCGCGGCGAGGAACTCCACCGCGAGACTTCGGTTGGCAGACGCGTCCTTGCCCAGGAACGACATGTCGAGGTCGTTCGTGAAGTTCTCGATCGTCCCCGTCTCCTTGATCAGGGCCTCGAGCTCCTCGGGCTTTGCGCCCTTGCCGATCTGCTCGGCGATGAACTGTTTCAGGTCGCGGTAGATCGAGTCGCGCCAGGCGAGGAGCTGGCGACCGGCACTCGACTCGGCGCCGAGCGCCGACGCGAGGTTCTTCCAGCCGCCGGCCATGCTCAGCGTCTCGCGCGGCCCGTACCGCTCGAGGGCCACCAGGGCGAGCTTGTCGGCTTCCTTCGCGCCGCGCTCGGCCGCTTCCTGGCCGATGTTCGCGAGGACCTTCTTGAGGTCGACGTTGTCCGCGACCTTCTCGCCGAGGACGGCGAGATACTCGGCGACGCGCGACGCGGCGGGGGAGCCGGCGGGCAGGAGGCTCGCCAGCTTGTCCGGCGCGACCCCGAGCCGGGACGCGGTTTGCTCGACGCCGAGCTCGACGACGGCCTTCTCGACGGCCTCCTTCGAGCCGGTCTCGATCGCGCCCTTCGCCGCCGCTTTGCCGATCGCCTCGAGGCCCTCGACCGCGGCGGCCTTCGCACCAGCCTTCGAGGCCGCATAGGCACCGGCGATCTTCAATCCCGATTTGGCCGCCTGCCACGCGTCGAGCGCGGTGAACGCGGTCTGGAGGATCGCTTCGATCAGCGCCGCATCGGCCTGCTCCTTGCCGACGAGCTCCGTCTTCGAGCTCGCCGCGGAGCCGGCGGCGTCCTTGAGGGTGCCCCAGTCGTTCCACTTCGAGGCGCTCTGGCCGATGCCGATCCCGAGCCCGCCGATCAGCAGTGCGGTTGCCAAGCCGCCCGAAGCGAGCTCGGCGAAGACGAACGCGACCGCCGACATCAGGCCGATCCCGATGTCCGCCACGAATTTCGCCGATTCGTAATCGCCCACGGTCTCCTTGGCGACCTCCTTGAAGAAGGTCTTCGACCAGTCGGTCTTCGTCTTCTTCTCGCCTTCGATGAGCTGGCGATGGATCGGCTTGAGCTCGTGCCAGTCGAGGCTGCCGCTGTTGAGGTTCGTGGTCGTGTCCACGATCGCCGCGCGCATCCCGGCGAGGATGTCCTTCATCGCGGTCGACGGGTCGACCGCCTCCTCGCCCGCGACCTGGCCGAGCTTGTCGTCCTGGAGCGCCGCGAACAGGACGGGGTTCTCGTCGGCGAGGGCGAGGAGGGCCCCCGACACGGGCTTCCATTGGGCCATGACGTCGTCGTAGGGGACTGCCGGCGTCATCGTCTGGGCCACGTAGGGGTCTGTCGGCTTCGCGTCGTTCCACGCGATCGGCGGCGGTCCGCCCGGCGTGAAGTGGACCGGCCAGAAGCCTTCGAAGTCCTCGCCCTCGCTCCTCGCCCCCGCCGGCCGGCCGCCGACCTTCGTATACCCGACGATCTGATTCTCGAGCCGTCCCTTGACCTTCCGGAGCTCCTTGAGCTGGATCGCGGCGAACTCGAGCTCGCGCCGCTTCTCTGCCTGCTCTTCGGTCGGCTTGCCCTCGGTCTTCTCGTCGAAGCCGAGCTCCTTGATGGCGGCGTCGGCGTCCTTGAGGTTCTTCACGAGGTATTCGTTCGCGGTCGCCTTGACCTCGCGGCTGAGCATGTCCCGGGCGATGTTCGCGGCGCCGATGTCGGTCAGCTCCATCCCCCGGTCCTTGCTCCGCGCCCACAGGTCCGGGTTCTGGTCGACGGCGTCCGCGATGCCGTCACCGAACCGCGACCAGAGCCGACCGAGCTTCAGCTCGTCGAGTGGCCCGACCCACAGATTCCCGCCGCCGGATTTGCCACCGCCGACGATCTCCTCGATCTCTTCGAGCGTGCTCTTCTTCGTCTCCGCGCTCGGCGCGGCGTCCAGGGACGGCGGGGCCGACGGCGTCATCGGCTCGGCCTTCTCGCCGGGCTGGAGGCCGTCCTCGACGACGATCCGCTGGACGAGCTGGTTGCCGCCCGATCGCTGGATCGCACCGATCACACGCTCGCCGGTGGCACCGTCGGCATGCCGGAGCAGCGCCGGAAGGCTGCCATCCGCCGCCGCCTGGAGCGCCCACCCGCCGACGTCGGGGCCGAGCGAGGCCGGTCCGGGACCGCCGAGGGCCGGGGCGTGGCTCGTGGCCGGTGCGCGACCCGGGCCGGCGGCCGCCCGGCCCGGGGCGTGGCCGCGCCCCGCGCCGCCGGACGGGGCGCGCGTGCGCGACGACGACCGCGAGGGACCGGGCATCCCGCTGAGCGTCGGGGGCGGATCGCGCCGGGGGTAGGGGCGCGGGGGCGCGCGGCCGGGCGGGCCTCGTTGCCCGATCGGGCACGCCGCGGATGTGCGATCCGCTGCATGAACGGGTCTTGCCCGTCGCCGGCCGGCGGCGCAGGCTCTCCTGGGCGGCGCGAGCGTCGGTCGATGCGTCCGCCCGATCCGCAGAGGTCCGCGATGCATCTCCGTGACGAGTCCGATCCGCTGGCCGGCCCCCACCGCACGCCGAAGGTCGAACCGGCACCAGGCCCGGCGGCGCCCGTGGCCCGGGCGGCCGACCCGACCGGGAGCGAGGCCCGCTCGATGCTCGAGCTCCAACGACTTGCCGGCAACGCCAGCGTCAGCCGACTCGTCGCCCGAGAAGCGGCCGCTGCCGAGACCGAGAGCGACGACCCGACAGCCGCCCGCTCGCCGGTCCTCGACGTGCTCGACCGGGGCGGGGGCGAACCGCTCGAGCCCGGGCTCCGGGTCGAGATGGAGAGTCGGCTCGGGTCGGACTTCGGTGGCGTCCGGGTCCACCGCGACGCCGAGGCGTCGGAGTCGGCGAAATCCGTCGACGCTCATGCCTACACCGTCGGCAACGACGTCGTGTTCCGGTCGGACCGCTGGGACCCATCGAGCACCGAAGGCAAGCGGACGCTCGCCCACGAGCTGACTCACGTCGTCCAGCAGTCGAGCGGGCCGGTGTCCGGGACGCCGGCGCCGGGCGGGATCCAGGTGTCGAGTCCCGACGACGACTTCGAGCGGGCGGCGGAGCGGACGGCGGACGTTGCACTCTCGGCGCCGAGCCCGTCGGCTGTTGGCCCTGGGGCCGCGGCCGCAATGAGCGCCGGAGCGGAGACGGCGCAGCTCGAGGGGAACCGTGATCAGCCCAACCGGCCGCCGCCCATCGACGAAGAGGAGATCCTCGAGGGCGACGAGGTCGCGCCTCCTGCCCAGCGGGCGGCCGCCCCCGGCGAGCCCGGCCAGGCGCTCGAGGAGGAAGAGGTCGAGGACGAGGAACTCGGCGCGGGCGCGATCCAGCGCGCCGCCGAGGAAGACGAAGAGCTCGAAGAGGAGCCAGTTCCGGGGTAGCGGTCGCGCGGCCTCGGTGCGATGATCGCGGCGTGCAACGGCACGCGCGCTCGCATCGCTCGGGATCGCACGGGGATCGAGATCGATCCGTGAGTTCGGCCCGCCGCGCGTCCGGCGGCCCAGCGTCCAGCGGTCGCGCGACCGGCCAGCCCGAAGCCGTCACCGCCCGCGCGGGATCCGCGACGGACCTGGCGACCCTGTTGCGGCTCGCCGATGGCGGAACGCGCACGCGCGTGGCGAGTGAGATTCAGGCCCGCCATGGGAACAAGGGCCTCGTCTCGCTCCTCGGTGGCGGGACGCGGATCCACGGGCTGCCGGCGCACGTCCACGCCGGGTTCGCCTCGGAGATCGTCGGCGACGTCATGAGCAGCATCGGCGATTTCTTCGAGACCGAGGAAGAGGCGGACGACACGGCGGCGAAGCCGATCCCGACGACCAGTGGGACGACGATCAAGGTCAGCGACACCACGTTCAGCGTCGCGGGCGACTTCGCGTCGATGGCCGCGAACCTCGCCGGCCGGACGGAGGCGGGGAGCGTCACGTCGCAGATCAGCGACATCTACATGGAGCCGATGACCGGCAAGGTGAAGCTCGCGAACATCACGGTCGATGAGACACGCTCCCTCCCGGCCTGGGTCGACCGCGGCTCGCCGACGACCGAGCAGGTCGCCGAATGGGACCGGTTCCGAGGCGCGCTCGGCAGTCACGAGCAGCAGCACATCGACATCGACACGAAGTTCTTCACGGACCTCCACGCAAAAGCGATTGGCCTGACGTACGAGAAGGCGAACGAGAAGATCGACGCCGTCGAGGCCGCGGCGACGGCCGCGAACGGCGAGTTCGACACGAAGACCGACCACGGCCGGAACAACGGCACGAAGATCGACACCAACGTCGGGGCGGGGGTCGTCAAGGTTCCCTGAGCGTCGGCCGCCGCTCCGGAATCCGCTCGGAATCAGCCTCCTGGGAAGATCCGGTGAGCCGCACGGGAGCGTTGCACGTCCGCGCGCCGCGACCCCTAGATCAGCCCCTCCCGGATCGCATACGCGACGGCGTGTGTCCGGTTCCGCAGCTCCAGCCGCGATGTCACGTCGTGGATGATGTTCTTCACCGTCCGCTCGGAGTAGAAGAGCTTCTGGCCGACCTCGGCCGTGTCCATCCCTTCTGAGAGCAGCCGCAACACCTTCGTCTCGCGATCGGTCAGGCCGAGGAACGTGAGCCCGCGCGGCGACAGGACCTGGCGCTGGAGCTGCCCCACCTGGCGCATGAGTCGCCCCAGCAGGTCCGGCGGCAACGTCCCTTCGCCGACCGCCGCCGCCCGGATCGCCGACGCGAGGTTCCGCGCCGTCGCCTCGGACCGACGGACGACGCCGGACACCCCGGCTTCGGCGGCAGCCAGCAGCCCCTTGTCGTCGATCCGGCTCGCCAGCAGGACGACGCGGCCCACCCCGCGTCCGCGCAACGCCCGGATCTCCGTCGTCACGGGGTCGTCGATCTCGTCCGCGACGACGAGCGCGACCGTATCCGGTCCCGCGATCGATCCGTCCGACGACACATTGAAGCCCTGGCTGGCCCGGAGCTGGCTGACGATCCCCGCCCGGGACAACGGATCCGCCGCCGACACGACGACGACGATCGATTCGTGCTCGGGTAGCCGCTCTGCGATCATCGATTGCACCCCTCTGATCGAACCGTTGGCTGGTCGCCGAGACCGTACGCGCCCGCCCTTTCCGTCCGCTCAACGAGGGCTTAACGGGCAGGCCCAGGGGACGATCGGGTGCCCCATGTCGCCCCGTTCGTCCTGCGCCATGGCCTCTTCGACGTGGACACGCCCGCGTACACTCCGCCCGTGGGAGCCTCCGTCACCCTCGGCGCAAACATCATCCAGGTCGAGCCGGGTGGTGAGGCCGCGCTCGAGGTTCGCCTGCGGAACACGGGCACCGTCGTCGACGAGTTCGCGATCGACGTCCTCGGCGACGCCGCGGGCTGGGCGAGCGCCGAGCCGCCGACCCTCTCGCTCTTCCCGGGCGCCGACGGCGCCGTCAAGGTCGTCTTCCGACCCCCGCGCAGCGCCGCGATCGCGGCCGGCTCGCTGCCGTTCGGGATCCGCGTCCAGTCGCGCGAGGACCCCGAGGGCACGTCCGTCGAGGAGGGCGCGGTCGAGATCCTGGCGTTCTACGAGCCGTTCGCCGAGCTCGTCCCGCGGACCTCACGTGGCTCGCGCGGCGCCGGCCATGAAGTCGCGATCGACAACCGCGGCAACACCCGTCTGAACGCCGATCTCGAGGCCTTCGACGAGGATCGCCTCCTCCGCTTCGACGTGGACCCGCCCGGGATCCTGATCGAGCCCGGGATGGCCGGGTTCGCCAAGCTCAAGGTCAAGCCGACGAAGCGCTTCTGGCGCGGCGCGCCGAAGACCCGGCCGTTCAAGCTCAGCGTCGTACCCGAAGGCACGATGCCGATCACGCTCGACGGCGCGATGCTCCAGGAGCCGGTCCTGCCGCCGTGGTTCGTCCGGGCGATGATCGCCCTCGCCCTCCTGATCATCGGCTTCATCCTCCTCTGGCTCCTCGTCCTGAAGCCGACGATCCAGACGGCCGCGTCCGAGGCCGTCGAGCAGCCGATCGCCGACCTCAAGGACGGCGTGAACGACGCCCTCTCGGCGGCGGGCCTGCCGACTGTCGCCCCGCCCGGCGGCGGCAGTGGCTCGCCGTCCGCGGAGCCGTCGACGGGTGCCGGCGGCAGCGCGCCGCCCGCTACGCCCGCGCCGACGCCCGGCGGCCCCATCATCGCCGGGCTGGGCAGCCCGGTCGACGGTCGCCTCTCCGCCACCGCTCCGTCGCAGGCGACGACCGGGACGCTCTTCGTCACCGACCTCGTGTTCTCGAACCCCAACGGCCGCGAGGGCGCGCTCGTCCTCCTCCGCGACACCGACGAGCTGATCCGGATCCGGCTGGAGAACATCCGCGACCTCGACTACCACTTCGTCACGCCGATCGTCCTGCTCGACGGCCAGAGCCTGAATCTCTCGCTCGCCTGCACCGGCGCCGATGCGACGCCGTGCGACCCGACCGTCTTCTACTCCGGATACACGCGCCCGTGACGGCACGCGCGGGATGCATCACCGCCGGCTGACCGCAGCCGCACTGGTCGCGCTTCTCGTCGTCGGGCAGGGCTCGGCCGCTGTCGCGCCGGCCCTTGCGAGTCACCCTGCGCCGGCAGCCACGGCCGCGACCGTCCCGCCGGTCCCGCCGGGGCCGCCGCCCGTCGACGCCTCGGGGCTCCCACCGCCAAAGGGGACCACGTCGCTGATCTCGGCCAACCTCAACGACGACTTCCCGAGCGGCCCATCGGTCGAGGCCACGATCTCCGAGGGCGGCCGCTGGGTGGCCTTCAGCTCGCTGGCGGCCGACCTCGTCCCGAACGACGTCAACGACGCGCAGGACGTGTTCATCGTCGATCGCAGGACGGGCCGGCCGTTCGTCCTGCCGCTGCCGGGCGGCGGCCCGGTCCCGCACGGCGCCCGAGCGAGGGATCCGTCGATTTCGGCCGACGGGACGGTCGTCGCGTTCACCTACTACCCGGCCCCGACCTTCAGCGGCACCCTCCAGGGCTCGATCGTCATGGCCTGGGACCGCGCGACCGGGAAAACGACCGTCGTATCGCGCCGCCCCGACAACACGTTCGCCCAGGGGAGCCGCGAGGCGTCCGTGTCCGGCGACGGCACGTTGATCGCCTATGCCTCGGACGCGGACGGGATCGTCGCCGGCGATGGCAACGAACAGCCGGACATCTTCGTGACCGACTGGCGCGCCCACACGACGCAGCTCGTCTCGATCTCGGTTGACGGGACCGCATCCGGCGGGTGCGCCGGACCATCAATCTCGGCCGACGGCAAGGTCGTCGCCTTCGACTCCACCGCCAAGGACCTCGCGCCGGTGATCGTTGGCAACCAGTTCACGCAGGTCTTCGTCCGCAACCTGGCCGCGGGTACGACGGAGCTCGTCAGCGTCAACACGGCGGGCACATCCGGGAACGGCTCGAGCCTTGGGGCGGCATCGTCGGCCGACGGCCATGCGATCGCGTTCGAGTCGACCGCGTCCGACCTCGTCTCGGGCGACACGAACATCCAGGACGTCTTCGTCCGCGACCGGACCGCCGCGACGACGACCCTCGTGTCGGTCACGCCCGCGGGGGCGCCGGGAAACGGCCCGAGCGGCCAGGCCGCCATCGCCTCGGACGGCCGGATCGTCGCCTTCACCACGAGCGCGGTCGACATCGTGACGGCCTCCGCGGCGGCGCCGCCCGCCGACGAGCCGACGATCGTCCTCGCGGCAGTCGTCATCCCGAAGACGGAGGTGCTCGCCCGCGACCTCGTGCTCGGGGACACGATCCGGATCTCCGAGGCGGCAGCCGGCGGCCCCGGCGGCAACTCCAGCGTGGGTCCCGCGATCGGCGGAGACGGCCGCTATGTTGCGTTCTCGTCGACGTCACCAGTCCTCGTCCAGGGCGATGGCAACCAGCTTTCCGACGTATTCCTCCGCGACCTTCCCCCGGACCCGCTCGTCACGCCGGCAAAGCTCGACTTCGGATCGCTCGCGGTCGGCCAGCCGAGCCTGCCGTTCGCCGCGATCGTCTCGAACCGCGGCTGGGGTCCGCTCCGCCCGGCCGCGTCGACCCGGACCGGCGCCGACTTCTCGATCCTGTTCGACGGCTGCAAGAACCTCCGCCTCCATCGGACCGAGTCGTGCACCGTCACCATGGGGTTCACCCCGACGGACAAGGGCTCGCGCACGGGCAAGCTGTCGATCCCGGGCAACTTCGCCGGGTCGCCACGGACGGTCCGGCTCGTCGGCCTCGGGTCGAAGGCCGTGCTAGAGCTCGACCCGCCCATCGGCAGCCCCGGCATCGTCGTGTTCGTCAAGGGGACCGGGTTTCCGGCTGGGGCGACGGTCGTCCTGAGCTGGTCGATCGGGATCACGCCGACGACGAAGAAGGTCGTGGCCGACGACCACGGGACCTTCACGGTCGGCGTCCTGGTGTTTCATCACGACTTGATTGGACCGCGCGAGCTCATCGCGACACGCGTCGCGGGACCGCTGTTCCCGCCGGCGAAGGCGCCGATGCTCGTGACGACCGCCCCCGACATGCCGTCGTCGTACAACTGGCAGCTCCAGTCACCGCTGGGCCCGCCGCTGATCTTCCGCCGATGACCGGACCGTCCTCGCCCACGGTCATCTGTCGCCAGTGCGGCACGGTCAACAACGCCGAGGACCAGTTCTGCGGCAACTGCGGCGCGTTCCTCGAGTGGACGGCCGAGCCGGCGGATGCCGTCGACGTCGCGAGCGCGGCGGCCCCGGCGGCACCGAGCCCGGTCGAGGCCGCGGCTCCTGGCTCGGCGACACCGACGAGCGCCGCCCCCGCGGCGGGCGCCGCCGAGCTCGTTCGCTGCCCGAGCTGCGGCACCGCCAACGTTGCCGGTCGGACGTTCTGCCAGCGCTGCGGCAACAAGCTCGCCGGTGCGACGGCGGCCGTCCGGATGCCTCTTCCGCCGCGAACCGCGCCCGGGCCCACCGCCGGCCCGACACCTGGGCCAGCCGTGGCGACGGGTCGGCAGCCTGTCGCCGGCCGCACCGCCGCGGCCCGTCGGCGTGAAGCCGCCGACACGGGCGGCGGGTTGCCCGGCTGGCTGATGGTCGTGGTGGCAGGAATCGTCGTCGGCGCGATCGCCGTCGGCCTCGTCCTCGTTCTCGGGGCCGGCTCCGGACGGCCGCCGACCGCGGCCTCGAGCGCGCCGTCCGCGAGCGCGGCGGCGAGCGCCGCGCCGAGCGCGAGCCACAAGGCCAGCGCGCCGACGAAGACGCCGAAGCCCACGGCGAAACCGAAGCCGTCGAAATGAACCGATCGGGACTTTCACTGCGCCTTAACGGGCCGGTCGTACGCTGGCGTGGCGCACGAGGCCGGGCACCCGACCTCGCGGGTCGAGGGGTCTGACATGAGTTTCGGGACGCAGATCGCCGGGTTGTTCGGCAAGTTGACGGCCGCCGTTGGCGGCGGTCCGGTGCTGGGCGTGCTCGTCGTCGCGGGTCTCGTCGTCGGTGGCCTCGCCGGCGGGTTCGCCGGTCAGCCGAAGCCCGCCGGCACGTCGAGCTCCGTGCTCGACATCTACCCGTGCTGGAAGGTGGGGACCGCCTTCGCGAAGGCGCCACCCGGCCAGAAGGTCTGGGTCACCGGCAAGAACGCCGACGGCTCGTGGTACCGCGTCTACACCGGATCGCCGACGCATCCCGAGGGCTGGGTCCACGCGAACCTGATCACGCTCGCGGACGCCGCGTCGGTCCAGGTCGTCGACTGCGCGCCGATCACCGCGCTCGTGATCGGCGGCTCGCCATTCGAGACCATCACGCCGATCCAGGACAACTCGCCCTCGCCCGGCCCGACACCAGTCCCGACGGCGACGCCGACCGCGACCCCGACGCCGAGTCCGACGCCGAAGCCGACGCCCCGGCCCACGCCGAAGCCGACTCCGAAACCAACCCCGAAGCCGACCCCGACCCCGAACCCGGACACGACGCCGCCGCTCGTCGACCTCGAACCGTTCAACCCGTCCACTATCTATCGCGGAGCCGCGTGCAGCACGGCGCCGCACACGACCAAGATCAAGGTGCACGCGAGCGATGCACAGTCTGGGATCAAGAAGGTCGTCATCAAGTGGACTGATGCGGCCGGGATCCCGCACACGAAGACCGCGACATTCTCGGGCGGCGACCTTTACGAGGC
>DASXTH010000193.1:0-1703 GCA_036505555.1 Candidatus Limnocylindrales bacterium | reverse complement strand
AGGCGCCCTCGGTCGCACCGGTCGAGACGATCGGGCCCCTCGAGTCCGACCTCTACATGTTCAACTGGTCGGACTACTTCGCTGACGACAACAAGGCGGCGTTCGAGGAGCAGTTCAAGGTCCCGATCACCTACGACACGTATCCATCGAACGAGGAGCTGCTCGCCAAGCTCCAGGCCGGCGGCAAGGGCCAGTACGACGTCGCGGTCCCGACCGCGGAGTTCTCGAAGACGCTCGCCGACGGCGGCTTCCTCGCGAAGCTCGAGAAGGGCAAGCTGCCGAACCTCGCGAAGGTCAACAGCCGCTTCCTCACGCTGCCGTTCGACCCGAACGACGACTACATCGTCCCGAAGGACTGGGGCACGACCGGGATCATCTACCGCGGCTCGGTCAAGGAACCGGTCACCTCGTGGGCCGACTTCTGGAAGCTCGCGACGACGACGTACTCCGGTAAGACGCTCGTCGTCAACTCGCCGGGCGACGTGTTCGTCGCACCGCTCCGGATGCACGGCTTCGACGTGAACACGACCGACACGGCCGAGCTCGAGCAGGCGCGCAAGGACCTCCTTGCCCTCCGCCCGCACCTCCAGTCGATCGACTCGGACAACTATCCGGACACACTCCGAAGCGGCGACGCCCTGCTTGCTCTCGCCTGGAACGGCACCGCCTACCTAATGCAGCAGGAAGACGACTACAAGGACACGGGTTACACGATCCCGTCCGAGGGGACGATCTACTGGGTCGACACGTGGGTCCTGCTCGACGAGGCACCGCACCCGAACGCGGCCTACACCTTCCTCAACTGGATCCAGGACCCGGCCGTCCAGGTCATCGAGAGCCTGTACGCCGGCTACGCGAGCTGCAATGACGACGCGAAGGCATTGCTGCCGCCCGAGTTCGTCAACAACGCGGCCGTCTACGTCCCGGACGATCAGCTCACCGGGCTGTCGGTCGCGACAGACCAGAGTGGCAACCAGCAGCGGGCCGACATCTGGGCGGAGTTCCTCGCCGGCTGATGGCGGTCGTCGCGGCTTCGGCGGGAGCCACCAGGACCGGAGGGAGCCGTCGCGATCGGCTCCTCACCGGCCTGCTGCTCCTGCCGGCCGGGGCGTGGTATCTCGGGCTTCTCGTCGCCCCGATCATCATCGTCTTCGTCTACAGCTTTGGAACGCGCGACCCGAACGGCGGTTACGCCCCGGCCCTGAGCTTTGACAACTACTCGATCGTGTTCCAGCGGCCGGCGCCGTTCATCACGAGCATCGTCCTGGCTCTTTCGGGGACCGCGCTCTGCCTCCTCGTCGCCTTCCCGCTCGCCTACTTCATCGCGAGCCGCGCGGGAAAGCGCAAGGGCCTGCTGATCATCCTGCTCGTCATCCCGTTCTGGACGAGCTTCCTGATCCGGACGATCGCCTGGCTGACGATCCTCGGGCCGCGCGGCGTGTCCGGGTTCCTCGAGAGCGTGACCGGCGTCGACATCCAGATCCTCGGGACGCCGATCGCCGTGCTCATCGGGATCGTCTACAACTACCTGCCGCTGATGGTCTTCCCGCTCTACGTGACCCTCGAGCGGCTCGACCGGACGCTGTTGGAGGCGTCGAAGGACCTCGGCGCGGGCCGCTGGGCGACGTTCCGCCAGGTCACGCTGCCCATCGTCTGGCCGGGCCTGATCACCGGCAGCATCCTCGTCTTCATCCCGCTGATGG
>DASXTH010000192.1:0-7479 GCA_036505555.1 Candidatus Limnocylindrales bacterium | reverse complement strand
ACGAGCAGCTCGACCTCGCGATCAAGGCCGTGTTCGCCTCGTGGTTCGGCAAGCGGGCCAACGACTACCGGAACAGCCAGAAGATCGCCCACGACCTCGGCACCGCGGTCAACGTCGTGACGATGGTGTTCGGGAACATGGGCGACGACTCGGGGACCGGGGTCGCCTTCACCCGCAACACGTTCGACGGCACGAAGGAGCTCTACGGCGAGTACCTGACCAACGCCCAGGGTGAGGACGTGGTCGCGGGCATCCGGACGCCCGAGAAGATCAGCCAGCTCAAGGCCTCGATGCCCGAGGCGTACGACGAGTTCGTCCGCATCGGCAACCAGCTCGAGGCGCACTACCGCGACGTCCAGGACCTCGAGTTCACGATCGAGAAGGGTCGCCTGTACATGCTCCAGACCCGGATCGCGAAGCGGACCGCCGCGGCGGCCGTGAAGATCGCGGTCCAGATGGTCGACGAAGGCGTGATCACGAAGCGCGAGGCGGTCGAGCGGATCGAGCCGGCGCAGGTCGACCAGCTCCTCCGGGCGACCTTCGATCAGGGGGCGCTCAAGGGCGCGACGAAGATCGTCAACGGGCTCAACGCGTCGCCGGGCGCGGCTGTCGGCCGCGCCGTGTTCGACGCCGACGACGCTGTCGCATGGGTGGAGCGCGGCGAGCCGGTGATCCTCGTCCGGATCGAGACCTCGCCCGATGACTTCCACGGCATGGCCGTGAGCCAGGGGATCATCACCGCGCGTGGCGGCGCGACGTCGCACGCGGCCGTCGTCGCGCGCCAGATCGGCAAGCCGTGTGTCGCGGGCTCGGCGGACCTGCTCGTCGACTACGCCGGCAAGCAGGCGAAATGCAACGTCACCGGCACCCACTTCAAGGAAGGCGACTGGGTCAGTCTCGACGGCTCGTCGGGTGCGCTGTACCTCGGCGCCCTGCCGACGGTCGAGGCCCGGTTCGAAGACCAGCCCGAGCTCCAGACGATCCTCGGCTGGGCCGATGGCTTCAGCCGCATGGCCGTCTGGACCAACGCCGACAAGCCCGAGGAAGCAGCGCAGGCCCGGAGCTACGGCGCACACGGCATCGGCCTCTGCCGGACCGAGCACATGTTCCGCGAGGGCGAGCGGCTCGAGATCGTTCGTGGCGCGATCCTCGTCGCCGCGAAGGCGACACGGGCGAAGGCGAAGGCCGCCGCCGGCGACGCCCTGAACACCGACGAACAAGAGGCGATCGCGACGTTCGACGTCGCCATGGCAAAGCTCCAGACGCTCCAGCAGGGCGACTTCGAGGGGATCTTCCGGGCGATGGACGGCCTGCCGGTCGTTATCCGCCTGATCGACCCGCCGCTCCACGAGTTCCTGCCGAACCTCGAGGAGCAGCTGGTCAAGGTCACCCGGGCCGAGTCGGCGGGCGGGGCAAGCGAGGAGGACAAGGAGCTCCTCGCGACGATCCGGTCGCTCCACGAGCAGAATCCGATGCTCGGGCTCCGCGGCTGTCGGCTGGGGCTGATGATCCCGGACTTCGTGAAGATCCAGACCCGGGCGATCCTCCAAGCCGAGATCGCGGTCAAGAAGAGCGGCGGCCATCCGATCGCGAAGATCATGATCCCGCTCGTCGGCCACGTGAACGAGCTGCGCGAGACGCGTCGCCTCCTCGAGAAGGAGGCCACGGCGGTCCGCGAGGCCGCGGGCGGCGTCGACGTAGAGTACAAGTTCGGGACGATGATCGAGGTCCCGCGCGGCGCCCTGACCGCCGACGAGATCGCGACCGAGGCCGACTTCTTCAGCTTCGGGACGAACGACCTGACCCAGATGACGTTCGGCTACAGCCGTGACGACGCCGAGGGCGGCTTCCTCCTCAAGTACGTCGAGGACAGGATCCTGCCGGTCAACCCCTTCCAGACGCTCGACGACGCGGTTGCCGGGTTGATGAAGGTCGCGGCCGACAAGGGCCGCTCGACGAAGCCCGGCCTCGAGCTCGGGATCTGCGGCGAGCACGGTGGCGATCCGGAGTCGATCTGGAAATGCGAGAAGATCGGGCTCGACTACGTGTCGTGCTCGCCGTTCCGCGTTCCGGTCGCCCGGCTGGCGGCCGCCCAGGCCGCGCTGGCCGGCGCGGATCGGGACAAGTAGGGCCAGCAACGACCGCCTGGCGGCCGACGGCGCGCCCGTCAGCTGACCGGCGCGCGCCGATCCTCCGCCGGGACGTACGGCACGTACTCCGGCCACCACATCGCGTCGTCGATCGCCGCCTCGACATCGTCTGACGCCGCGATCCGGGCGATCCCCAGCGCCCGTGCCTCCCTCGCGACGGCGAGCGCGATCGCCCGCGTGACCGGCCGGAGCGCATCGACGCTCGGGTAGATCGCGCCGGCCGCGAGCCTCTGGTCCGAGACGTGATCGGCGAGCGTCCGGGCGGCCACGAGGAACAGCCGATCCGGCATCGTCCGCGTCTCGGCGACGATCGCGCCGAGACCGAGGCCCGGGAAGACGAAGACGTTGTTCGCCTGGCCGATCTCGTGGCGGCGCCCGTCGCGCTCGACCGCGGGGAACGGCGAACCCGTTGCCATGACCGCTGAGCCTTCCGACCAGCGGAGGATGTCGGCCGGGATCGCCTCGCACGCGGCCGTCGGGTTGGAGAGCGCCATGACGATGGGCCGGAGCGTGCGCTCGGCCATCGCGGCGATCAGCGGCTTCGTGAAGGTCCCGGGCATGCCGGTCGCGCCGAGGAGGATCGTCGGTCGGAGGACGCGGATCACCTCGGCCAGGCTGGGCGATCTACCCGGATCCGGCGCGAACCCGTCCTCGGCGAGCCGCGCGGCCGATCGAGCCAGGTCGAGCTTGTCCGGCTCGAGGCCGTCCCGCCCGTCGTGGACCAGCCCGCGGGTGTCGACGATCGAGATCGCGGCCGCCGCCTCCGCCGCGCTCGCGCCGTCCTCAATCATCGCGAGCCGGATCAGCCTCGCGATCCCGATCCCGGCAGCGCCCGCGCCGGCGATCACGACCCGCTGGTCCACGAGCCGGCCGCCGAGCAAGCGCAGCGCCGCGAGGATCCCGCCGAGGACGACCGCGGCGGTGCCCTGGATGTCGTCGTTGAATGAGCAGACGCGGTCACGGTAGCGATCGAGGAGCCGGAGCGCGTTGTGCTGCTTGAAGTCCTCCCACTGGATCAGGCAACCCGGCCAGCGAGCCTCGACGCCGGCCACGAACGCCTCCACGAGCGCGTCGTACGCCGCTCCCCTGAGACGCGGCGCGCGATGGCCGAGGTACAGCGGGTCGGCAAGGAGGAGCGGGTTGTCGGTCCCGACGTCCAGGGAGACGGGCAGCGTCAGGGCCGGGTGGATCCCGGACGCCGCGGTATAGAGCGCGAGCTTACCGATCGGGATCGCCATCCCGCCAGCCCCCTGGTCTCCGAGCCCGAGGATCCGCTCGTTGTCGGTGACGACGATCAGCCGGACGTCGTCGTAGGGACTGTGGGCGAGGAGATCCGGGATCCGGTCGACGTCGTCGGGCGTGATCCACAGACCGCGGGTCCGCCGGAGGATGTGGCTGAACTCCTGGCACGCCCGCCCCACGGTCGGCGTGTAGACGATCGGCAGGAACTCGTCCGTGTGCTCGGCGAGCAGGCGGTAGAACAGCGTCGCGTTGCGGTCCTGGAGCGCCGCCAGCCCGATGTATTGCTCGAGCGGGTCGGCCTTGCGGCGGAGGTGTTCCAGCTCCAGGTCGAGCTGCTCCTCGATGGTCAGGACTCGATCGGGGAGGAGGCCATCGAGTCCGAACGCTCGGCGTTCGTCGAGCGGGAACGCCAGGTCCTTCGTGAGGAGCCGCGCTCCGAGGAGGGCGGACGAGCGAAGCGGGACGGTCGCCGGGCGACCGGCCGCGATGTCGTCGAACGGGGAGGGGAGAGGTCGCACGGTCCATCGAGTCTATCGGGCTAGACTCGCCGTAACGATGAGCATGAGCAGCCCACGACATCGGGTGCTGATCGTCGGTGGCGGCTTCGGCGGGCTCTACGCCGCGAAGGAGCTCGGCGGCGACGACCGCGTCGAGGTCACCGTCATCGACCGGCGCAACCACTACCTGTTCACGCCGCTCCTCTACCAGGTCGCGACCGGTGCGGTGTCGCCAGGCGACATCGCCCAGCCGTTGCGCTCGATCCTCCGCCGCCAGCGGAACACGACCGTCCTCCTTGGTGAGGCGGTCGAGCTCGACCCAGAGCGCCGCGAGGTGCGGCTCTCCGACGGGGGCCCGATCCCGTACGACACGCTGATCGTGGCCTGCGGAGCACGGTTCTCGTACTTCGGGCACGACGACTGGGCGGTGCTCGCGCCGGGGCTCAAGGCGCTCGACGACGCAACCGGGATCCGACGGCGGATCCTCATCGCCTTCGAGGCGGCCGAGCGCGAGCATGATCCGGCGCTCCGGCGCGAGTGGATGACGTTCGTCCTCGTCGGCGGCGGGCCGACCGGCGTGGAGCTCGCGGGGGCGCTCGGCGAGATCACCCGGGACACGCTCCGGCGCGACTTCCGCTCGATCGATACCGCCGGCGCGCGGATCCTCCTCGTCGAGGCGATGGATCGGATCCTGGGGACCTACCCGCCGGACTGTTCGGCCTCCGCGAAGCGTCAGCTCGAACGACTTGGGGCGATCGTGAGGACCGACACCCGGGTCGTCGCGATCGACGACCGATCGGTCACGGTCGAGACCCCGGACGGCGCGAACGAGCGGATCCCGACGCGCACGGCGCTGTGGGCGGCCGGGATCGTCGTGGCGCCGTTCGTGTCGGCGGTCGCCCGAGCCACCGGAGCGCCGACCGATCGCACCGGCCGGATCCAGGTCGGGCCGGACCTCTCGATCCCCGGCCACCCCGAGATCTTCGCGGTCGGCGACGCCGCGGTCATGCCGTGGAAGCCCGATCGTCCCGTGCCCGGCGTCGCCCAGGGTGGGATCCAGGGCGGGCGTCACGCAGCAAAGACGATCCGGCGCCGGTTGTCGGGCGAGGCGACGCCGCCGTTCCGCTACTCGAACAAGGGCGACGTCGCGGTGATCGGCCGGCTCGCCGGCGTCACGGACATCCCGTGGCTTGGGCCGCTCGGCCGCCAGAGCGGGTTCCTCGCGTGGACCCTCTGGCTCTGGATCCACATCATCTATCTCATCGGCTTCTCGAACCGGCTCGTCGTCACGATCCGTTGGGCCTGGAGCTTCCTGACCCACGGCCGCGGCTCGCGCCTGATCACGGGCTCGCCGCTCCTGCCGCCGATCTCGGAGCCGGAGCCGCCGGCAGCCGGAGCATTGCCGCCGTCAGGGGACCCGCCCCCGACCGAGGACGATCCGCAGCCAGAGAGCCGGACGGCGACGCCCGCCTGACGCTCAGAACGCGATGATCGTTCGAACGCCCTCGCCGCGGCGCATGGCGTCGAACGCATCTTCCAGCCCGTCGAGCCCGATCCGGCCGGTGACGAGCCGTTCGGCGGGCAGTCGCCCGGCGAGGTGGAGCGCGGCGTAGCGCGGGAAGTCGACCGCCGGATCCGCCGATCCGTAGTTCGAACCAAGGATCCGCCGGCCGCCGTCGACGAACGGGAACGGCTCGAACGACGCCCGGACGCCGAATGGCGTCATCCCGACGAGCACCGCGGTGCCGCCGGTCGGCAAGCAGGCGATCGCCGTCTCGATCGTCGCCGGCAGCCCGATCGCCTCGAAGCAGGTGTCCGGCCCGCCGTCGGTCGTGTCCCGGATCGCGGCAAGGGTCTCCGCCGCGTCGCTGCCGGCGGTGATCCCGTCCGTCGCCCCGACGGCCTTCGCGAGCTCCAGCTTCGGCCGGACGCGATCGACCGCCACGATCTGCCGGGCGCCGGCGAGCGCAGCGCCCATGACGCACGAGAGACCCACGCCGCCAAGCCCGATGACCACGACCGACGAGCCGGGCTGAACCTCGGCGGTCTTCGTGGCCGCCCCGACGCCGGTGGTGACGCAGCAGCCGATGAGGGCGGCGACGTCCGGCGGCGTGCCGTCGGGGACCGGGATTGCAGCGGCCGCCGGCACGTTCTGGCGGTCGGCTAACGTCCCGATCGCGCAGTAGGTGAGGACGTCCCCGCCGCCCGGACGATGGATGGCCGCTGCCCCGTCCGGCATCCGGTGCGTGTACGACGGGCTCGCCGAGCAGCTCCACACCTGGCCGCGCCGGCACGCCCGACAGCGGCCGCACGGGATCAGCCAGGCGAGCGCGACCAGGGCGCCAGGCCGGAGAGCCGGGTACGCGCCGGCGACACCGTCGCCCAGCGCCTCGACGATCGCCGATCCTTCGTGCCCGAGGACGATCGGTCCCTCGCGCTCCCACTCGCCGTCCCGGACATGCAGGTCGGAGTGGCAGACACCCGCCGCGGCCATCCGGACGCGGACCTCGCCGGGTCCCGGCGGATCGAGCTCCAGGTCCTCGATCCGCGTCGCCACGCCCGGCCGATCGAGGACGGCGGCGCGGATCGAGGTGGTCGTGGTCGTCGAGTCGGTCACCCGCGCAGGATCGCACGCGGACCGAACGCGATTGCATTCATCAGCTAATGAGCAATCACAACGGTCCCAACCATGCCGTAGGCCTCGTGGCCGGGCAGGTGACAGATGAAGAGCTCCGTGCCCGTTCCCGCAGCGAATGTCACCGTCGTCCGGCGGACCGTGCCGGCCGGGATCGTGATCTCGGTCGGTCGCGCGTCGTGGACCGGCTCGGTCCCCGTTCGATGCCGCTCGTGGCTCGCGGCGTCGCCGACGATCCACTCGTGATCGATCGGGTCGGTGTTCGTGATCACGAACGTGACCGGCCGTCCGGCGGGAACCCTGACCGTTGGCGGCGAGAAGTGCGAGTAGTGGATCTCGATCGCGATCTCGATCGGGTCGTGTGTCCGCGCGACCGCGTTCGCCGCGAGGCCCGTCAGGACGGCGACCGCCAGGCTCACGCCGAGGCCGATCGCCGCCCGTCGGGACGTCATCGCGAGTCGCCTACCAGCCGACCGGCCGACCCGTCGTCGGCCGCGCCCGCCCGATCATCAGGATCCCGACCAGCCCGACCCCGACGAAGCCCAGCGCCAGCAGGAGCCGGCTCAGGTCGGCCGTCGGGGTGGGAATGACCGCGCCCGGCATCGTGAACCCGGCGTCGACCGCCGACGGGCGACCCGCGCCGGACGCGTCGATCGCGAGATCGAAGCCGATCTGGCCCGCGGTGCCGTCGATCGCGACCTTCGTGAGCCATCCGCTCGATGGCACCCACTCCATGCCGCGGTCGCCGTGGAGGTCGGTGAGGAGGCTCTCCGTCGCCGCCGCGTCGTAGTCGAGACGGAGGCCGTTCGAGCCGCTCGGAGCCGGGAGGAGAGCCGGCTTGCGGTCGGTGAGGAGGTAGACGTCGGCCTGCACCGCCTCGCTGCCGGACTTGCCGAGGGCGAGGATCCGGAGCGGGACCCACGGGTTGGCCGTCGGGATCGTGATGTGGACGGGC
>DASXTH010000191.1:0-2458 GCA_036505555.1 Candidatus Limnocylindrales bacterium | reverse complement strand
GCCGATCATGGACCTCGCCTGTGACAGGCGCGCCGTCCCACACCGGGCCGGCCGAGGTAATCGCCGGCCCGCTGTCGCCCTCCCGCCTCGTTCGCGCGATCAGGCCGCGGCGCCCGCCGCGGTCGCCTCGGCGCCGACGATCACGCCGTCCCGCATCCCGATGACCCGATCGCATGCCGCGCCGACTTCGGCATCGTGGGTGACGATGACGAACGTCTGGCCCTGCTCACGATTGAACTTCCGGAGCAGCGCGAGGATCTCGGCCGAGCGCCCGGAGTCGAGGTTGCCCGTCGGCTCGTCGGCAAGGATCAGCGTCGGCTTGTTCACGAGAGCGCGGGCGAGGGCAACCCGTTGCTGCTCGCCGCCGGAGAGCTCCGACGGACGGTGCCCGCCACGGTCGGCCAGGCCGACGAGATCGAGCGCCGCTTTGGCCGCGGTCCGGGCCGGGCCACCCTTGACCCCGGCGTATTCGGCCGCCAGCGCGACGTTCTCCTCGGCCGTGAGGGTCGGAACGAGGTTGAACTGCTGGAAGACGAACCCCATCTTCGTGGCCCGGATTCGGGTCCGCTCGCTGTCCGACAGCCCGGTGGCATCGACGCCGTCGACCGCGAGGGTCGGAACCGGGCCGCCGTTCCGGTCCGGGCCGTGGAGCAGCCCGAGGATATGCATCAGGGTCGACTTGCCGGAGCCCGACGGACCCATGATCGCGACCATCTCGCCGGCCTCGATGGAGACGTCGGCGCCGCGGAGCGCCTCGATCGTGTTCTTCCGGCTGAGGCGGTACGTCTTGCGCAGGTTGCGCCCTTCGAGGAGTGCCATTGCGCGGGCTCCTATTCGTAGCGGAGGGCCTGGACCGGGTCCAGACGCGCCGCGTGGGTGGCAGGGATGATGCCGGCGATCATGCCGAGGACCGTCGAGAAGACGACCGCGGTGATCGCGGTTCCGGCGGTGAGGTCGAAGAGGACCGTTCCGGACGCGCGTCCGGCGTCGTTGGCGAGGGCGACGACGATCGCGCCGAGGGCGAGGCCGATGATCCCGCCGAGGAAGCCGATGAGCCCAGCCTCGAGGACGAGCTCGCGGATGATCCGCCGGCGCGTCCCGCCGATCGCCCGCTTGATCCCGATCTCGCGGGTCCGCTCGGCGACCGACATCGCCATCGTGTTGATGACGGACAGGCCGCCGACGACGAGGCTGATCAGCCCGACGCCGATGATGATCGCGTTGAAGATCGCGGTCGCCGAGCCGACCTGCTGGTCGAACTCCTCGCCGGTCAGGGTCGAGGTGTTCGGGACGGTCGACTCGATCGTCCGGGCGAGCGTCGGGATGTCCGCGCCCGCCTTCGGGTAGACGGTCACCTGGTTGATCAGGTCCGCCGGCTGGAGCCGCTCCTTCACGACCGGCGGCAGGGTCTCGTAGAACAGCTGCTGCGAGGCGAGGAGCGGGACGATGGCCGTCGAGTCCGGCGCCGTCAGGGTCGGCTCGAGGATCCCGACGACCTCGAACTCGACGTTGTGGATCGTGATCTTGTCGCCGGCCTTGACGCTGTGCTTCCGCGCGATGTCGGAGCCCATGACGACGACGTTCTTGCCTTCGTCCTCGGGGGTCAGCGCGCGGCCCTGGGCATAGTTCAGGACGAACGACTCGTGGCCCTTGTCCGCGCCCGCGACCGATCCGACGATCTGGTCCGGCACACCGAAGTTGGCGCCGCCGAGCTCGTCCCAGAACACGGTCACCGACGGAACGGCGATCTCGACGCCGTCGATCGCGCTGATCGCCGCGGCCGTCGTCGCTTCCATCGGGGCGACGCCGAAGCCGCCGCCGGATGCGTCGCTGACGACGATCTTGTCGCCGAAGTACTGGCTCCCGCCATCGACGAGGGCGTTGATCTTGTTCGCCATCGAGCCGAAGACGACGAGCGCCCAGATCCCGATCGTGATGCCGGAGACCGTGAGGATCGTCCGCAGCTTGCGCCGCGACAGGTTGCGCAGCAGTTTCATCGTCCCTCCCTGGAGGTGGTGGCGGAGTGGTTGGCTGTCACGAGTCGACAGTAGGTCGGTGGCCGGCGCGCGTCGTCCGCCGCGTCTCCGATTCGAGGTCATCCTCAGGGAGGATCGTGGAGGTCCTGCGAAGATCGCGGGGAGGACCTGCGAAGCCTGGGTCCCGTCGACTGGGTCCGTCGACGCCGTCAGTCGACCCCCGGCTGGACGAGGCCGATCTCGTAGGCGAAGACGACCGCCTGGACGCGATCTCGCAGGTCGAGCTTCAGGAGGATCCGCGAGACGTGCGTCTTCACCGTCGTCTCGCTGAGGAACAGCCGTTCGGCGACCTCCGCATTCGACAGGCCGCGCGCGATCAGGACGAGCACCTCGCGCTCCCGCTCGGTGAGGCCCGCGAGCAGTTCCGCGGCCCCGCCGGAACGAGTCGTCGGCAGCCGAGCCGCGAACCGGTCGAGCAGACG
>DASXTH010000190.1:0-13596 GCA_036505555.1 Candidatus Limnocylindrales bacterium | reverse complement strand
AGAACGCCCTTGCCGACCGGGTGGGCGAGGCTGTCGACCGTGATCCAGTCACCCGTGTCGCGGGCGGCGCGACGCAACAGTTGCCAGGCGCGCTCGGTGTCGTCGACGACGAGCCGCTCGAGGAGCCCGAAGGCGAACCAGCGCTCTTCCAGGGTCGGCACGCGGAGGAGGCGATCGGCGAGGAACAGCCAGCCCGACGTCCGTTCGCGCCGTGTGGCCTCACGGAACCCACGCTTCACGGCCTCCATCAGCGGCCATCGCACCCCGTGGAGGTCGCCGATCCCCGGCGCGATCCGGCGCTCGCCGGCGAGGTACTCGGGGTCCGACAGCCCCTGGAGGCCATCCGACAGGACGTCCGCGAAGCGATCCGGATCGCCGGTCTCGTCTGCCAGCCGTCGCCCAAGATCCTCCGCGTCGGGACGGCGGTCGGCCACGAGCTCGTTTGCCCGCGCGGTGATCGGGCTCGTCGCGACGGCTGGCATCATCCTGCCCCAGCTGAGCGCGCGGTGTCGCCCGCCGGGACGAGCCGGAAGCGGTAGCGGGCCTGGAGCTCCGCCTTGCGCGCGGCGTCGGCCGCAACGTAGGTCCCGGTCGCGAGTGCCAGCACCGTGCCGTCCGCCGGGTCGATGATCCGCGCGGCCGTCTCGACCAGGCGCCGCCGCTGCGCGGTGATCCACCCTTCGGCGCGAACCGGCACGCCGAGGCGCACCGGGCGCTTGAAGTCGACTGCCATCCGCGCCGTGAGGCCCCAGTTGTCGGTCGTGGCGAGTGACCATGCCATGACCTCGTCGAGGATCGTGCAGACGATCCCGCCGTGGGCGATCCCGTCCCAGCCCTGGAAGCGCTCGGGGAGCGCGACGTCCGTCCAGCAGCGATCGCCGTCGACGTGCAGGTCCAGACGGATCCCGTGCTCGTTCAGCGAGCCGCAGGCGAAGCATCGATGGGGCGCCACCTCGATCTCGAGCCCGGAGCCCGGATCGGCGAAGACCCGCCCGCCTGGAGCGGTGTTCACCTCGCGGACCTCAGACGTCAAGGTTCCGTACCTTCCGGGCCTCGGTCTTGATGAAGTCCTTGCGTGGGGCGACCTTCTCTCCCATGAGCATCGTGAAGATCGCGTCGGCCATCGCCGCGTCGTCGATCTCCGCCCGGAGGAGGGTCCGCGTCTCCGGGTTCATCGTCGTCTCCCAGAGCTGATCGGCGTTCATCTCGCCGAGCCCCTTGAAGCGCTGGACCGAGACGTTCTTGCGATCCATCTCCTTGACGATCCGGTCGCGCTCCTTCTCGGACTGGGCGTACTTCGTGATCTTGCCGGTGGACACCCGGTACAGCGGCGGCTGCGCGATGTAGAGGTAGCCGTTCTCGATGACCTGCGGCATGAACCGGTAGAAGAAGGTCAGCAGCAGCGTTCGGATGTGAGCGCCGTCCACGTCGGCGTCGGTCATGATGATGATCCGGTGATAGCGCAGCTTCGCGATGTCGAAGCTGTCGCCGATCCCCTCGATCCCCGCTCCGAGCGCGATGATCAGGGGCCGGACGTTCTCGCTGGCGACGATCTTGTCGAGCCGCGCCTTCTCGACGTTCAGGAGCTTGCCGCGGAGCGGCAGGATCGCCTGGAACCGCCGATCGCGTCCCTGCTTGGCAGAGCCACCGGCCGAGTCACCCTCGACGATGTACAGCTCGCTCCGGGCGGGATCGCGCTCCTGGCAGTCGGCGAGCTTGCCAGGGAGCGAGAGTCCATCGAGGGCGCCTTTGCGCAGGACCAGGTCGCGCGCCTTGCGGGCCGCGTCACGGGCACGGGCGGCCGTCAGGCACTTTTCGATGATCCGCCGGCCGTCGCTGGGGTTTTCGTCGAGATACTGGCCAAGGGCCTCGGCCACCGCGGTCTGGACCTGTCCCTTGACCTCCGGGTTGCCGAGCTTCGCCTTCGTCTGACCCTCGAACTGGGGATCGGTCAGCTTCACGCTGATGACCGCCGTGAGACCCTCCCGGACGTCATCGCCGGCGAGGTTGGCATCGTTGTCCTTGAGGACGCCGGCCCGCCGGGCCCAATCGTTGAGCGAGCTCGTCAGCGCGGCGCGGAAGCCCGTGACGTGCGAGCCGCCGTCGGGCGTGTTGATGTTGTTCGCGAACGACAGGACGTTCTCCGTGTAGGTGTCGTTGTACTGGAGGGCCACCTCGACGAGCGTCGACTTGTCGCGCTGCTCGACATAGATCGGGCGGCTATCGAGCACCTCCTTGTTCCGGTTCAGATGCCGGACGAACGACTGGAGGCCGCCCTCGAAGTAGAAGGAGCGCTCGCGATCGTTCCGCTCGTCGATGAGCGAGATCCAGACGCCCTTCGTCAGGTAGGCGGACTGGCGCAGCCGCTGGCTGATCGTCTCGAAGGAGTAATCGGTCGTCTCGAACATGTCCGGATCGGAGCGGAACGAGGTCAGGGTTCCGCGCCGGTCGCCTTGCGGCCCGATCCGCTTCACCGGTCCGAGCGGCTTGCCACGGGCGTACTCCTGGGCCCAGATGCTGCCGTCCCGCGCCGACTCCACGCGCATCCACTCCGACAACGCGTTGACGACGCTGACACCGACGCCGTGGAGGCCGCCGGACACCTTGTACCCGCCACCGCCGAACTTGCCCCCCGCATGGAGGACGGTGTGGACGACCTCGAGCGCATCCTTGCCGGTCGAGTGCTTGCCGACCGGCACGCCCCGACCGTCGTCGCGGACGATGATCGTCCCATCGGACGTGATCCGAACGTGGATCGTGGTGGCGTGGCCCGCCATCGCCTCGTCGATCGAGTTGTCAACGACCTCCCAGACAAGGTGATGAAGGCCGGTCTCGTCGGTCGATCCGATGTACATGCCCGGTCGACGGCGGACGGCCTCGAGGCCTTCCAGCACCTGGATGCTGGCGGCGTTGTAGTCGGAACCACCCGCAGCTTTCGTCCGACGCGGGGCCTTGCCCGTGGCGGTGGCTGGCGTCTGGGTGGCTTCTTCGGTCACGCAGGTCCTCCGATCAATCGGTCGTAGAGCTGTCCCAGCTCCTCGTCGCTGTAGAACTCGATGATGATCCGGCCACCCTTCCGGGATCGGGCGAGCGTCACCTTCGTGCCGAGCCGGCGCCGGAGGTCTTCCTCGACGCGTTCGAGATCCGGGTCGAGCGCACGTTTGGCCGCCGGGGCCGCCGCGGCTCGCGGCTCGCGCAGCCGGCGGACGAGCTCCTCGGTCTGACGCACCGAGAGCTCCTGGTCGACGACCGTGTGGGTCACGCGTCCCTGATGCTCGGTCGGGAGGCCGCCGATCGCGCGGGCGTGGCCTGCGGTGAGGCGTCCGTCCACGACGGCCTGCTGCACGCCGGGATCGAGATCGAGCAGGCGAAGTGTGTTCGTCACCGTCGACTTCGCGCGCCCGACCCGCTCGGCGATCCGCTCGTGGGTCAGGGCGAACTCCGTGACGAGCGCCTCGTACGCATGAGCCTCCTCCATCGGGCCGAGGTCGGCTCGCTGGAGGTTCTCGACGAGGGCGAGCTCGAGCTGGTCGCGGTCGGCGAGCTGGCGGATGACGGCCGGGATCCGCTCGAGGCCCGCCTGCTGGCTCGCCCGGAACCGACGTTCGCCGGCGACGAGCTGGTAGCCATCGAGCGTCTCGGTCACGAGGATCGGCTGCAGGACGCCGTGCTCGCGGATGCTGTCGGCGAGGCTGTCGAGCTCCGTCTGGTCCATCCGCTGGCGGGGCTGGCGAGGATTCGGCCGGATCCGGTCGAGTGGGATCTCGCTCGTCGGCGCGTGGGTGCTGCGCTGGGGGATGAGCGACGAGAGGCCTCGGCCCAGACCGGACTGGCGCTCCGGTCGGACGGTCATCGAGCGCCCCCGATCGCGATCGGCATCGAGCGGTCGTCGTCAATGGCAGCGGCCGGCGCGGTGGTGGGGCGCGCCGGACTGATCGGCGAAGCGTGATCGTCCCGACCGCGGAGCTCCACTGCGAGGGCCTCGTAGGCGGTGGCCCCACGCGAGTCGGCGCGATACCGAGCGATCGGCAGACCGAAGCTGGGAGCCTCCGACAAGCGGACGCTTCGGGGGATGATCGTCTCGAACACGGCCGATCCGAGATGGTCCCGGACCTCGGCGGCGACGTCGGCCGAGAGGTTGGTTCGGCCGTCGAACATCGTGAGCACGACGCCCTTGATCCCGAGCGACGGATTCAGGTTGTCTCGAACGAGGTTGAGGGTGGCGATCAACTGGGAGAGGCCTTCCAGGGCGTAGTACTCGCATTGGGTCGGGATGAGGACGGAATCGGCCGCCGTGAGGGCGTTGACGGTGAGGAGGCCGAGCGATGGCGGGCAGTCGAGGAGGATGTAGTCGTAGTCGTCGAGGACCGGCGCGAGCACGCTCGCGAGACGGCGTTCGCGCCGATCCACACCGGCGAGCTCTACTTCTGCACCGGCAAGCGACACCGACGCCGGAACGATGGAGCACTGCTCGACGCCCGTCGGGAGGATCGTCTCGACCAGGGCCGTCTCGCCGAGAACCACGTCGTAGAGGGTGAGATCGAGTGTGGATCGGTCGATCCCGAACCCGCTCGTGGCATTGCCCTGCGGGTCCAGGTCGACGATCAGGACGCGTTCGCCGGCGAGCGCGAGATAGGTCGCCAGGTTGACGACGGTCGTCGTCTTGCCGACGCCGCCCTTCTGATTGGCACAGGCGATCGTCTGAGCCACTCAGGACCGCCGGATGGATGCGCTCACGAAGCCCAATTCTAGCATTGGAGCCGCCTTCGCCCCGGTTCTCCGGGCGGTCCCGATGATGGCCCAACCCGATGCACCCAGCCGTATCTGGGCCTCATCCGGCGCTCATCCGGAGGTCGGCGCGGGATGGTTTCACGTGAAACCTTGCGACGACCACCGCTCCTCGCGGATCGCTGGCGCCGGGCACGATCGGATCGCGCCATTGCCCCCGGTCCGGCTCGCGTGGGATACTCCCGCCGAACGCTACCGCCGCCGCAGGTCGTCGGACACCACGCACGATGCAGGGCGCGACCCTGGGCTCGCCGAGGATCGAACCGACCATGACCTTGCTCGTCGCCGCGATTGCAGCGACGGTGGCCGCAATCTTCGAATCGACCATTACGCAGTACCTTCGGGTGGGCCAAGCCCAGCCGCATCTCGTGTTCGTTCTGGCGGTCATCTGGACCGTCGCCGCTGGACTCGACAGCGGGCTCGTGTGGGCCTTCGTCGGGGGCATCGCCCTTGACACCCTCGCCCAGCGACCCCTGGGGAGCACCGCGTTCGCTCTGCTCATTGCCGTCGGCGCCACGGGCGTCCTGACCCGGGCTTTGGCTCGGATCCGGCCGATCGTCGCCATCATCGCCACTGCCCTCTTGAGCCTCGTCTATTCCATGACCCTCGTGCTGCTCTTCTCGGTCCTCCGACCGCCCGCTGCGCTGTCCGACCCGCTCCGGATCGTCCTGCCCAGCGTCGCCTACGACGTGATCGTCGCCGTCATCCTCGGGCCGCTCATCGTGTCCATCCATGACCGGCTCACCGACGAGGAGCGGGCGACCCGATGACGCCGTTCCCCGACGGACGCGCGACGCCGTCTCGGCCCGGCTCCCGGTTCCTCGTGTTCGGGATCGCGGTGATCATCGCGATCGGCGGACTCACGACCCGGCTCTTCTATCTCCAGGTCGTGAGCGGCGGACAGTTCGCCGCCCTCGACCAGGGCGGCCTCCACGAGGTCGATCAGGCGATCCCGTCGGCACGCGGCCTCATCTACGACCGAGCCGGCCGGGAGCTCGTGCGAAACGTGCGGACGTACTCCGTGAAGATCCGTCCGGTCGACCTGCCCGAGGAACGGCGTGACGAAGTCGTCGATCGCCTGTCGTCGTTGCTCAAGGTCCCCGTCGCCGACATCAACGGTGCGATCGACGGCAATCCTGGATCCAGGTTCGACCTCGTCCGCATCGTCTCGGACGTGCCGGAGGCCACCGCGCAGCTGATCGCCGAGTCCGGTGATCGTTTGCCCGGCGTCGAGGTGGTCGTCGAGGCGCGGCGCCAGTATCCGGAAGGCACGCTCGTCTCCCAGATCCTCGGCTACACCGGGCCGGTCAACGCCGAACAGCTCGAGCGACTCAAGAAGCAGGGGTATCTCCCCGACGACCTGATCGGCAAGGCCGGTCTCGAGGCCTATTACGAGGACTCGCTCCGTGGCCTCTACGGCACCGAGACGGTCGAGCGCGACGCGTCGGGCCGCAAGCTCCAGGTCCTCGAGACCGTTCGCCAGGCCCAGGCCGGCGACTCGCTGAAGCTGACCGTCGACGTCAAGGAGCAGGAGTACGCCCAGAAGGCGCTCCAATGGGGGATGCGCGCCGCCGGCCTGAAGCGCGGCGTGGTCATCGTCATGAACCCGCAGACCGGCGAGATCCTCGCGATGGTCAGCCTCCCGACATATGACGACAACCAGTTCGCCCGTGGGATCAGCGCCAAGGACTACGCGAAGCTCCTGAACGACAAGAACAAGCCGCTCCTGAACCACGCGATCCAGGCCCACTATCCGCCCGGATCGACATACAAGCTCGTCGCCGGCAGCGGCGTCCTCGCCGATCACAAGATCACGGCCCAGACGCGGATCCTGACCAAGGGCTACCTCCTGCTCGGGCGGACGCGGTTCTACGAGTGGAACCACCGCGGTTGGGGAGCGATCCCGATCAAGGAGGGCTTCGCCCACTCGAGCGACACGTTCTTCTTCCAGATGGCGGGCATGCTCGGGATCGAGCGGCTCGCCCACTGGGCCCACCAGTACGGCTTCGGCGCCCAGACCGGGATCGATCTTCCCGGTGAGGTGGCCGGGATCGTCCCGACGAACGCCTGGAAGGAGCAGATGTTCGGCGAGCCGATCTATCCGGGTGAGACGTACCAGGCGGGAATCGGCCAGGGCTACGACGTCGTGACGCCGATCCAGCTCGCCAACGCCTACGCCGCGCTGGCGAACGGCGGCAAGCTCTACCAGCCGCAGATCGTTCGCCAGGTCGTCGGCCCGGACGGGACCGTCGTCCGGCCGTTCAAGCCGAAGCTCATCCGGAAGCTGTCTGTCCCGAGGAGCGATCTGCGAACGATGCGCGAGGCCGCGCGCAATGTCCTCCTCGTCCGCCACACCTACAACCTCGTCGACCTCCCGATCGTCGTGGCCGGCAAGTCGGGCACTGCCGAGTTCGGTCTCCGCGACAGCAAGGGCCGCCTGCCGTTCCACTCGTGGTTCGTCGCGTTCGTGCCGAAGCACCCCGAGAAGACCGCGAGCGACCCGAGCGGGATGAAGGCGATCGCCCGGGAGGACGCGAACCTCGTCGTCCTCGCGTTCGCCTACGACTCACGAACCAAGGGCAACGTGGCAACCGAGATCGTGAAGTACTACCTCCAGCTCCACTTCCACATCAAGCACGACTACCGGAACTTCTTCCTCCTCCAGCGCGGCAACTTCTACCAGTCGAACTGATGAAGCCGACGAAGCGCCAGCTCTCGACACGCCGAGGTCCGACATGGGCGTGATCCGCGTCGAGCCGGCCCGGATGACCGACTGGGCGTCGCGCTCGATCGGCGCGGCGTGGCGGGCGTTCGACCTCCAGCTCGCCGCTTATGCGGGGCTCCTTGCGACCCTCGGGCTCGTGATGGCCTACACGAACAGCGTCGAGCAGGGGCAGACGGTCCTGAGCCCGGGGACGACGTTCGTCCGCGGGCTGATGTGGACCGGGATCGCGCTGATCGCGTTCGTCATCGCGACCGCGTTCGATTACAAGTGGCTCAAGACGTTCGCGTGGCCGCTCTACGGCGTCCAGATCGGGCTGCTGCTCGTCACGCTCGCGATCGGCCACGGCGTGGGCGGGGCGTCGCGCTGGGTCGCGATCGGGCCGTTCGACTTCCAGTTCAGCGAGTTGGCGAAGATCCTCATGGTCGTGGTCCTGGCCAACTATCTCGGGGCGCGTCAGGGCCGGCTCGGCTCGATCACCGCGATCCTCGGCGCCTGCATCCTCGTCGGGCCGCCATTCCTCCTCGTGATGATCCAGCCGGACCTCGGGTCGTCTCTCGTCCTTCTCGCGATCCTCGGCGGGATGCTGTTCATGTCCGGGGCGAGCCTGCGCTGGCTGTTCGGGCTGGTCGCGGCCGTCGTCGCCGCGATCCCGCTCATCTGGAACTACCTCCTGCTCGACTACCAGAAGCAGCGCCTGACCGCGTTCCTCAACCCGTCGACCGATACGCAGGGCGCCGGCTACCAGCTCCGCCAGTCCGTCATCGCCGTCGGGTCCGGTGGGCCGTTCGGGAAGGGCCTCACGAACGGGACGCAGAACCAGGGCAGCCTCCTGCCGGTCCAGGAGAGCGACTTCGTCGCGGCGATCTACCTGGAAGAGCTGGGCTTCATCGGGGCGATGATCCTGCTCATCCTGTTCGCCGCGCTCCTGTGGCGGCTTCTCGTGTCGGGCTGGCGGTCCAAGGACCCGTTCGGGATGATGTTCGCGGCCGGTCTCGCCTCGATGATCCTCTTCCAGCTCGTCGTCAACCTGGGGATGGTCGTCGGGATCATGCCGATCACCGGGATCCCGCTGCCGTTCATCTCGCATGGCGGCGCGTCGCTGATCAGCCTCGCCGTGGGCCTCGGCATCGTCCAGAGCGTCAACATCCGCCAAACGCGAGCGGAGTGGTGATTCGGCGCGCCCGGAACGCGCCGGCCGTCTCGCGCAGAACCCGTCAGCGGCGCCGGAACAGCCCGCGTCGCTCCTGGGCATCGGCGGCGGCGCTCCGCCGCCGGCCGGCCCGGCGGAGGATCCCGTCGAGCTCCTCGCGGTACGTTCGGCCGATCGGCATCCGGTCCAGCCACTCGATGTAGTCGAGGTCGCGCCGCGCGATCTCGCCGAGCGACCATCCGGCGTACCGCCCGAAGTTCAATACGGCGCCGGACGGGTCGCCCGGCGGCGGTCCGGCCGCCCCGAGACCGTCGGGTCTCCCCATCTGACTCGGGTCGTAGCCGCCGCCGTGACTCGAGCGCCCGCTCGTCCAGTCCGAGCTCACGGTCTCGGCCCGGCGTGGCGGTTGGCCGCTCGCGGTGCCGCCAACGCCGCCAGACCCGGCCGCCGCGCCCGTGCCAGAACCGGACGGCGATCCGGGACGTGAGCCGGCCGGACCACTCGCCCCCGGGCTATGGGCTGCTGCGGCCGTGCGCTCGGCATGACGGATCGCGAGCCGCCGCGACAGGTCGTGCGCGGCGCGCCGCGTGGGGTCGCGGAGGATCTCCCACGCGGCATTGATCGCGGCCATGCGCGCCGCGGCCTCCGGACCGCTCGCGACGTCGGGGTGGTACTTCTGGGCGAGCCTCCGGTAGGCGGCCTGGATCACCTCGTCCTCGGCCTCGGAGTCCACCTGGAGGACCTTGTAGGGATCGGGGCTGTCGGTCATCGGATCATGCCGGCGCGGGCTCGGCCGGTCCCGGGCCGCCGGGTGGTGCGGTGTTCGTCTCGGCGACGGGGGTGACGATCGTTGGGTGGGCGAGGATGCGGCGGACGGCCTCGTCGGGCGATGCCGGCGGATCGCTCAGCCGGTGGAAGAGGTAGCGGAAGACGTCGCGCGCGGCCGCGGTGATCGGCAACGCGAGGATGGCCCCGAGCAACCCGGCGATCGCCCCGCCGATCACGAGCGCGAACATCACGGCGCTCGGGTGCATGTCGACGGCGTCGCCCTGGACCTTCGGGACGAGGAAGTAGTTCTCGACCTGCTGGATCACCGTGTAGAGGATCACCGCGGCAATGCCGACGTCGAGGCCGGCCGTCAACGCGAGGAGCACGGCCGGGATGGCCGCGATGATCGGGCCGATGATCGGCAGGAGCTCGAGGACGCCCGCGATGACCGAGAGAAGAACGGCAAACCGTCCGAAGATCGGGTCAACTGCGGAACTGAGGAGCGCGAGCCCGGCGAAGGTCAGAAGCCCGACGGTGACGCCCAGAACGACCTGACCGCGCAGCCATTGGCCGAACACTCGCAGGACGAGGCTGGTCACCGCCGAGACGTCGGGCCACCACCCGGCGGGGATCGATCTCTCGGCGGCGGCCGCCAGCGCCGGCCGGTCCTTGATCAGATAGAAGATCCAGACCGGGATCAGAACGTACCCGAAGATCGCCCCGACGATCCCGGCGATCCCGCTGACGACCGGCAGCAGCGCCGACGGGTCGAGGCCGGCGATCCCGGATCCGAGCTCCGCGAGCCACTTGTCGATCGCCTGGCGGACGCTCGGCGACAGGTCGAGGTGGGCGTACATGTCCGAGACCTGCGCCGTGAAGGTCGGGAACTCCTTGATGAATGACGCAAGCTGATCGGCGAGCGGCCGCAGCGTGAGCATCCCGAACTCGACGATCGCGACGAGGACGATCGCGTAGACGATGAGCACGGAGAGCCAGCGGGGAAAGCCGATCCGGGCCATCCGCTCGACCGGCATGTCGAGGAGGTAGGCGAGGACGAGCCCGAGGACGAACGGCCCGACCGCCGAGCTGCCGAGATACAGCACGAAGCCGAAGATCGCCGCGGCGATCGCGACGAGGACGACGCGTCGGCTCAGCGGCCCGAAGCCTGCCGGTGGGGCGGATTGGCCCGCGGCGGGCGGCCCTGCCAAACGAGTGGCCGCGACGGACGGCGCCTCGACCTGTTCGGTCGGCGCTTCCACCCGCTCCTCCATCGCTCCGGCAGACTAGCAGACGTGACCGGGCCTTCCGTCGACCCCGAGACCGCCCCGGCGCCGCCGCCGGCGGAGCCGCGTCAGCGCTGGCGGTTGACGTACGCGCGCGACTCCGTGCCGGCCGACCAGGTCGGCCGTGTCGCGATCGACGCCTGGGCCGAGGCGATCGCCGTGTGCGGCCTGCCGGTGGCGGGGCTCGAGCCCGGCGGAGTCGGCCGGGCGCGGCTGGCATTCGCCGCGCCATTGCCGGCGGCGGCGCGCGGTGAGGCCGAGCTCGCTGAGCTCTGGCTGCTCGAGCGGGTTCCGGCCTGGATGGTGCGGGAGGCGCTCGCGGACGGCTTGCCCGCGGGCCATCGCTGGATCGCGGCCGAGGATGTCTGGTTGGGCGCGCCTGCCCTCGCCGGCCGGGTCGTCGCTGCGGACTGGCGCATCGAGATCGCCGGCGCCGAGATGGACCGCGCTCCGCTTGCCGGCGCCGCGCGAGCGCTCGTCGCCGCCGGCACGCTGCCGCGGGTCCGGATGAAAGGATCGGCAGAGAAGCGCTACGACCTGCGGCCGCTCTTCGAGGATGTCGCGATCGTGGGGGACGGTTCGGCTTCTGGCCCGTTCGAGATCCGGATCCGGACGCGGTTCGATCCCGAGCTAGGTTCGGGACGACCCGAGGAGATCATCTTGGCGCTGAGCGAGGCGGCGGGCCTCTCGGCCGCCGACGTCGAGATCGTGTCGATGGCGCGCGAGCGTCTGGTCCTCGCCGACGACGGTCCCACGAAGCGGCGGCGCTGAAGCTCAGTTGGCGGGCGAGGCTGCGGGGGCTCCGACGGGGCCCGGCAGGAACTGGTCCCAGCCAACCGCGTGACCCTCGACCGCCTCCGCGGCGAGGCCGGTGTGTGCGGAGCCGGCATCGCGCCTCACGTTGACGCTCGGGGGCCTCTCGCCATACACTCCGTCGTCCGCGCTCGGGCCAGCCCGGTGCGCCTCTCCATGTCCGTTGTCGCGGTCGGACCACGACCGCCACGCCACGTTCGAAGGGTTCCATGTACGCAGTCATCGAGACCGGCGGGAAGCAGTACCGCGTCGAGGTCGGCACCGAGCTCGAGGTCGAGCTGCTCGACGCCGCGCCGGGCGACAACATCACGCTCGACCGCGTCCTGCTCGTCGCCGACGGCGACGAGTCCGCGATCGGTCGCCCCGTCGTCGCAGAGGCCGCCGTCGAAGCCGAGGTCCTCCGACGCGATCGGGGCGAGAAGACGATCTCGTTCAAGTACCGCCCGAAGGCCCGCAGCCGGGTGAAGAAGGGCCACCGCCAGGAGCTGCTGGTCCTCCGCATCACCGACGTGAAGCTCAACGGCAAGAGCGCGGCCGCCGCCAAGCAGAAGTCCGACGCGGCCGCGAAGACCGAGCGCCAGCGGCTCGAGGAGGCCGCCGCCAAGCAGGCTGCCGAGGACGCGGCGCTGGCCGAGAAGCTCGCCAAGGCGGCGGCAGCGAAGGCGCCGGCAACGGCGTCGACGACCGCCGAGGCGAAGCCCGCGGCGAAGTCGACCGCGAAGCCCGCGGCCAAGTCGACCGCGAAGACGGCGGCCAAGCCGGCCGCGAAGACGGCGGCCAAGCCGGCCGCGAAGACGACGACGAAGACGCCGCGAGCGAAGACTCAGAGCGGCGCGGCCGATGCGAAGCCGGCGGCGAAGGCCACGGGGAAGCCGGCACCGAAACCTCGCGCAACGAAGAAGGACGAGTAGACCCGATGGCCCACAAGAAAGCTGGTTCGAGCTCGAAAAACGGCCGGGATTCGGTCGGCCAGCGCCTCGGCGTGAAGGTCGGCGACGGCCAGCTCGTGCCGGCCGGCTCGATCATCGTCCGCCAGCGCGGAATGACGTTCCTTGCCGGGACCGGGACCGGCCTGGGCAGGGATTACACCGTGTTCGCGACGCAGACCGGCAAGGTCAGGTTCGAGCACGCCACCAAGAACAAGAAGCGGATCCGGGTCGAGGCCGTCGAGGCCCCGGACGCGACCGCCGCCGCGAAGGCCTGACGGCCAACCGGCGATAGCCGGCGATCACCGGCTGGGCATGGCCCGGCACGGACGACGTCGGAGGAGAGCACATCGTGAAGCCCGATATCCATCCCAAGTATTTCCAGGCCAAGGTGCACTGCGGGTCCTGCGGGACCGAGTGGACGGTCGGTTCCACCAGCCCCGAGCTGCGGGTCGACGTGTGCTCGAATTGCCACCCGTTCTTCACGGGCAAGCAGACGATCATCGACACGGCGGGTCAGGTCGAGCGGTTCCAGAAGCGGCTCGAGCGCTCCGCCCGGGCCTGAATCCGGCCGTCCGGGCCTCGCCTCGCGGGCGGGTAGACTTCCCGCCATGCCCAGCTACACCTACGGCGGCCAGGCCCTGATCGAGGGCGTGCTGATGCGCGGTCGCGATGCGATCGCGGTCGCGATGCGACATCCGGATGGCCGGATCGTGACGGCCACAGAGCGCCTCGACAGCGGATTCCACGGCCGGCGGTCGTCGAAGTGGCCGCTCATCCGCGGTCTCGTCGTCCTCTACGAGACGCTCGTCGTCGGCACGCGCTGGCTGGTCCGGAGCGCGAACGTCGCGGCCAGCCAGGAGGGCGTCGAGCTCGGTCGCGGCGCGATCGCGCTGATGCTGGGGATCACGCTCGGCGTCGGCATCGGCATCTTCTTCATCCTGCCCCTCGTCCTGGCCAGCGCGGCGACCGGGAGCGTGCAGAACGGCCTGGTCCAGCACCTCGTCGAGGGCCTCATCCGCGTGGGCCTCTTCCTGGGCTACCTGGTCCTCATCTCCCTCGCCCCGGACGTCCGGCGCGTCTTCCAGTACCACGGCGCGGAGCACATGTCCATCCACGCCCTGGAAGCCGGAGACCCGCTCG
>DASXTH010000189.1:0-18089 GCA_036505555.1 Candidatus Limnocylindrales bacterium | reverse complement strand
CGAAGACCTCCGCGCGGGTCTTCAGCGACGTCGAGATCATCCACAGGAACGGCGCCATCATGAGCAGCCCGCCGCCGATCAGCAACGCGACGAAGATCGCCCGACGTGCCCGGCGGAGGCGGCGCCCGGGGCGGGACGGTGAGCCTCGCCGCTCGAGCGGCGAGGCGTTCGCGGTCATTGGTAGTGGACCCAGCGGCGTTGCGACCAGAAATAGACGGCCGTGAACGCGGCGACGATCAGGAACAGGACCCACGACGCGGCACTGGCATAGCCCATCTTGAAGAACTTGAACCCGTTCTCGTAGATGAAGTAGACGACCGTGATCGTCGCCTCGGTCGGACGCGGCTTCGCGAGGACGAACACCTGGTCGAAGACCTGGAAGCTGCCGATCAGGCTGAGCACCCCGGTGAAGAAGATCGACGGCGTCATCAGCGGCAGGATCACGTTGCGCAGCCGCGCCCAGCTGCCGGCACCGTCGACGCTCGCGGCATCGAGCAGGTCGGACGAGATTCCCTGGAGTCCCGCCAGGAAGATGATCACGTTCACGCCGAGGCCCTGCCAGATCGACATCGCGATGATCGCCGGCATCGCCAGGGTCGGGTCGCTGAGCCATTTCTGCGTTGGGATCCCGATCAGGCCGAGGGCCTGGTTGAGGAGGCCCGAGTCGGCGCTGTAGATCCACTGCCAGACGAGGGCGATCGCGATCGTCGAGGTGACGACCGGGAGGAAGTAGGCGGTCCGGATGAAGGCGATCCCGCGCACCCGGGCATTGAGGGCAAGGGCGAGGCCGAACGCGATCGTCAGCCCGATGGGCACCGACACCAGGGTGTAGAAGAACGTGTTCCGGAGCGCCTTGAGGAACCGGTCGTCGGACACGAGCGCGGCGTAGTTCTCGAACCCGATCAACTTCGGCGCCGTGAGGAGATCCCATTTCGTCAGGCTGATCGCGACCGTCGCGAGGATCGGCCCAGCCGACAGGATCGCGAGACCGACGAGCGTCGGCGCGAGGAACACGAGCGCCCAGCGGCCTTCGCTCGCCAGGGGCCCGCCGCCCCGCCGGGAGGCGGGGCGGCCCAAGCTCCTCATCGATCCGATCGGGTGTCCCGCCCCGCCCTCACTGCGCCGCGAGGATCGTGTCGAGGCTCGGCACGACGTCGGTCAGCGCCTGCTTCGCAGTCTTCTTCGGCTCGGTGAAGACGTTCGCGTCGATCTCGGTCTGAAGGGCGGTCGTCCAGTCGTTGTAGCCCTTGAACGAGGGCTTGATGTGGGCGTAGGCGATCGCGGCGACGAGGACGTCGGCGTCATCGAACGACGACGCGAACGGTCCCGCGAGCACCGACTTGTTCGCCGGCAGCGAGGCCTTCAACTCCATCAGCTTCGTCTGGGCGGCAGGGCTCGCGAGGTACTTGACGAACGCCCACGCGGCGTCCGGGTTCTTGGTTCCCTTGTAGACCACGGCGCCGGTCGGGTTGATCGACGTCGCCTGCCCGGCGGGACCCTTCGGCAGCGGCGCGATCCCGAAGGTGAGACCCGCCGCCTGATGGGTCGCCACGAGCCATGAGCCGTTGGCTTCCATCGCCGCCTGGCCCTGCTCGAACGCGTCGCCGAGCGCGTCGGTGATCGACGCATCGGGCATGACCTTCTCCTTCCAGATCAGGTCCTGCAGGAACTGGAGGCCGCCGGCGGCCTGGTCGCTGCCGACGAGGGACGTCTTGTGGTCGGCCGAGATGATCTCGCCGCCGTTCTGCCAGACGAGCTCCGACCAGTAGTTCTCCATGTCGGTCGTCTCGGTGTAGAAGCCCCACTGGGTCGTCTTGCTGCCGGTCTTCAGGGTCAGCTGCTTCGCCACGCTCGTGAGCTTGGCCCAGTCCCACGTGTCGTCGGGATACGGGATCCCGGCGGTGTCGAACATCTTCTTGTTGTAGTAGAGGGCGACGACGTTCAGGTCGCGGGGCAGCCCGAACTGCCCACCAGGCGTGGTGAAGTCGGCGACCGCCTGATCGGCGAGCTGGCCGAGGTCGTAACCGTCGCGGTCGATGAAGGGCTTGAGATCGAGCAGCACGTCGCGGCTCTGATAGTCGGGGAAGAGCGGCCCGTCCATGGCGAACACGTCGGGCGCATCGCCACCGGCGATCGAGGTCTGGAGCTTGTCCCAGTAGGGGTCCCAGTCCGAGACCGTCACCTTGACGGTGATCTTGGGATTGGCCGCGTGGAAGGCGTCGACGATCGCCTGCTGGTTCTTGATCTCCTGCGGATCGCCCCAGATCGAATAGGTGATCGTCGCCTCCGGGCCGGTGTAGCCGGCGTCCGACGGCGCCGCGGACGGGGACGCCGCCTGGCTCGCGGGAGCCGCGGTCCCGGCGCTGGGCGGTGCGGCGGACGGCGCCGGCGACGCGCTCGACCCGCAGGCCGAGAAGAAGAGCGCCGACGCCCCAAGGAGGGCGCCGACCCGGCGGCGGCCGCCACGGCGTTCGTTTCGATCGATGGACATCGCGTGCTCCTCCTTCAATCAGCTGCCGCGCCGCCGAGCCAGGCGGGCAGCCATTCCGCCTCGGCCTCGATCATCGCCTCGGTCAGCTGCCAGGCGTCGTCGAGGGTCAGGTGGCTCTGGACGATGGGATCGGTCATGACCGCGTGGCCGATCGCCGCACGATCGCGATCGAGGGCCGCCCGGACCGTGAGGCCCTGCATGTCGACGGCGCCGCGGACGTACGCAGCGAGCTGCAGAGGCAACGGGCCCATCGCGACCGGATGGACGCCGAGGCCATCGACGAGCCCCGGGACCTCGACACACGCGTCGGCGTCGAGGTTCGGGATCAGGGCCCCGTGGTTCATCGCGTTCACGACGATCCGGGCCGGCTTCCCGGTCGTCATCGCCTCCGCGATCGTGGCGGCGTATTCGCCGCTCCGCTCGATCTCGAAGGCCTCCCCGGCATCGAGCATCCGCTTCGTCTCGGCGTATTCGTCGAGGTTGTGCGCGACGCGATCGAGGTATTCGCCGATCGGGACGTGGAAGCGTTCGACGGCATCGCCCGCGGCGTCGCGCTTTCCGATGTACCAGGGGTTGTACTCGGCGTGGTGCTCGGAGGATTCGGTGGGGTAGAAGCCGAGCCGCCGGAACAGCTCGGCCCGGACGAGGTCGTCCTCGGGCGCCCGGCCGGCGTCGATGAAGGCCCGCAGATCCGGCAGGAGGTCCCGGCCGCGGTGCTCGAGCCGGAGGATGAAGGCGTGGTGGTTCAGCCCGGCGGTCGCTGCGTCGACCTCATCGCGGGCCAACCCGAGATACTCGGCCAGGCGGTCGACGGTCCAGAAGACGGAGTGGCACAGACCGACGACGCGGATCGACGTCGCCTCCGAGACCGCGCGGACGAGGATCGCGAGGGGGTTCGTGTAGTTCAGGAGGCAGGCGTCGGGGCAGATCGCCTCCATGTCCCGGGCGATACCGAGCACGACGGGGATGGTCCGCAGGCCGCGGAAGACGCCCCCGACGCCGATCGTGTCGGCGATCGTGTAGCGCAGCCCGAACCGGGCGGGGACGTCGAAGTCGAGCTGCGTCGCGCGGGCCCCACCGACCTGGATCGTGTTCACGACGAAGTCGGCCCCGCGAAGGGCGTCGCGGCGATCGAGGTGGGCGCTGATCGTCGGCGCCGCCCCAAGGGCCTCGGCTGTCCAGCGCGCCATGCGCTCGGCCGTGGCCAGGCGGTCGGGATCGATGTCGTGGAGGGCGATCTCGGACGATCGCAGGGCGGCCGACGTGAGGATGTCGCCGAGCAGGTTGCGGGTGAACTCGACGCTGCCGGCACCGACGAGGACGATCCGGGTCATGGCGACTCCCGCGAGACGACGGCGCCACGTCATGACGTCCGGACGTCCGGATGTCACAATAACAGGTCTCTGGTGGCGACCGCAACGCGTTCGCGGGACAACGGCGTCGGTCGATCGGGCTCCTCGCCTACCATCCTCCGATGCGCTACGGACTATGCCTGCCGAACTTCACGGATCTCGCCTCCGCGGAGGCGATCGAGGCCGCGGCCGAGGCCGCCGAGCGGCTCGCCTTCGAGACGGTCTGGACGACCGACCACGTCCTCATCGACCACAGCCCGTCCGGTCGCGACTACCACATCAACTTCGACGCGATCGAGACGCTGGCCTGGGTCGGCGCGCGACACCCGACGCTGAAGCTCGGAACGAGCGTGATCGTCGTCCCGCAGCGGAACGCGGTCGTGCTCGCGAAGGAGCTCGCGTCGCTCGACGCCTTGTCGCGCGGGCGCGTGATCGCGGGCGTCGGGATCGGCTGGAACGACGTCGAGTTCGCGAATCTCGGGATGGCCGACCAGTTCCATGTCCGCGGCGCCTATCTCGACGAGACGATCGCCTTGTGGCGCCATCTCTGGTCGGGCGCCACCGAATCGTTCGAGGGCCGCTTCCACCGGTTCGACGACTTCGTCTTCGGGCCGCTCCCGGCGCAGGGCGAGGCGCTGCCGATCGTCGTCGGCGGCCGGGCCGAGCCCGCGCTCCGCCGGGCCGGACGGCTCGGCGACGGCTATCACTCGTCGGCCTCGGGGCCGGCGGCATTCGGGCCGCGGATTCCGATCATCCGCGCCGCCGCCGAGGCAGCCGGGCGACCGATGCCCGCGCTGTCCGCCCGCGTCCGCGTCGCCGTTGACGAACCGGCCCACGCGAGCGGCGCTCGCTCCTACGCGATCCGCGGTAACCCCGAGGAGATGTCAGCCGAGGTGCAGGCGTTCGCCGACCTCGGCGTGGAGCATCTCGCCCTCTTCTTCTCGGCAGAGTCGGCGGAGGCGTACCTTGCGGCTGCGGAGCGGTTCGCGGCCGAGGTCGCGCAACCGGGCTGAGCCTGGTCTCGTCGCCCTACGTCGGACGCGCCCCGGTCGCCGGGCCGGCCGAGACGCCCTCGGGATCGATGGCGCCGATGTCCGCGGACGCAACCACCGTGAGCGTCGGCGGTCGATTGCGCTCACCCGCGAGCCGCCGCTCGGCCAGGATCCGGTCGAGCCAGATCCAACCGGCGATCCCGGTCGCGAGGCTCAGGATCGCGCCGATGAACAGCGCGACGGGCACGCCCCACCCCGACCCGATCGCCCCCATCAGCAGACCGCCGGCCGGCACTGAGCCCGCAAAGACCGTCGTGTAGACGCTCATCACCCGGCCGCGCAGGTGGTCCGGCACCGCGAGCTGGATCGTCGCGTTCGCGCTGACGGCCATCCCGATCCCGCCGGCTCCCGCGACGAGCATCGCGAGGAGCGAGATGGGGAACGACGTCGACACGGCGAGCACGATCGATCCGATCCCGAGTGCGATCGCGCCGGCGGCAATCGGGCGCGGGCTGGGTCGGTGCTGGAACGCGACCGCGAGCGCCGCCGCGGTCGACCCAAGCCCCGACGCAGCCATCAGGAAGCCGTAGCCCGACGCGCCCGCGTGGAGCACCGTGTCGGCGAGGGGCGGAACGAGCACCTGGAAGTTCATCCCGAACGTCGCGACGAGACCGACGATGGTCACCGCGAGGAGCACCAGCGGGGTCGTCCGCACATAGCGGGCACCCTCCGCGAGGTTCGCCACGACCTCGCTCCACGAGCGCGGCCGCGGAGGCGTGGCGACCGGTCGGAGCTCCGAGTCGCGCATTGCGTGGTACGCGACGATCACGGCGATGAAGCTGAGTCCGTTGATCAGGAACGCGACCGAGATGTCGGTCAGACCGATCAGCAGACCGGCCGCGGCCGGGCCGAGGATCCGCGATCCGTTGAACATGGCGGAGTTCAGGCCGATGGCGTTGGCGACGTCGTCACGGCCGACCATCTCGACCGCGAACGCCTGCCGGGCGGGCATGTCGAAGGCATTCGCGGTTCCAAGCAGCGCGCCGAGGATCATCACGTGCCAGACCTGGACCACGTGGAGCGCCGTCAGCGAGAACAGCACGAGGGCCAGGACCATCGACACGGTCGAGGTCGCGATCAGCGTCCGGCGCTTCGGCAGCTGGTCCGCGATGACGCCGCCGAACAGCCCGAACACGATGACCGGTCCGAACTGGGCGACCGAGACGAGGCCGAGCCAGAGCGGATCGTGGGTCAGCTGGAGGACCAGCCAGGCCTGAGCGACCTGCTGCATCCAGGTGCCGATGAGCGAGATCAGCATGCCGGCGAAGAACAGCCGGTAGTTGCGGTGGCGGAACGCCCGGGCGCCCGAGAACGTGATCGTCATCGTCGGCGGGGCCGATGATCGTGCGGTGCCGGCTCCTTGCCCGCATCGAGCTCGGCGATGTGGTCGAGGAGATGGGTCCGCCGGCCATCCGCCTCGGCGATCATCCCCTCGAGCCGTTCGATCTTCTCGCGCAGCGATGAGATCTGCCGGTCGACCCGGCCGAGGGCATCGTCGACGATCGCCCGCCGCTCCGTCGCGTCGGTCGTCGAGCGGAACCGAGCGCGGTTGCGCGTCCGCGCGGCCTCGTCCTCGAGCAGGCGACCGATCTCGGCGAGGCTGAACCCCGCGTCGTCCCGCAGACCCTTGATGAACCGCAGCCGTTCGATGTCGTCGGCGTCGTAGAGGCGGTACGCGCCGTCCGAGCGGGCGGCCGGCGCCAGGAGGCCGACCTCCTCGTAGTAGCGGATCGTCCGCGTCGTCAGCCCGAGGGCCGCGGCGACCTCCTGGATCCGGAGGAGCGGGGGATCAGCGACCGCGAGCGACGGGGACGGCGGATCGAGATGGCTCATGGGCAAGCCATGATGCCACAACCTTGCCGTTCACGTAAAGGTTAACCATGGCGGCCAGTCGCCGCGGGATCCGCCCGGATCACGACGTCGGGCGCCACGTCAGGTACATCTTCTTGAACAGGCTCCGGTCGAGGACGGCGTTCTCCGCCCGTCCGAAGAGCGCGATGAAGTAGCCGATCTTGCCCTTCGCGACGATGATCTCCTTGATCACGACCTTGACCCCGTCGTCGGTCCCCTTCAGCGTGATGACCCGGCCGCTGTACCCGCCCGCGAGGCTGATCGACTGATTCGTCAGCAACGTTGCCTTGTAGTGGCTCTTGAAGTACGAGATCTCGTTGTTCACGGTCCGGGTCACGGCAACGCTCGTCGAGACCGTGTCACGCGTGACGTAGATGTACGGGTAGTCGAAGTGGTCGTAGACGTCCGACGGGAGGTCGTTCGTCGCGGGCGTGACGATCCAGTCGGGCGGGTACTGCATCTTGTAGTGGTAGCGCTTCGAGGTGTAGGTCTTCCACGGGACCGGGGTCGGCGCGGGCGACGGTGTGGGCGTCGGGGTCGGGAGCGGCGTGGCCGTCGGGAGCGGGGTCGCCGAGGGGCTGGCGGGGACCGATGGGGCGACCGACGCCGATGGGAGCACGACAGCCGACGGGCTGGCGTCCGCGTTCGCGATCGATGACGGCGACGGCGTCGCCGAGTCGCCGCAGGCGGCGACCAACGCGATGACGAGTAGCGCCAGGATCGCTCGCTGGATGTTCATGACCCCTCCCTTGTCCTCCCGGAACGCGGCCAGTCTGGAGCGCGGCCGGCCGGTGCGCAAGGTGAGCGTCGCCGATACGCGGCAGTGAACCTTTGGCTAACGGAAACAGAATGATCATTTGGTACGGTCCGGTCGCGTCCGACGGGCGACGATCGGAGCAGTCCAGGAGATCCAGATCGGCGTGTCTCGACCACGCGGCGACGCTCGTCCGGCCCGCAACGGCCGCAAGCTCCTCGGCAGCGCTCGCATCGCGCTCGTCGCACTGGTGGCTGCGGCCTGGGTCGGGCCCGGAGCGTCGGTCGGCGTGGCGGCTGCCCCCGGCGCCCGGGTCGCCCCGAAGGTCGTGGTCGTCGTCGGACCCGCCGGCGACGCCACGCCGTCCTACCGGCGCCTCGCCGACGAGGCGGCGGCCGCGGCCGCAGAGTCGACCACGAACGTCGTCAAGGTCTACTCGCCGGACGCGACGTGGACGAACGTGAAGGCGGCCCTCACCGGCGCGTCGATCGTCGTGTACCTCGGCCACGGCAACGGCTGGCCGAGCATCTACCGTGACGCGCTCTACCCGCCGACCCAGGACGGGTTCGGGCTGAACCCGCACGCCGGCGCCGCCGATACGCATCAGTACTTCGGCGAGCAGCAGATCGCCGACGAGATCGAGCTCGCGCCCAACGCCGTCGTGATCCTCAGTCACCTCTGCTACGCGAGCGGCAACACCGAGCCGGGCCTCGCCGAGGGCACCCTCGCCGAGGCCCAGCAGCGCGTCGACAACTACGCTGCCGGGTTCTTCCAGGCCGGCGCCGGGGCGGTGATCGCGGACTCGTACCTGGCGCCGGCGTCCTACGTCCGGGCCGTCCTGCGCGGCGCGCGCTCGATCGAGAGCATCTGGACCGGGGCGCCGAACCGGAACGACCACTTCCTCCGCTTCGCCAGTCAGCGGTCGAAGGGCGCCATCGCCGAGATGGACCCCGATGACGTCGATGCGGGCTTCCACCGCTCGATCGTCGTGAAGCCGAACCTGACGAGTGCCCAGGTCCTGCGCGGCGCGGTCCGCGGCGGCGCCGGGCTTCCGGTTCTCGAGCCGAGCCTGATCGGGCTTGGCATCACGTTCGGTGCGCCGGATCTCGCGGCGCCACCGATCGCCGAGACGAAGACGACCCTCGTCCTCCCGGTTGGGAGCGACGCCGCGGCGCGGCTGCCGGCCCGGCTGATGGTCGGAACGCGCTGGGATCGGCTCGACGTGGACTCGCCGGCGGCCACCGGCGCAACGTATCCGGGCGCCGGAGCGGATCCGAGCACGGGCGGAGCGAAGGCGGCCGGAATCGATCTCGTCGTTCCGGAGCGGATCGGCGAGGTCGTCGCACCGATCAACGCGAAGCGGCTCCCGACGGGCGGGATCTCGGTTCCGGTCTCGGTGCCATCGATCCCCGGCCTGTATCGCCTCGTCGCGACGATCCACCAGCCCGACGGCGTGGCCTACGACGCCGCGACGCAGGCGCTGCTCCCGGCCCTCGTCGTCCGGGTCACGGGATCATTGACCGCCACATATGCGGCGCCCGAGTCGACGACGGCCACGAGCGGCCGACCCTTCGAGCTCGCCGTGCGGGTGACGAACCTCGGTCGCCGGCCGTGGGGGAGCCCGGCGCGACTGAGCCTCCTCGGGCCGGACGCGAGCGAGCCGGGGCGGCGAGCGATGCTCGTCGCGCGGCCGGCGGTGGTCGTCGTGCGCTGGGTGGCTCTCGCGAGCGGCGACGCCGCGGCGGCGTCCGGGGTCGGAGCCTCGGCGATCCTGCCGGCCGGGCTGCCGCATGGGGCCAGCGTCAGCCTCACCCTCCAGGTCATCGCCCCGGCTGCGCCAGGCGCCTACCTCCTCGTCATCGACATCAACGACCCCTCGACCGGGTCGCTGGCCGCCGCCGGCGTCCCGCCCGGCATCGTCCGGGTCACCGTCGCGGGCTGATCGGGGCGGGCCGACCGCACGACGCGATCTGCTGGCCACCGGGGGTACGATCCGGAACGTGAACGAGGCGACGGTCCCCAACTTCCTGCCGACCACCCACGGCTTCCACTTCGCGAACGCCTGGCCGCCCGGTCCAACGGTCCGCTTCGGGCCATTGGATCCACGGATCATCGGGATCGGCGACGCGTCGACGGGCCTGTGCGGCGGGATGGTCTACACGGTCGCGGACCTGCACGCGGCGAACGTCCCGGTGCCGGCCGACCGCGAGCCGCCGGCGAATGGCTCGCCGCGGTTCGCCTCGATCGTCCGCCGTCAGGTCCAGTCGCTCGCCTGGCTGACGGTCCCGATCCGCTTCTGGCTGCGGATGGCGCTCGGTGGATCGTTCGGCGGGGACCGCGCCCGGGCCACCCTCGAGAAGGAGTGGCCGAAGGCAAAGGCCGCAATCGATGCCGGCCGGCTCGTGCCGATCGGGCTGATCCGGATCGCCGCCACCGACCCCCGGAAACTGACGCATAACCACCAGGTGATCGCGTGGGGCTACGCTGAGGACGGGCGGGGGGTGACCCTCCGCATCTACGACCCGAACTGGCCCGACCGCGACGACGTGGCGATCACGATCGACCTCGACAACGCGCTTCGCCCGAGCGGTCTCCATCAATCGAGCGGCGAGCCCCTTCTCGGCTGGTTCGTGCTCCCCTACTCGGCCCGCGACCCGCGCGCCTTCCGCTGAGGGTGGCGAGGCCATGCGCCGCGCCGGGAGAGCGCGGCCGTCGCGAGAGCCTTCCGATTTCGTTGGACGCCGGACGCCACGTCCGTGCCGCCGACGCCTCCGATGTCGGAATGCGATTTCGGAGTCCGGTGTCGGAACGCGGCGAGCGACGGACATCGCCGCCGGCGGCCGCCGATTTCGGCGATCGGGCGCCGAGCTCCCGACGCGCCCGGGATCAGACGGCCGGCAGCACCTGGGCATCGGTCTGGGCCGCCGCGAACAGGTCACCGACCTCCGCGACCCGTTCGACGATCGTCCGGATCGTCCAGCGGTCCGGACGCAGCTCGGGATCGTCCAGCTCGTCCCAACTGATCGGGGCGGAGACCGGGGCTCCTGCCGCCGGCCGGACGGCGTACGGCGCGACGAGCGTCTTGATCGTCGCGTTCTGCGTGTAGTCGAGCCGCGCTTTCCCGCTTCGGGAGCTCTTCGCCCACTCCCACGACACGAGGTCGGGCACGATCGCCCCCACGGCCCGGCTGACCTGCTCGACCCAATGACTCGTGTCGGAGAACGCGTACTTCGGCTCGATCGGGATCCAGACCTGGATCCCGCGCTTGCCGGTCGTCTTGGGATAGCCGCGCACGCCGAGGTGGCCGAGCGCGGTCCGATAGAGCCGGGCGAGGACGAGCGTCTCGTCCCACGTCGTCCTGGTGCCCGGGTCGATGTCGATCAGCGCGAACGTCGGCCGGAAGGGATCCCCGAGCCGGGACGTCCAGGCGTGGACCTCGAACGCGGCCTGGTTCCCGAGCCAGCACAACGTCGCGACCCGGTCGGCGATCAGGTGCTCGTTCGCCTTCCGGTCCTCGCGCTCGTCGACCCCGACCTCACGCCAGCGGCGCAGCCAGCCCGGCGCAGTCGGCGGGATGTCCTTCTGCCAGAAACTGGGGCCACCGGCCCCGTTCGGAAAGCGCTGGAGGTTCAGCGGCCGCTCGGCGAGGTGCGCCAGCATCGTCGGCGCGATCCGGGCGAAGTAGCGGATGAGCTCGCGCTTGGTGACGCCCCCGCCACCCGCGTCGTCGGCCCGCGGCGGGAACAGGACCTTGTCCAGGTTCGTGAGCTTCAGATCGTCGCCGCGCTCGCCACCGACGTGCCAGACGCCCTCGGCCGCCATCCTCGCGAGCTGCTCGAGCTCGTCCGGCTCGGCCCTCCACGGAAGCTCGTCCGATCCGCGCGTGGCTGCAGCGCGACCTCGGCTTGACGTCGCGCGCTTCGTGGGCATGGGCGCATTGTCCCGCTCCTCGGGTTCGTCCGCCTCCGCCACGGCAACCGCGCGATCGGTGGCCAGCGCCTCCTCGCGGATGACGAGCCGCGGATCCCGGCCCTCTTCGATCCCCTTGAACGAGGTCTGCCGAACATGCCCGTCGCGGGTCCAGCCGCCGAGCTCCGCCCGGATCACGAGCTCCGGCCGGATCCAGGTGATCGCGTTCAGGTCACCGCCCCAGCGGCCATGCCAGTCGCGCGGCGGTGGCGGGTCGAACGGCGGCGCCTCACTGACCAGTGGCGCCATCGCGGCGAGCAGCCGCTTCCGGGTCGCGGCGTTGAACCCGGACCCGACCTTGCCCGCGAACCGGAGCTTGCCGTCCTCGTACACCCCGACCGCGACCGCGCCGAGGTCGCGGGCGTTGCCCTCGCCCGGGGTCCAGCCGCCGACGACGAGCTCCTGCTCGGGCCGGATCTTCAGCTTGAGCCAGGCCGGCGTCCTGCGTCCGGGCTCGTAGCGCGAGCGGCGGAGCTTGGCGACGATCCCCTCCAGCCCGCGCGCTTCCGCGGCCGCCATGAACGCCTCACCCTCTCCGACGACGTGTGATGCGAAGCGGACCCGGCTCGTCTCCCGGATCACGCTGCGAAGGAGGCGCTTGCGGTCCTCGAGCGGGACGCCCAGCAACGAGCGTCCGTCGAGATGGAGGAGGTCGAACACCTGGTAGACGAGAGCGCCCGGCGCCGGGCCACCGGCGGTGCCCGCGCCGACGCGACGCTGGCTGATCCGCTCCTGGAGGAGCGAGAAGTCCGGGCGGCCCTCGTCGTCCAGCGCGACGACCTCGCCATCGACGATCGCTTCGCGCGCCTCGATCCACGTCGGCGGGGAGAGGAGGTTCGGGAAATACGTCTCCGCGTCCTTCAGGCTCCTCGTCCAGAGCTTCACCTTGCCGTCGCGGATGACCGCCTCGACCCGGTAGCCGTCCCACTTGATCTCGTAGAGCCAGTCCGGATCGCTGAACGCCCGGCTCGCCAGCGTCGCGAGCATCGGCTCGATCTTGTCGGGCATCGCCCGCTCCACCGCGCCCTTGAGGTCGATCTCCGCGGTCGCCGCGGGCTGCTCGCTGATCCAGATCGCGTCGCGGTTGGCCTTGACCTCATCGTTGGTGCGTCCCGTCTTCACGCTCTGGGGGTGGTCCTCGGCATCCCAGCCGCTGATCGCCGTGGCGTCGCGCTTCTTGATCAGCAGCCACTGCTCGCTGTCGTCTTCGAAGGCGGTCGACGGGGCGGAGCCCGGGCGGCGGCTCGTCCGGACGATCGTGAACCGGCCCTGGACCTTCTGGCCGTGGAGGACGAACTTGAGCTCCCCGTCCGCGATCGCGCTCGATGGGTCGGGGGTCTCCGTTTCGGGCTCCCACGTGCCCCAGTCCCACACGATCACGTCACCGGCGCCGTACTGCTTCGCCGGGATCACGCCCTCGAAGTCGAAGTACTCGATCGGGTGGTCCTCGACATGGACGGCCATCCGGCGGACGGCCGAGTCGAGGGTCGGTCCCTTCGGGACGGCCCAGCTGACGAGGACGCCGTCGATCTCGAGACGGAAGTCGTAGTGGAGCCGGGTCGCGCGGTGCCGCTGGACGACGAACCGCCCGGTGCCGCCGGGCGGGGTCGGCGCGCCGGCCGGTTCGGGGGTCTTCCCGAAGTCGCGTTTCTGGCGGTACTTCTCGAGCGGCATCGCGGCTCAGTGTGCCGCGCCGGGGGTCAGGCGGTCTTGCGCTTCCGGGTCCGCGCGGGAGCCGCCTCGGCCGCCTCGTCCTCGTCGGCCTTTGGCGCTGCCTTCCGAGCGGCTGGCTTCTCGTCGGCCGACTTGCCGGCGCGGGCCTTCTTCGCCTCGGCGACGCTGACCGGCTTCTCGCCGGAGCGGGCGGCCTTCGCGGCATTGACGGACGCCTCGAGGGCGGCCATGAGATCGACGAGCTTGCCAGTCTCCTCGGGCTGCTCGACGGCCTTCACCTCGTGGCCCTCGATCTTCGACTCGATGACCTCCATCAGGGCGTCGCGGTACTCGTCCTTGTACTCGGCGGCGTTGAACTCACCGGTCATCGCCGAGACGAGCTGGCGGGCCATCGCCAGCTCGGCAGGCTTGAAGTCGTAGTCCTCGGCGGGCAGGTCGAGCTCCTCGGTCGAGCGGATCTCGTCGGGCCAATGGAGGGTGGTCAGGAGCATCGTCTCGGCGAACGGGTCGAGCGACGCGAGCGCCTCGCGGTCCTTGATCACGACCTTGCAGATCGCCTTCAGGCCCTCTTCCTGGAGGACCGAGCGGAGCAGGTAGAACGGCTTGCGGCCGATCTTGTCGGGCTCGACGTAGTAGGCCTGCTTGACGAACCTGGTCTTCGCGGACTCCTCGTCGTCGGCCTTGGTGAATTGCTCGATCTCGATCGAGCGGATCGTCTTGAGCGGGACCTTCTCGAGGTCCTCGTCGGTGATCACGACGTATTCACCCGGCGAGTACTCGTAGCCCTTCACCGTGTCGGTGCGCGAGATCGGCTCGTCCTCGACCGGGCACCAGGTCTTCATCTGGATCCGCGACAGATCCTTTTCGTGGAGCATGTTGAATCGAATCGTGTAGGACGATTCGGTCGCCACGTACAGCTTCACCGGGATCGTCACCAGCCCGAACTGGATGGCTCCCTTCCACATCGCGCGCGCCACGGCAGGTCCTCGTGCGTTCGTCGAGCGGGTCGTGGCGGGGGTCCGCAACGGCCGGCTCCGCATGATACGCGGCCTCGCAAGCGCTGGCCCTCAACGGCCGGAGTCAGGACATCAACGGAGGATGACGAACGCGTCGATATCGACGCGCCCCGTGCCCTTCAGGCGGATGTCGATCGTGTGGGTGCCGAGCGTCCCGAACGTCGTCGTGTACATCACGACGCGGCTGCGGTTCGTCGACGACCGGAAGCTGACCGTGCCGCGGTAGACGCCGTCGACGTAGATCGCGGCCGACCCGCGCGTCGTGCCCACCGGGGCGACCAGGGCGATGCCGCGGCCGCTGAACGTGGTTCGGGCGCGGGCGCCGAGGGCCGTCGCGTAGGTCGTCGTGCCGCCTGAGGCGTACCCGTACACGTTCTTCGTCCACGCGCCGGTGTAGGTGATCGCGGATGCGCGGTCCTGGACGAGGACCGTCGTCACGTCCGGTCCGTCGGCCCACGGGCTCCAGTTCCCGACCTGGTCGCTCGCACGCACGCGGTACTGGTAGACGTGCCCGAGCGTCTGGCTCGCCCCGGTGCTTCGGACCGTGGCGGTCGTCGTGGTCGTCGCCGACCACGAACCGCCATCGACGCTCGTTTGGAGCTCGTAGCCAGCGATCGAGGTCGTTGGATCGCTCGCCGCCGGCCAACTGACCAGTGTCGGGACGGTCGTGCTGCCAAGAACTCCCTTGAGCAGGGTGCTCGTCGCGGGCGGGAGCGCCGTGGGCGCGTCACCGACGATCTCGATCGTGGCGATCGCGGTGTGGACGTTGCCGTGCTCGTCGGCACTGACGGTGATCGGGTAGGAACCGACCAGAGTCCCGAACGGAGCCGTGACGCTCAGGGTCGAGGCGACGCCGGCGAAGCCGTACAGGCTGGCGGGTTGGAACGTGGCGGTGAAGCCGTCGGGTAGGTCGATCGCGCTCAGGCGGATCCGCTCGAAGGTCGTCGCGTCGCGCCCGATCGTGATCGGGAAGCCGGCCGTGCCGCCGGCTTCGCCGACGGTCGCGTTCGGGCCGACCGTGAGCGAGAAGTCGCCGCGGGGTCCGATCCGTGTCACGTCGAGCAGCCGCTCGTGGGTCGAGTCGCGATCGGTCGAGGTCCGCCAGCCGAGGTTCCCGAGGTACTGGAGCGCCTCGCGAACCTCCGACGGGGAGAGCCCTGGGCGGCTCGCCTTGAGGAGCGCGACGGCCCCCGCGACATGAGGGGTCGCCATCGACGTCCCCGAGCTGTACTTGTAGCCGCCCGGAACGGTCGACCAGATGCACTTCCCGGGGGCGATCAGATCCACGTCCGAGCCGAAGTTGCTGAAGTCGGCGAACGTGTCGTCGCGGTCGTAGGAGCCCCACGAGTAGCAGCGGTTCCCTCCCAGGCCGCCGGGCTTCCCGTCCGTGTCGGCGAGGGCCGACACCGTGATCACCTCGTTGTAGGCGGCCGGCACGCGCGCCGCGGCGCTGCCCGAGTCGTTCCCGGCAGCGGCGACCACGGTGACGCCGGTCGCGACGAGCCGGCAGATCGCCTTGTGGAGGATGTCCTTGTTGGTGTTCCCGCAGTTGCGGTCGTCCGATCCCCACTTCGCGACGCTCATGTTCGCGACCTCGAAGAGCGGCCGGGTCGAATCGAGCGGATCGTGCTGGGCGGCGATCCAGTCGAGGCCGCAGACGTACCAGCTCAGGAGCCCCTGGCCGGTGTCGTCGAGGATCTTCACGGCCCACAGACGGACGCCCGGCGCAACGCCGACGACGCCGCTCCCGTTGTCGATCGCGCCGACCGTGCCCGCGACGTGGGTGCCGTGGCCGTAGTTGTCCTGCCAGGCGGTGTGCGACGTGTTCGCGCAGCTGTAGCCGCCGGCGACATTCAGGTCGGCGACCTTCGCGATCCCGGTGTCGACGATCGCGACGTCCGCATCGACGCGCTCATCGATGCCGTCGATGTGGGCAACCGACGATAGCTTCGCGTTCACGCGGCTGATCCCCGTCGGGGTGGTCTGGGCCTCGGCCTCGATCCGCTCGTCGGCCACGATCATCGCGACCGATGCGTCGTGGCGGAGGGCGCTGACCTGGGATCGATCGAGGACCGCCGAATAGCCGCGGAGCACGTTGCGGAACGTCCGATCGGCCGCGAACCCGATTCGCCGGCCCTGGCGGTCGGCGGCCGCAGCCGCGTCGGTGCCGGACTTCAGGACGACGATCCAGCGATCGGTCGGGTCGGTCGCAGATCGTGGGTCACGGGCGGGTCTCGGCGCGGCAGCCGGACCGGAGTCCGTCGGCGCACGACGTTCGTTCGGATCAGTGGCCGACGTCGATCCGGCCGTCCCCGCTGCGGCCGGATCGGTGTCGGGCGTCGATGGCGCCGAAGGAGTTGGCTCGACGATCGGAGGCGATGCCTCGATGACCGGCGCCGGATTCGACGCGGGCTCGGGCCCCGCGCCCGCCGCCGGTCCGACCGTGACCAGAAGCGCGGTGGCGGCGGCGAGAGCGGCAAGGCTGCGTCGCATGACAGGTCTCCGGCAAAGAATCGATCTCTCGGCCGGTGCGCCGGATCCTCCCTCCGGTCGGATGCGCCGACCCGATCAGCCTCCTCCCGCGAACCGCCGACGCAACAGGACCCGGTGGTCCCATGGCCGCATGGCTCGCACGTCCCAACTACCCCGGACCGTAGCCGACCGCTCCGAATGGATCAAATCCACCGGCGGGCACGTGATCAGCGGCCGGCGGTGCGAGCGACCTTGATCTCGATCTCGGCATCGGCGACCCGGGCAAGGACGGCATCCCGGAGCTTGTCCAGGCTCTGCTGAAGGCCCGACGCGCTCGATGCGATCGAGGTCAGCGTCGCCTTCATCCCGCGCAGCGCGTCCAGTTCCGCCCGGACCGCCGCGAGCGCAATCCGGACCGCCTCGACGTCCAGCTCCGCCTCGACGTCGCGAAGGCTCGTGATCGCGAGGAGCCGCGCCAGCCGCACGGCGGCCTCGAGCGTTGCCGGGTCCGGGTCGGCCGGATCGACGACGCAGTAGACGTCGCCTGCCCGCACATCGAACGGCGCGATCCCGGCCGGCGCATGGGCCGGGCTGAACACGACGAGCCCGACGGCGGCGCAGCGGTTCTCCTTCGCCTCGCGGAGCTCCTCGCGGATCGAGCGGACCGACATCACCCGATCCTTGGCCTCGATCACGACCCGCACGTCCGCGCCGCCGGTCCGGGCCGGATCCACCGTGAGGACGAAGTCGCCCTTCTTGGATCGGAGCATCTCGCCGATCTCCCCGCCGGTCCGGTCGAGCAGGTCGCCCGACCCGCGGGCGACGTCGGCCAGCATCGCCTCGAGGACGTCCTCGAAGTCGCCTCCCTTCGCCGCCGACCTCGCTCGTTCGGCCGCCCGCGCGGCTGCCGCGGCCTCGATCGAGGTGAGCCGATCGTGGAGCTTCTCGAACCCTGCGCTGATCTCGGCCCGGAACTGGTGCATCGGCGAGTGCTGCCGGGTCGGGTCGAGCAGGAGCGCCAGCCGCGACGCGTCGCCGTCGAAGTACGTTCCGAGGAGCGTCTTCATGCGGCCGATCGCGCTGTCGCGCTTCGTCTCGTCGAACAGCTCGCCGACGAACGCCCGGAGCTGGCCGCGGTCGCCGAGGAACCGCTCGAGCGTCCGCGGCAGCCGGCCGTCGCCGTCGGCAAAGTTCGTCCGCAGCGCCTGCTCCAGCGCGGCGGCCGCCCGCTCGTTGACCGCCTCCGCCTGTTCGAGCAAGCCGGCGAACTCACGCCGGATGACGTCCACGTTGACGCTGACGCCGGCGTCCTGGAGCGCGACCAACCCGATCCGCAGCGCGCGCTCGACGAGCACGGCCCGGTCCTCCGCCGGCCGTTCGCGGACGAACGCCGCGAGCCCCGGATCCTGGAGCACGAGGCGTTCCACAACGATCCGCTCGCCCTCTACGCGGATGGCG
>DASXTH010000188.1:0-2360 GCA_036505555.1 Candidatus Limnocylindrales bacterium | reverse complement strand
GCACGACCCGACGAAGACGACGTCCACCTTCTGGCCGAGGATCGCCTGGCCGGGCTCGAGGTCCATGTACTCGAGCGCCCGCTCGAGGGCGCGGCGGGCCGAGCCGTCGACCTGGTCCGCCGGCGACGGGACGCGGGAGGTGATCGGGATGCCCATGCCGGGGTTCGTGCCATAGGTGACCATCGGCTCGAGGGCCGTGGCGTCGATCGTGATCGACTTGTCGTACGCGGCGCCGTCGTCGCTCGGCAGCCCGCGCCAGCGCACGAGGGCCGCGTCCCAGTCCGCGCCCTGCGGCGCGTGCGCTCGCCCGGCGACGTACTGGAACGTCGTGTCGTCTGGGGCAATCAGGCCGGCCTTCGCGCCGCCCTCGATCGACATGTTGCAGATCGTCATCCGCTGCTCCATCGTCGGGGCGCGGATCGCGTCACCGGCGTACTCGAAGACGTGGCCGGTGCCGCCACCGATCCCGATCCGGGCGATCAGTGCGAGGATGACGTCCTTGCTGCTGACACCCGGAGCGAGACGACCGTCGACCCGGACCTCGTAGGTCTTCGGGCGCCGCTGCAGCAGCGTCTGTGTCGCGAGGACCATCTCGACCTCGCTCGTCCCGATCCCGAACGCCAGTGCACCGAACGCCCCGTGCGTCGCGGTGTGCGAGTCGCCGCAGACGATCGTCATCCCGGGCTGGGTCAGCCCCAGCTGCGGCCCGATCACATGGACGATGCCCTGATTCGGCGAGCCGAGTCCGTGGAGCGGGATCCCGAAGTCCGCGCAGTTCTTCGTGAGCTGGTCAACCTGGGCCGCCGCCATGGGATCGGCGATCGGGAGACTGCGCGAGTGGGTCGGGGTCGAGTGATCTGCTGTTGCCACCGTTCGTTCCGGGTGGCGGACGCGGAGGCCTCGCGAGCGGAGGCCGGTGAACGCCTGCGGCGAGGTCACCTCGTGGACCAGGTGGAGGTCGATCGCGAGGATCGCCGGGGCCCCCGCGTCCTCGTCGACGACGTGGTCGTCCCAGATCTTGTCGACGATCGTCCGCGGCTGGGTCATGTCTCGGGGCTCGCTTCCGTGCGCTCGCGTCGGTGATGGATGCCAGAGGGTAGCCGAAGCCGAGATACTTCGCGGGTGTTCATCCTGTACGCGATCCCCGTCGGGATCCTGGCCGGCTACGCCGTGGGCGGCCGCCTCGAGCGGCTCGCCGACGTCCAGTACCGGCTCGTCCCCCTGGCGATCGCGGCCCTCGCCGTCCAGCTCGCCCTCTTCTCCCCGCTGAGCGACGGCCTCGCGGTCGACGTCGGCCGCGCGATCTACGTCGTGTCGACGGTTGGCGTGCTCGCGGTCGTCGTGGCGAATGTCCGGCTCACGGGGATCCCGATCGTCCTCGTCGGTGCCGTGTCGAACGTCGCCGCGATCCTCGCCAACGGCCTCGCGATGCCGGCCAACGCGGGCGCACTGGCGTCGATTGGGAGCGTCGTCCGCCCGGGAACGAACAGCGTGGCGGTCGACCACCCGAACCTGGAGCCCCTCACCGACATCTTCGCCACGCCACCGTGGCTCCCCCTGGCCAACGTCTTCAGCGTCGGCGACGTCCTGATCGGACTCGGTGTCGCGGTCGCGATCGCCGCGGCCATGCGCGGCCCGCGGAGTGGTCGTCCCGAGGCTTGACCCGATAGTCCTGCAACCACCCGGACTTCGGACCTAGCCCGGCCGCCTCGGGGCCCTCGTACAACACGACATACGGGGAGCATTCCTGGAGGCAGCATGTCGGAGCCGGGCCGTGGGGCCATGGTCCGAGCCAACAACGAGCCCGAACTCCGCATCGGGACCACCGACGACCGCCGCCCGGTCCGCCGATTCGCGTCGTCCCTGGCCTTGCGGGTCTGGGCGTTCAGCATCGGCCTGGCCCTGGTCGGGATCGCGCTCCAATTCGGCTTCGTCGTGCACCACGCGCCGGGGTCGGCGCCGCTCCAGCTGCCCTGGCCGCTGATCGCCGCGGGCTTCTGTCTCGCCGAGCTGAAGGTCGTCGACGTCCATTTCCGGCGCGAGCAGCATTCCTTCTCGCTGAGCGAGTTCCCGGCGGTCATCGGGCTCTTCCTCCTCCAGCCCAACGACTACGTTCTCGCCGTCCTCGTCGGCTCGGCCGTCGCGCTCGCGCGGGCGCACCAGACCCCGCTGAAGTTCGTGTTCAACCTCACGAACTTCGGGCTGGGCGCGACGGCGGCGCTTGCCGTCTTCCACCTCCTCGCAACCCCGACGACCACCCCGACCCTGTCCGACTGGATCGCGGCCTTCCTCGCGACCTTGACGACGACGGTTCTCTCGGCGGTGACGATCGCGACCGCGATCTCCCTGTCCGGCGGCGC
>DASXTH010000187.1:0-1763 GCA_036505555.1 Candidatus Limnocylindrales bacterium | reverse complement strand
TTCAGCGGTGCCGTACCGGTGTTCGTGAGCGTGACCGTTTGCGTCGCGCTCGCGATCCCGACCGTCTGATCGGCGAACGTCGCGCTCGTCGGGCCCAGGCTCGCTGCGGGCGCGGCTGCCGCGACGCCGGTGCCGCTCAGCGCGATGCTGTGCGGGCTGCCCGCCGCGTTGCTCGTGATGTCGACGCTTGCGCTCCGAGGTCCGGTCGCCGTCGGGGCGAAGTTGACCTCGATCGTGCAGCTCGCGCCCGCCGCGATCGGCGTCGACGTGCTGCAGGTCCCGCCGCGATTGAAGTCGCCTGGGTTCGCACCCGCGAGCGCGAGGCCGGTGATGTTCAACGGTGCGGTACCGGTGTTCGTGAGCGTGACCGCCTGGAACGCACTCACCGTTCCGACGGCCCGGTCGGCGAACGTTGCGCTCGCCGCAGAGAGGGTCACCGCCGGACCAACAGCCGCGCCGGTGGCGAGGTCGATCGTCACGTCCGCGAACTGCAGACGCTCGATGTTCCTCAGCGTGTCGACGCCGTCGACCGTTGGCCTGCCGGCTCGAGCGGCGATCTGGGCGACGGTCCTGGAGCCGTCGGCGTTCGTCACGAGCAGGTAGTTGGCGCGGACGTCCGAGAAGACCGCGGTGTCGATGTCGGCGCCGGGGGCTTGCGTCCGGATCTGGCGGACGATCCGCAACTGGCCGGGGTTGATCGTCCCCGCGATGACATCCGCGCGGATGGCCGACAGGCTGTCGACCCTCCGGAGCTCAATCGTCGGATCGAGCCTGTCGCGGACGCTGACCTGCGCGTCGAGCCAGCGGTCCCCGTCGAGGATGTCGTCCCCGCCGCGACCCTCGAGGAGGTCGCTGCCGGCACCACCCAGGATGATGTTGCCCGCGTTGAACGCGGTCGCGCCGCCGAGCACGTCCTGCAGTCCGGCGATGCGCGCCACGCCGGCCGGGGTGAGCGCGTCGGCGGGAGCCAGCACGACGGCGTCGGCGTCGTTGCCCCGGAGGACGTCGTCGCGGAACCAGCCGGACAGGCCCTCGATCTGGCGGAACCGGTCTCGGTTGGCCACGGGAAGCGCCGGTACCGCCGGCTCCACCAGGTTCATGTCGGAGTTGGCCGGGAGGGGGTCGAGCTTGTGGATCGACCAGTCGAAGCCGGCCATGCCTTCTGAGCGCTGGACGCCGGCGCCCAAGAGCATGATGTCGTCGCCGCCCTCGGCGTGCATGTCCTGGTCCATCCCGTCACCGTCGATGACGTCGTTCCCCGGCGTGTTCGGGTCGTCGTTGAAGGGGGCGCCGTTGTCGCCCATCACGGCGTTGGCGCCTCCCCCACCGTCGATCCAGTCGTCGCCGTCGTCGCCGAGGACCTCGTCCGAATCGTCGCCGGCGAACACGAAGTCGTTGCCCGGACCGGCGAGGGTCTCGGTGAAGTCGTTGCCGCCGACGATGAAGTCGCTCCCGCGGCCGCCCTGGTTCAGGTCGCCGCCGAAGCCCTGACCGGAGGAGAGCGTGTCGTTGCCGTCGCCGCCCTTCAGGGTGTCGTCGCCGTTCGGGTCGAGCAGGATGTCGTCGCCCAGACCGCCGACGTGGTTGTCGTTGCCGTCGCCACCGTTGATCCAGTCGTCGCCGTTGTTACCGCGGATGGTGTCGTCGCCTTCGCTCGACCAGACGCGGTCGTCGCGGGCCGTCCCGTTGAAGACCACGTGCTCGGGGCCGGCGAAGCGGACCGTGCCATCCCCCATCCGGACGAGCAGCGTCGCCTCGTTCTG
>DASXTH010000186.1:0-3795 GCA_036505555.1 Candidatus Limnocylindrales bacterium | reverse complement strand
CGATCTCGTCGTCGACGATGATCGCCCGCTTGCCTCGGACGTCGCCGATGACGTTCATCAGTTCGGCCCGATCGAGGTTCCCGATCCGGCGCTTCTCGATGATCGCCAGCGGCGCGTCGAGCAGCTCGGCGAAGGTCCGCGCCCGCTTCGCGAACCCGAGATCGGTCACGACGACGACGTCGGTCAGGTGCTTGTGGATGAAGTAGTTCGAGAGGAGATGGACCGCGGTCAGCTCGTCGACCGGGATGTTGAAGAACCCCTGGATCTGGCCCTGGTGGAGGTCCATCGTCAGGACCCGGTCAGCGCCGGCGACGGTGATCATGTCGGCGATCAGACGGGCCGTGATCGGGACACGCGGCTGGTCCTTCTTGTCGGACCGGCCATAGGCGTAGAACGGGATCACCGCGGTGATCCGCCCCGCCGACGCTCGCTTGAAGGCGTCGATCATGATGAGGAGCTCCATGATCGACTGGTTGACGGGGTGCGACGTCGGCTGGACGAGGAAGATGTCCTTCTCGCGGACGTTGTCCAGGATCTTGACGAAGATGTTCTCGTTCGCGAACTGGAAGACCTCGGCCTTGCCGCACTCCGTCCCGAGCCAGCGGGCGATCTTCCGGGCGAGGTCCGGGTTCGAGTTGCCGTGGTAGATCTCGAACTGGTCCGCGTACACCGCGTCCTCCCGAACGAGCGGCCTCACGACGCCGTCACGCGTCACGCCCCGGTGCCGGATCGCTGCCGCCCGGCTCAGGGGCGCCATTGTCCTCGATGCCATCGCGCTCCGCCAGCCCGGAACGGAAGGCCGCGATCGCGACGACCCGATCGCCCTCGGCGAGACGCATGACGATCACCCCGCGCGCGCCCGACGAGTAGCGGTTGATCGAGTTCGTGTCGGTCCGGATGACCTGGCCGCCGGCCGAGATCAGGAGGAGCTCCTCGTCCTCCTCGGTCACCTGCTGGACGGCGGCGACGGAGCCCGTCTTCCGACCCTCGAGCGCGATCAGCCGCACGCCCTGGCCGCCGCGATGCTTCCGGCGGAACTCGGTGAGACCGACCCGCTTGCCGTAGCCGGTCTCGGTGAGGACGAGCAGGTCGGCCTCCGGCTCGACGACCGTCATCGCGACGACGCTGTCGCCCTCCTTCTTCAGGAGCCGGATCCCGATCACGCCGGCGGCGACCCGGCCCATCGGCCGGACCTCGTCCTCGGCGAATCGGGCGAGCATGCCCTCGGCAGTGGCGAGGATCACGTCGTCGTTGCCGCTCGAGATGTCGACCCAGGCGAGCTCGTCCTTGTCGTTGATCGAGATCGCCAGGATCCCGGTCGAGCGGACCCGTTCGAACTGCTCGAGCGGGGTCTTCTTGATCATGCCCTTGCGGGTCGCCATCACGAGGAAGTGGCCCGGCTCGAAGTTCGGCAGGACGATCGTCGCGACCGGCACCTCGCCGGCCTCCACCTGGACGCCCGGCAGGTTGATGATCGGGATGCCCTTCGCCTGGCGGCTGGCGTCGACGATCGCGTGGACCTTGGCGCTGAACACCCGGCCGCGGTTCGTGAAGAACAGCGCCCAGTCGTGGGTGTTCGCGACGATCAGGTGCTCGACCGCGTCCTCCTCGCGGGTCACATGGCCGATGATCCCCTTGCCGCCGCGGTGCTGGCGGCGATATGTGGCAACCGGCTGGCGCTTGATGTAGCCGCGGCCGCTGATCGTGATGACGACGTCCTCGTCGGCGATCAGGTCCTCGTCGGTCATCTCGCGGCTCGAGTCGTCGGCGACGCGGGTCCGGCGCTCGCCGCCAAAGCGCTTCTTCAGGTCGGCCAGCTCGCCCTTGATGATCGAGAGGACGCGCTGCGGGTTGGCGAGGATGTCCTCGAGCTCCGCGATCAGCTGGATGACGCTGAGGTACTCGTCCTCGATCTTCTTCCGCTCGAGGGCCGCGAGGCGGGCGAGACGCATGTCGAGGATCGCCTGTGCCTGGAGCTCGGACAGGTCGAACCGGGTCATCAGGTTCGTCCGGGCCAGCTCGACGTCCTGCGACTCGCGGATCGTCCGGATGACCGCGTCGAGGTTGTCGAGGGCGATCTTCAAGCCTTCGAGGATGTGGGCCCGGGCGCGGGCCTTGCCGAGGTCGAACTCGGTCCGGCGCCGGACGATGTCGCGGCGATGGTCGACGTAGTGCTGGAGGACGCTCTTCAGGGGCAGCGTCTGGGGCTGGCCGTCGACGAGCGCGAGCATGTTCATGTTGAAGGCGAGCTGCATCGGCGTGTGCTTGAACAGGTTGTTCAGCACCTTGTGCGGGTTGAAGTCGCGCTTGATCTCGATGTAGATCCGCATCCCGTCGCGGTCGGACTCGTCGCGGAGGTCGCTGATCCCGTCGATCTTCTTGTCCTTGACGAGGTCGGCGATCTTCTCGAGCAGGCTGGCCTTGTTCACCTGGTACGGCAGCTCGGTGACGATGATCGCCATCCGGTCGCCGCGGACCTCCTCGAACGCGACCTGGGCGCGCATGACGACCCGGCCGCGGCCGTGGGCGTACATCTGGCGGATCGCGTCGATCGTCTCGTTCTCGCCGGTCAGCGGGTTGCGCTGCTGCTCGAACCGGTAGATCGTGCCGCCCGTCGGGAAGTCCGGCCCGAGCACGTGGTGCGACAGGTCGTCCGAGGTGATGTCCGGGTCGTCGATCAGGGCGACCGTCGCGTCGCAGATCTCCGAGAGGTTGTGGGGCGGGATGTTCGTCGCCATCCCGACCGCGATGCCGCTGCTCCCGTTGATCAGCAGGTTCGGCAGCTTGGCCGGCAGGACCGACGGCTCCTTCTGGGTGCCGTCGTAGTTGTCCGTGAAGTCGACGGTCTCCTTGTCGATGTCCTCGAGCATCTCGGCGGCGATGCCAGTGAGGCGCGCCTCCGTGTAGCGCATCGCCGCTGCACTGTCGCCGTCGACCGAGCCGAAGTTGCCCTGCCCATCGACGAGCGGGTAGCGCATCGAGAAGTCCTGGGCCAGCCGGACGAGGGCGTCGTACAGGGCGACGTCGCCGTGCGGGTGGTACTTGCCCATCACCTCGCCGACGATCGCGGCGCATTTCCGGAACGAGCTGGTGGCGCTCAGCCCCATCTCGCCCATCGTGTAGAGGATCCGGCGATGCACGGGCTTCAGGCCGTCGCGGACGTCCGGGAGCGCGCGCGCCACGATCACGCTCATCGCGTAGTCGAGGTAGCTCACCCGCATCTCGTCCTCGATGTGGATGGCGCGGATGTCGCCCAGGTCGTCGGTCACAGTGCTTCGGTCTCCCTAACGATCGTTCGTTTGTTCATTGCAGCGGTGGTTCCGGCATCCGACGTCCGAGCCCCAGCCCGCGGCCGAATCGTTCCGCTGCCTCGGCGGCTCGTGAGGTCGAGGGCTCGCCCGCGCGGCGACGGACGCCACCCAGCCGGGTCCGGATCCGATCGGCGTCGCCCGGGTCGAGCTTCGGAAGGGCATCACGGATCACCCACGCGCGGTGGCCATCGTTCGTCGCGGCGGCGGTCTCCGACTCGGCTTCGAGGAACGCTGTGGTCGCTGGCCGGTCGATCGCGGCCATCGAGCGGAGCGCCCAGGCAAGTGCCTTCTGCACGTCCGGCTCCGCGTCGCCGATCAGCTCGCCGACGAGGCCCAGGCCGTGCTCGGCGACCTCGGGCGCGCGCCCGCGCCGGCGATCGATGGACGGGATCGTCGCGATCGTGCTGCCGACGAGCCGGCGCTCCCAGCGGTTCGGACTGAACACGAGCTGCTCGAGCTCTGCCCAGCGATACGGCTCGTTGAG
>DASXTH010000185.1:0-21124 GCA_036505555.1 Candidatus Limnocylindrales bacterium | reverse complement strand
CTGCAGCCCGTCGCGCAGCCACTGCACTGCGGCACCCGTGACGAAGACCGAGCCTTCGAGCGCGTACACCAGGGCCGCGTCCGGCCCGAGCCGCCAGGCGACCGTCGTCAGCAGCCCCTGGCCGGACTCGACCGGCCGCTCGCCGGTGTTGGCGAGCAGGAATGCTCCGGTCCCAAGCGTGACCTTTGCCTCGCCGTCGTCGAAGCACGCCTGCCCGTACGTCGCCGCCTGCTGGTCTCCTGCGGCGCCCGCGATCGGGATCGCCCGCCCGAAGATCGCCGGATCGGTCGTCGCGTAGACCTCCGACGAGCTGCGGACCTCCGGAAGGAGCATCCGCGGCACCTCCATCAGCTCGATCAGCCCGTCGTCCCACGCCCCCCGCCGGATGTCGAGCAGGAGCGTCCGCGACGCGTTCGAGACGTCGGTCACGTGGGTCCGGCCGCCCGTCAGGCGGGCGATCAGGAATGAATCGACGGTGCCGGCGGCCAGCTCGCCGCGCTCGGCGCGCGGGCGGAGCGTCGGATCCTCGAGCAGGATCTGGCGGATCTTCGGGCCGGTGAAATAGGCATCGATCGGGAGTCCGGTCTTCGCCCGAACCGCCGCCTCGTGGCCCGCCCTTCGGAGCGTTTCGCAGAACGGTGCCGTGACCCGGCTCTGCCAGACGATCGCCTCGGCGACGGCCGCGCCGCTCGATCGCTCCCAGACGACCGCCGTCTCGCGCTGGTTCGTGATCCCGATCGCGGCGATCTCCCCTGCCCCGCCGACCGCCTCGATCACCTCCCGCGCCGTCGCGAGCTGGGCGGCCCAGATCGTGTCCGCGTCGTGGCGGACGTCTCCGGGCGCCGGGAATCGCTGCTCGAACTCGCGCTGTGCAGACGCGACGACAGCCCCCGTCCGATCGAAGGCGATCGCCCGCGCGCTCGTCGTGCCCTCGTCGAGGGCGAGGACGAACCGGTCGGTCACGGGACGGAGAACTCGGCGCGGGCCGTTTCCAGGTACTGGACGACCTCGGCCCGACGCCGATCGGCGTCCCACCCCAGCTCCTCGCCCAGGATGTCGGCGACCCGCGGCGCCACCGCCGCCCCGCGGTCCGCCAGCTCGTGGACGAGCCGCATGCGCCGCGCGAGCACGTCATCAATCGTGAGTGCGAGCTCGTGGCGGGCCGCCCACGCGACCTCGGCCTCGAGGTGGTCGTCGACGTCGACCAGCCTGCCCAGCTGGCCGAGCTCCTCGCCGAGGGCCACGACCTCGGGAGCCTGGGTCCCGTGCCGCGCCACCAGCCGTGCAGCGATCGCCGGATCGAGGCCGGCGGACGTCGCGATGGAGGTGGTCACGCCGTCGAGCTCCGCCCGATCGGCGGCTCCGACCAGCCGGCGCGTCTTCGTCCCGGTCGGGCGGCTGCGGGGCTGCTCGCCGAGCACATCGAGCGCCGCGTCGATCGTCTGCTCGGCCATCAGGCGGTAGGTCGTGTACTTGCCCCCGCTGACGCGGACGAGGCCGTTCCCCTCGACGACGATCCGGTGCTCGCGCGACGCCGTGATCGTCGATCCGCTCGACGGTGCGATCAGCGGGCGCAGGCCGGCGTAGGTCCCGACGACGTCGTCGCGGCGGAGGTCGACGTCGAGGACGTGGTTGACCGCCGCCAGCAGCTCGTCGACCTCGTCGAGGCCGGCGGTCGGCCGGTCGATCGGTCCGGCGTACGGAGCGTCCGTCGTCCCGATCAGCCAGAAGTGCGGCCAGGGGACGAGGAACACGACCTTGCCCGGGACGCGGATCGTCAGGCCGACGTCACTCGGGATCCGGGCGCGTGGCACGACGAGATGCGCGCCGCGGCTGGGCAGGAGCCGGGTGGAGCCGCCGGAAAGCGGTGATGACGGGTCGGCTCCCCAGACGCCGGTTGCATCGACGACGACGCGAGCGCGGACCTCATGCTCCTCCCCGCTCAGGCGGTCGCAGATCCGGGCACCGACGGCTCGCCCGCCGTCCTCGACGAGCGACTCCGCGCTTGTCCGTGTAACGACGATCGCCCCGTCGGCCTGGGCGGTCCGTGCGACGGCGAGCGTGTAGCGGGCATCGTCCTCGACCCCGTCGTGGAACAGGAGTCCACCACGCAGCTGGGGCCGCCGGATCGCGGGCGTGTGCGCGAGCACCTCGTCGACCGACAGGTGGCGGTGCCAGCCGCCGTCCTTCCGGGCGCCGAGCACGTCGTACAGCGTCATGCCGGACTGATAGAAGACGCGGGTCGCAACCGGCCAGCCGAAGAGCGGGAACAGGAGCGGCTCGATCGTGACGAGGTGCGGGGCGAGATGGAGGATCCGGGATCGCTCGGCGAGCGCCTCGCGGACGAGCCCGAACCGGTACTGCTCGAGATAGCGCAACCCGCCGTGGATCAGCCGCGACGAGCGCGACGACGTCCCGACGGCGATGTCCTCGCGTTCGATGAGCCCGACCCTGAGACCGCGGGTCGCCGCGTCGAGGGCCGCCCCGGACCCCACGATCCCGCCGCCGACGACGAGGACGTCGAGCGGCCGTTCGGTCATGGCGGCGAGATCGCGCCGCCGCGTCTCCAGCGGCGCCGCGCTCATTGGTCGGCGCGTCCGGGTCGGCTGATCCGCCACAGAACGAGCGCGGTCCCGACGACGAGGACCACGATCAGGAGGGGCGTGCGGAGGACGATGTCGCGGGCGTCACCGGGCAGCAGGTAGGTCGCGACCCCCGCGAGTAGGACGACCACCACGACCAGCTCCCCGATGAGCAGGGCCTCGCGGAGACCGCGTGACCGCGCTTGGCCGCCTTCGGCGGACCTGCCGCCGAGCGGGTCGGGCTGCGGCTCAGCCACGATCGGCCCCCGCCGGGATCCCGATCGGGGCGACGAGGACGCGTCCGGCGAGCGCCTTGCCATTGCGGGTCGCCAAACCCGTCTTCGGGCGGTGGAAGGTGATCGTGAGATCGGCTCGAACGGCCGGATCGGACGGGTCGCCGCTCGTGAGATCGACCGCAGTCGGGGTGTCGACCGCAAGGACCGGGACCATCTCCGCGCGGGCCCGGTTGATGAGCTCCACTGCGGATCGGATCGGCTCGCGGAGTGGCCCCCGGACGCCGGTCCCGAGCAGCGCGTCGACGATCACGGCCGCCTTCTCGATCCCGCGCCCGAGCAGCGCCAGGTCCCGGGCGACCGGCGTGTGGACGATCGTGATCCGCTCGTCGCGCACGATGCGGTCCCAGTTCCGGGCCGCGTCCGGGGTCGCCGGCCTGGCTTCCGGGGCGGCCAACGCGACGACGACCTTCGCCCCGGCGGCAGCCAGGTGCCGCGCGGCGACCAGGCCGTCGCCGCCGTTGTTGCCGGGGCCCGCGAGCACGACGATCGGGCCACGGCCCCACCGTCCCGTGTCGAGCGCGAGGGCCCGTGCGGCCGCGGCCACTGCGACGCCCGCGTGCTCCATCAACGTCGCGCCCGGCATCCCGAGCGACTGCGCGCGGCGGTCCGCGCCGGTCATTGCCTCCGCCGTCATCGGGGCCCGTGCGGCCGTCGCCGCCCAGTGCCGGCGCAGCTCGCGGAGGTCCAGCGACATCAGCTCGGGATCGTCCGCCGGGAGCAGCGGCCCGCCCGCGCCTGAAGGAACCCGCGCGGACGACGGCGATGCGCTCATGACGCCGCGAAGCGTAGCCCGTGACCGGCGCCCATGCGTCGAACCGCCTTGACGGGTCGCCGGACGTCGACCGCCTTGACGCAGCGCGGGACACTGGGCCCGTGCAAGCACCCGCGGCACTCCGTCGCTGGCTCTCGGCGAGCCCGGATCGCGACGACGTCGACGGCCGCCAGACCGTCCTCCTCCAGCGGATCCTCGTCACGATCGTGCTTGCCCTGCTCTTGAGCGGAGCCCTGACGCTCGTCGTGCCCGGGCTCGGCTCGCCGGCTCTGGCGCTCCGTGCGCTGATCCTCCTCGAGCCGTTGTTCCTCATCCCGCTATGGCTCCTGCGGTCCGGCTACTTCAATCTCGCCGCGACCGCAACGGTGGGCGTCTTCGAGTTCGTCATCCTGATCGCGGTTGCGGCCGCCGGGCCGAGCGCGCCCGCGACCGGGGCCGCCTTCGCGATCCCGATGACGATCGCGGCGCTCGTCCTCCGTCGGCCGGGGCTCCTGGCCGTGACGTTGATCACGATCGCGGGGATCGTCGGGTCGACGTGGCTCCCCGACCGCCCGCCGATCGCGGCGGGCCCGCTCCTGAACCTCGTCATCAGCCTCGCCGTCCTCGGCCTGATCCTCGATCGCTTCGCGGTGTCGATGCGTGACGCGCTCAGCCGCGAGATCGACCATCACCACGAGCTGGAGCTCGCCCAGGCCGAGCTCGTCCAGCAGGCCGCGGCGCTCAAGGCGACGAACGAGCAGCTCACCCGGGAGATGCAGGAGCGGGCGCTCGCGGAGGACGCCCGCCGGGCGATCGAGGCGAAGGTCCTCGAGGTCCAGAAGCTCGAGAGCCTGGGCGTCCTGGCCGGCGGGATCGCCCACGACTTCAACAACCTGCTCGTCGCGATCATGGGCAACGCCGGGCTGGCACTGCTCGATCTGCCCGAGGATTCGCCCGCGCGGGCAAGCATCATCGACGTCGAGGTGGCCAGCCGGCGCGCGGGCGAGCTCGCCCGCCAGATGCTCGCCTACTCGGGGCGGAGCCGCTTCGTCATCGAGCCGATCGAGCTATCGGAGCTCGTCCGCGAGCTCCTGACCCTGCTCCAGGTGTCGATCGGCAAGCGCGTGATCCTGCGTCTCAACCTCTCGCCGAGCCCGGTCGTCGTCGACGCCGATGCGGCCCAGCTCCGTCAGGTCGTGATGAATCTCGTCATCAACGCGGCTGACGCGATTGGCGACCGAAGCGGGAACGTCACGATCCGGGTCGATCAGATGATCGCGGACGCGGACGAGCTGACACGAGCCCACCCGGGGGCCGGGCTGGGGCCGGGAAGTTACGCCCTGCTCGAGGTCGTCGACACGGGCACGGGGATGGACCGGGTCACCCAGGACCGGATCTTCGACCCGTTCTTCACGACGAAGTTCACCGGGCGGGGGCTCGGGCTGGCGGCCGTGCTCGGCATCGTCCGCGGCCACGGCGGAGCCCTGAGCGTCAACAGCGAGCTCGGGAAGGGCTCGACGTTCAGGATCGTCCTCCCGCTCAGCGCCTCGTCGCCGGCGGCGGGCCGGTCGCACGATCGCGAGTGGCGCGGGTCCGGCACCGTGCTCGTGGTCGACGACGACCCGATGGTCCGCACCGTGGCGCGCCGCCTGCTCGAGTCCTTCGGGCTCACGGTCCGGGTCGCGGCCGGCGGCCCGGAGGCGATCGCGCTGGTGTCAGCGGCCCCGGCCTCGGTCGACGCGGTCCTGCTCGACATGACGATGCCCGAGCTGAGCGGACCCGAGGTCTTCTCCGAGCTGCGCACGATCCGGGCGGACCTTCCCGTCGTGCTGATGAGCGGGTACCACGAGGACGAGCTCGACCCGGGGATCGGCGCATCGATCAGCGGCTTTGTCCAGAAGCCGTTCACCCCGGCCGATCTCGCGCGTTGCATGCGGGTCGCGCTCGAGGGTCGACCGAGCGAGACGGGGACGGCGGCAGGTCGTCCGGCGGAGCCGTCGAACACGACGCCGATCGGACGCGACGGGGTCTGACGCGTCCGGCGACGCGGCCAACCGGCCCGCGCATGCGATCAGGCGATCGACAGACGGGCGCGATCGGGGTCGGTGGGATCACGCTCGAGGATCCCGTCACGAGCGAGGGCAGCGATGGCGGCGCGGATCGCTGCGGCGTCGTGATCCCCGATTGGTGCCGCGATCTCCATCCAGACGCCATCCGGCGCCGCGCGCAGACGATCGACGATCCGGCCGCGCAGCCAGCGGGTCGTCGACGCGAACGGCGCGGCCGCTGCCGTCGAGCGTCGCGACCGCTTGGCCGATCCGCGGTCCGTCGGGGCGTCCCGGGCGAAGGCGCACCATGCCACTAAGGGGCAGGCGTGGCAGTGCGGCACCCGCGGCCGGCACAGCTTCGCGCCGAGGTCCATCACCGCGTGCGTCCAATCGGCGGGCCGATCCGGATCGACCGAGGCGTCCGCGGCGACCTGCAGCCAGGCGGCCGTCGGGTCCCCAGCACCGACCACCGCGTCAGCCAAGGCGCGGCCGAGGACTCGTCGGACGTTCGTATCGACGGCGCCCACCCGCGCGCCGAATGCGATCGCGGCGACGGCCCGCGCGGTGTACGGCCCGATGCCGGGGAGTCGCTCCAGCTCAGCGACCGTCGTCGGCACGCAGCCGCCGTGGTCGGCCACGATCGACTGCGCGGCGCGGCGAAGGTTGAGCGCCCGCCGGTCGTAGCCCATCCCCTGCCACGCACGCAAGACGTCGGCCGGGGTCGCCGCGGCAAGGGCGTGGACGGTCGGGAAGCGATCCAGGAAGCGTTGCCACGCTTCGACCACGCGCGAGATCTGGGTCTGCTGGGCCATGACCTCGGACACGAGGATCGCGTACGGGTCGCGGGTCGCCCGGAACGCGAGCGCGCGGCCACGGGCGTCGTACCAGGCCAGAACGGCGGCGCGCGCCTCGGCCGGGAGCGCAGGCGGCGAGACGGCGGGCGGCGGCATCGGCCACGAGCGTAGCATCGGGCGATGCCCCACCATCCCGTCCGCATCGGTGCCGCGTTCTGGATCCAGCGGACCGATTGGCCGTCGCTTCGGGTCGCGGTCGAGACCGCCGACGCCGCCGGCGCCGACGATCTCTGGATCGACGACCACCTGCTCAGCGACGAAGGCGACGCGTCAGACGGAAAGCTCGAGGCCTGGACGACGCTCGCGGCCGTGGCCGCGGTCACGTCCCGTTCCCGGCTCGGCCACCTCGTCGCCGCGAACACGTTCCGCAACCCCGGCCTGACGGCCAAGCTCGCGACGACGCTCGACCACATCAGCGGCGGTCGATCGATCCTCGGCCTCGGCGGTGGCTGGTTCGAGGAGGAGCACCGGGCGTTCGGGATCGACTTCGGGAGCGGGTTCGGCGAGCGGCTCGATCGTCTTGCCGAGGCCGTCGCGATCGTTCGCCGTCTGCTCGACGGCGAGCGGTTCAGCCACGACGGCCGGTTCTACCGGCTGCGCGATGCGGTCGCAGCCCCGCGGCCCATCCAGGCTCACGTGCCGATCCTGATCGGAGGGTCGGGTCCCCAGAAGACGCTCCGGATCGTCGCGCGCTACGCGGACCTCTGGAACGCCTTCGGCACACCGGAGTCGCTCGCCGCGACCGACGTGATCCTGGGCGAACGGTGCGCGGAGATCGGACGAGACCCAGCCGAGATCGAGCGGACGGTCAACCTCAACGTCGTCGTGCGACCGACACGCGAGGAGGCAGAGCGGGTCTGGGCCGGCTATGCGGCCCATCGACCGCGTGAGGGCGAGGGTCGCCTCGTCGTCGGCGGTCCGGTCGACGAGGTGGCCGAGGCGCTCGCCGCGTACGCCCGGGTCGGGTTCCGACACCCGATCCTGATCTTCCGGACACCGTGGGACCTCGAGACGATCGAGGCCCTCGGCGCAATTCGCGACCAGCTCTCCGGGATGATCGAGCCCGGGATCAGCGCGTCCGAGCCAGGCAGTGCGATAACGCTCGGGCAATGACGATGGCGTCGCGTTCCGACGGCTCCGACGTGGGTCGCAACCAAGGCCGCGCTCACTCCGCCCAGCCGGCCGCGGTCGTTGCGCCCGCCCTGACCGTTCGAGGGCTGTCGAAGCGGTTCGGCGAGCGGCTGGCCTTTGACGACATCTCGTTCGACGTCGACCGCGGCGAGGTCTTCGGGTTCCTCGGACCCAACGGCGCCGGAAAGACGACGCTCGTCCGAACGCTCGGAACCCTGCTCGCGCCAACCGCCGGCGCAGCGACCGTCGCCGGGATCCCCCTCACGCGGGAACGGAGTCGACATCCGGCGGCGGATCGCGATCATGCCGGAGTCGCCCGGGCTGTTGGCTCCTAGCGCTGCTTCCCGGCCATCAACGACGACCGCCACCACGGGATCGCGGCCCGCTCCAGGAGGACCACGGCCCCGTAGAGGGCGATGCTGAGCGCGGCGGTCACGAGGATCGCGGCGAAGACGAGGTCCGTCCGGAAGAGCCGCTGGCTGAGGCGCATCCAGATCCCGAGGCCCTCCGTCGCCCCGACGTACTCCCCGATGATCGCGCCGACGACCGCATAGGTCGCCGCGATCCGGAGCCCGGTGAAGAACCCCGGCAGCCCGGACGGCCAGCGGACCTTCCGGAACGTCTGGTCGGCCGACGCGCCGAGGGAACGCATGAGCTCGGTCGCCTCGGGCGTGGTCGAGGAGAACCCGCGGAGTAGCGCGATCGTGATCGGGAAGAACGTCACGAGGACCACGACGAGGACTTTCGGGGCGAGCCCGAACCCGAGCCACACCACGAGGAGCGGGGCGATCGCGATGATCGGGATCGTCTGCGTACCGACGAGCAGCGGCTCGACAGCCCGCCGCGCCCAGGCAAGCCGGTCGAGAGCGACCGCGCCGGCCGTGGCCAGGATGACTGCGACGCCGAGCCCAACGACGGCTTCGACGAGGGTCGGTGTCGCGTGCCGAATCACGTCGGCCCGGTTGTCCCACAGCGCGACGACGACCTCGCTCGGCGATGGCAGCACAAATGGGCTCACGCCCGACGCCCGGACGAGCAGTTCCCACGCAAACAGCAGCGCGACGAACAGGGCGGCGGGCGGACCCAGCCGACGCGCCGTCTCCGTCGCGGCTCGCTCCGCGCCGACGGTCACGGCAGGTAGTCGTTCGTGAACAGCGTGGCGTAATCCAGGGGCGCCGCGAGCGGCTTCTGGTCCGCGCCGGTGAGGAGCCCTTGCTCGTACAGAAACGCCGAGTAGCCGGTCCAGCGCTCGAGCGTCTGCGTCCCGAAGACGCCGCTCGCGTCCACGAGGTAGCCACCGCTCGCGAGGAATTCCTGGCTCGCCTTCGGCAGCGCCTTGTTGGCGTCGAACACGCCCGGGTTCTCCTCGAGCAGGATCTGGGCCGCCTCGTCGGGGTGATCGGCGCCGAACTGGAACCCCTGAACGGTTGCGGCGACGAACCGCCGAGCGGCGTCCGGGTCGCGCTCCAACCATCCCCGATCACAGGCGAGGACGACCTGATAGAACTCGGGGAAGCGGTAGTCGGCGAACTGGAAGTAGCGGAGCTTGATCCCGCGCTGGGCCGCCTCGACCCCCTCCCATGCGGTGAAGGGGATCGTGAAGTCGGCCTGGTGGTTGTAGAGGGCCTCGTACGCGGCGGAGTCGAGCGTGGCGGTCTTGAACGTGCCCTTGCCGCCGTCGGCCTTGATGACGAACTTCAGGGTCGGGTCCTCGTTTGGGTAGCCGAAGCCGGCGTAGGTCTTGCCATCGAGATCGCGCGGTCGCTGGATCGGGCCGTCGGCGAGGACACCGATCGCGGACGCGGTCTTCTGGAGGATCGCCGCGACGCTCACGATGTCTGCGCCACGGGCGACGGCGAACGTCATCGAGTCCTGGAAGCTGATCCCGCACTCGGCCTGGTGGGCGACGAGGAGGTCCTCGGGCGCCGCCGACCCGTACGGCAGGATCTTGAGGTCGATCGCTGCGTCGCGGTACCAGCCCTTCGAGCGAGCGACGTAGAACCCGGTGTGGTCGGTGTTCGGCGTCCAGTCGAGGGCGAGGCGGACCGTCGCGGTTGGCGGCGGCGTCGATGACGGACCTACCGATGGACCCACGGACGGGGCGGGCGCCGACGGGATGGCCGAAGGCGGTGCAGTGGTGGTCGGCGTGCCGCAACCCCAGAGGAGCACGGCGAGGATCGCGGTGATGAGGCGCTTCATGTCGGACTCGATCCTTCCCGGAATGAGAACGCCGCCCCGGTTTCCGGGACGGCGTGCATCGAGTCTCGTGGGCCTGCTTCCTTCGCTGGTACGAGCCAGATCAGGTTCGGCGGGTCTGTGGCGTTGCCACACTCTCAGCGCGTTCGCGCTCCCCGGAGGCGGTGTTCAGTTGTCCGCGGAGGATAACACCGAGCGGAGCCAGGCCACCGCGTCCCGGATGACCGCCTCGCCTTCTGGCTCGTTGTGGCTCTCGTGGCGGAGCCCGGGCAGGACGCGCCGAGTCACCACGGGCACTGCGGCCAGCGGCTCGCTTGCAACGGTCGGCACGAGCCGGTCGTCGGCGCCGTGGTAGACGAGCGTCGGGATCGCCAGCCGCGCGAGCGCGGCGCGGGCCCGACCCTGCTCCCGGAGCGCCTCCGCGCCCAGACGCGTCGTCGTCGAGTGGTGGTTCAGCGGGTCGGCGAGATAGGCCTCGGCGACCGTGGGGTCGCGCGACAGCACGGTGCCGTCGAACGCATTCTTCAGCGCGAACGTCGGCGCCACGCGGGTGAGGATCCCCGCGAGCGCTCGCATCCAGCTCGGGGTCGATGAGTCGAGCGCGGGGGCGCTGAGGATCAGGGCGTCGGGCTGTGGCCGCCGCGGATCGGCGACGCAGTAGCCAAGCACGATCAGGCCGCCGAGCGAATGGCCGAACAGGACGACGGGTCGACCCGACGCGGCCGCCCGGAGCTCGGCGAGTCGATCCTCGACATCGTCGTGATAGATCGTCCAGCGCTCGAGGAAGGCGCGCCTCCCGGCCGAACCACCGAAGCCGCGGAGGTCGAACGAGCTGACGTCGAGGCCGGCGTCGGACAGCCAGCCCCCGACGTGCTCGTACCGGCCCGAGTGCTCGGCAATGCCATGGACGATGAGGACCCCAGCCCAGGGATCGCCGGCGGCAGCCCAGTGACGAGTCAGCAATCGGGTGCCGTCGCGGGCGGTCGCCTCCGAGGTCGTCGACGCGGTCATCGGCGCATCGTAGGGCCGCGGAGGTGGCGCCCGGGCGGCTACGCTGCGCAGGTGGGCCTCTGGACCGAGATCGGGCGAAACATCTTCGTCCGCCGCTACGCGTTCTACGACCAGAACATCGTGGCCGTCAGGGGCGATGATGGCTTCCTGATCGTCGATACGCGGGCGAGCCACCGCCAGGCGGACGAGATCCTCCGCGATCTTCGTGAGCTGGGCGACGACCCGGTTCGGGCGGTGGTGAACACGCACGGTCACCACGACCACGCCTTTGGCAATCATCGATTTCGGCCGGCGCCGATCTGGGGGCACGAGCGCTGCGCGCAGATGATCCGCGAAACGGGGACCGAACAACGCCGTGCGGTCTCGGCGGCGATCCCGGGTCTCGCGGAGGAACTTGCCGAGGTCGTCCTCGACCCGCCCGATCGGACGTTTGACGGCGACGCCACGGTCGACTTTGACGCGGGTGGACGGAAGATCGAGCTCCGCTACGTCGGGCGCGGCCACACCGACAATGACATCCTCGTGCTGATCGAGGACGCGGATGTGCTTCTGGCCGGCGATCTCCTCGAGAACGGCGCGCCTCCGTTCTTCGGCGACGGCTACCCGCTCGACTGGCCCGCGACGCTCGAGCGGGTGGTCGAGCTCGTCACCGGCCCCGTCGTGCCGGGTCACGGCGACGTGGGCGACCGGGCGTTCGCGGTCCGCTCGATGGTCGAGATCCGGACGATCGGCGAGCTCGCGACCCTCGTGCACCAGGGCACGATCGACCTCGACGCGGCGGTGCTCCGGACCGCCTATCCCGCGGACGCGGCTCGCGAGCCGATCGAGCGGGCGCTCGCCCAGATCCGCGGCGAGCTCGACTGAGACGGCGCGGCGGGGCCCTACGTCTCGCCGATGCGAACGACCCAGCGACCCCGCGCAGCGCCGGCCAGGATCGCGTCCAGGGCCGAGTCGAGGTCGGACATGGCCACTTCCGTGACGCCGGTGTCGTTGTCGAGGCCGGCTGGCCGGAGATCCGTCGCGATCCGCCGCCAGAGCTCGCGGCGAGGCTCGATCGCGATGTTCGCCGAATCCATTCCCAGGAGCGAGACGCCGCGGAGGATGAACGGCAGCACGGTCGTCTCGAGCGTGGCGCCGCCAGCGTTTCCCGACGACGCAACTGCGGCGCCCGGCCGGAGCGTGCGCAGGACCCACGGCAGCGTCGGCGCCCCGACCGTGTCGACCGCGCCGGCCCAGCGCGCCGACTCGAGCGGCCGCCCGCTCGCGACCGTGCATTCCTCGCGCGGAACGATCCCAACGGCGCCGAGTGCGCGGAGCCGGGCCTCCTCGTCGGCCTTGCCGGTCGCGGCCCAGACCTCGTGGCCGCGGGCCGCGAGGATCGCGACTGCGACGCTACCAACGCCGCCGCTCGCGCCGGTGACGACGACCGGGCCGTCGCCGGGCCGCAGCCCATGCCGCTCGAGCGCCGCGACGGACATTGCCGCGGTGAAGCCCGCCGTCCCGATCGCCATTGCGGCGCGCGCGGTCAGGCCGATCGGCAGTGGCACGACGTACTCGGCCGGCAGCCGGGTGAACGCCCCGAAACCGCCATGTCGGGCGACGCCGAGGTCGTAGCCATGCGCGAGGATCGCCGACCCGACCGGGATCGACGGCTCCTCGGACGCGACGACCTCGCCGGCGAGGTCGATCCCCGGGATCAGCGGACTGATCCGGGCGACCTTGCCGTCGGCGATCGTGGCGAGGCCGTCCTTGTAGTTCACGCTCGACCAGTGGACCCGCACCTCGATCGCGCCGGGCGGCAGATCTGCGGCCGCGAACGAACGGACGCCACGCTCGACGCGGTCATCGTGCTTTTCGGCGACGTACGCGGGGAAGGTCTCGGGGATCGCGGCCATCGCCGGAGCCTACGACGCTCGCATGGGGTCCGTCGCGCGCGTCTCGCGGGTGACTACCCGGAGGCGCTCGGCTCCGTCGAGGGTTCGGCTGTCGGCGTGGGTGACGGGGTCGGCGCTGCGGTGGCGGTTGGCTTCGGGGTTGGTTTCGGAGTCGGCTTCGGGGTCGCGGTGGGGCGCGGAGCGTCGGCGCAGTTGCTGACTCCCGAACCGCTCGAGGTGCCACTCACCGGCGGCACCTGATAGCGGTCGACGGGCAACGTCCCAGGCTCCGGGAAGAGCTTGGCGACGAGCGCCCGGATCGCCGCGACGTCCGGGATCTGGATCGAGCCGCGCGCGTCGTTGCCGGACTTCACGAGCGGGTGGCTGATGACCGCCCGATACGTCTGCTTGCGCCCGATCCGGGCGGCGAGGTCGGCAAGCCCCGGGACCTCCGAGCGCGGGAGGTTCGTCGAGACGGTGTCCCCGAGGGCGCGCAGCAGCCCGATCGGGTCGCCGAGGAACCCGCCCGCCTTCACCCGATCGCGAACGGCCGACAGGATCTCCTGCTGGCGGCCGGCCCGGGTGAAGTCGCTCTCGCCGGCAGCCTTCCGGACCCGCGCGAACGCGAGCGCCTGCTGGCCGTTCAGGTGGTGGCGGCCCGCCGTGATCGAGAAGCCGTCGGGATAACCGTATTCGTGGTAGGTCGGGTCGCAGAAGCCGTCAGCGACATCGACGTCGACCCCGCCGAGGACGTCGACGACCCGGATGAACCCGCCGAGGTTGACCGAAGCGTAGTGGTCGATCCGCAGCCCGAGGAGCGTCCCGAGGGCGCCCATCAGGACGTCGTAGCCGTCGCCGTTCGAGCCCGGGAACGTGCCCTGGTGATGGCGCGCGAACGAGACGAGGCCGTTGATCTTGCCGCTGAACTTGCGCCCGTCGGGGAGCGGCACGTCGACCATGTCGCGCGGGATCGAGATCATCGAGACCGTCTCGGCCACCGGGTCGAGCGAGACGACGATCATCGTGTCGGTCAGGTAGGTGTTCCGGCCGATCCCCTGATCGACGCCCACGATCAGCACGTTCTGGCGGGCAACGGTTGGCGTCGGTGAGAGCGACGGGGCGAGGCTCGGCGAGCCGAACGGCTCGGACGGGAGGACGACCTCGGGATCCGGGACGGCCGATGCCGACGCCGACGGATCCCAGGCGCCGGTCGTGATCGGGGCGACCGGGATGATCCGGTCCGCCTCCTCGCGGGCGACCTCGGTTGCATAGCCGGCGAACACCTGCGGGACGAGGAGGATCACGGCGATGACCGCGATCGGGACGGCGTCGCCGCGCCCGAGACGCGGGTAGCGAACATCGAACAGGCTCGAGCCGACCGCCGCGATCCGCCAGACAAGGAGCAGCACCTGGAGCCCGAACAGGACGACGATCGTCCCCGGATCGAGCGCGATCCCAAGCAGCCCGCTCGTCGGGATCAGAATCAGGCCGGCGACGATCCCAACGATCGAGATGAGGGTCGGCAGCCCGAAGGCGGCCGCGCGGCGGCGCCGCCCGGCCACGAGGTGACCGAGACCGGGGAACAGGGAGTCGAGGAGGGCGTGGAAGTGACGGGACCACCGGCGCGGCACCGCGTCCGCGCGCCCCTCAGGCGGGTTGCTCACGTCGGCGGAGCGTACCAGAAGCCATGACTCGAGCGCCCGAGGGAGGTCCCGGCACCCATTCGGGGCATTCGGACCCGCCGCCGAGGTGGGGTATCATCCCGCCCTGTCACTGGCGAGTGGCCAAGCGGTAAGGCGCCTGACTCTGGATCAGGAGATCGAAGGTTCGAATCCTTCCTCGCCAGCCAGCTCCTCGCCGAACCACAAGATGTGGTGGTCGGCACCAACGAGGAGCCTGGATGGAGTGGTTGAACGCCGACCCGCGGTTTGTCGCAGGAGGCGACGGACGTGGTTTGCTCGCCGAACGAGGGCTGACGATGGCCCGGGCCGAGCTCCTGTGGCGGCTCCAGAGGCGCGGCCCGGCGACCCAACGCGCGTTGAGCGAGGACCTGCGCTGCACGCCGCGAAACGTCACGGGCCTCGTCGACGCGCTCGAGACCGCGGGACTGGTGGAGCGGCGAGCCCATCCGACGGATCGACGGGCGACGCTCGTCACCCTGACGGACGCCGGCGTCCAGCTGGCCGCGCCGATGGATGCGAGCTATCGGGCGATGGGCCGCGAGCTGTTCGACGACTTCAACGAGGACGAGTTTCGCGCAATCGCGAGCGGCCTGGATCGCATCCTGGGACGGATCGGGGATCCGAGCGACTCGGACGGCAACCGGTGAGCGATTCGGCGGGATCCGCGGCCCGCCCGTGGATCGAGCGCCTGGCTTCCCTCGGCGTCGACCCGGCCGATCCGGACGAGCTCCGGCTGCAGAAGGTCACGCTCACGCTCGCTGCGGTCACTGTCACCCTCCTGTCGATCCTCTGGGTGGGGACGTACCTAGCGCTCGGACTACCGGTCTCGGCCGCGATTCCGTTCGCCTACCAGGTCGTGTCGATCGCGAGCCTGGCCGTCTTCGCACGGACGAGGGACTACCGATTCTTTCGCGCCAGCCAGCTCGCCCTCATCTTCGTCCTCCCGTTCCTGCTGCAGTGGAGCCTCGGCGGGTACGTGGCCTCGAGCGCGGTCAGCCTGTGGGCGCTGGTGGGTGCGCTCGGCGCCCTGTTCTTCTACAGCGCGCGCGAGGCGATCCCGTGGTTCGTGGCGTTCATCGCGCTCACAGCGGTGTCCGGCCTGGCCGAGCCGATCGTGTCGACGAACCCGGCGTCGATCCCGGTCGCGGTCCAGACGGCCTTCTTCGTCCTCAACATCTGCGGCGTGGCGCTGACCGCCTACCTCCTCCTGCAGTACGCGGTCCGGGCCAGGGACGCGGCGCTGGCGAGCTCCGAGCGGTTGCTCCTGAACATCCTCCCGAAGGCGATCGCCGACCGCCTCAAGCGCGAGGAAGGCCGCATCGCCGAGGCGCACGACGACGTCACGGTTCTGTTCGCGGACCTCGTCGACTTCACGCCGTTCGTCGAGCGGACCGAGCCGGCGCGCGTCGTGGCGGTCCTCGACGAGATCTTCAGCGCCTTCGACCGGCTGGCGGAGCGACACGGCCTTGAGAAGATCAAGACGATCGGCGATGCGTACATGGTGGTGGCGGGTCTGCCTGCGCCGCGGGCGGACCACGTCGAGGCGATGGCAGAGATGGGGCTCGACATGCAGGCCGACCTCGGCCGGCTCTGCGAGCCGCTCGGGCTCGACCTCGCCATCCGGATCGGAATGGACACCGGGCCGGTCATCGCCGGTGTGATCGGCCGCCACAAGTTCATCTACGACCTGTGGGGCGACACGGTCAACACGGCCAGTCGAATGGAGTCGTCCGGTCTGCCCGGCCGGATCCAGGTCACGGCGGCGACGTACGAACGGCTTCGCGATCGATACCAGTTCGAGGAGCGCGGCGAGATCGAGATCAAGGGCAAGGGCAGACTTGACGCGTACCTGCTCGTCGGGCGGCGCGAAGATCGAGCTCGTTGAGCCCTGTTCGCGCGCTGTCGGGCGCTGTCAACCCGGCCGCCAGACGGGCATGCCGGCCGCGACCCAGCCGTTGGAGCCGCCCGCCAGGTCGGTCGCCCGGGAGAACCCGAGATCGAGCAGTGTCGCGGCGGCCAGGCTCGAGCTGTAGCCATCGGCGCAGACGAGGATGACCTGACGATCGCGGTCCGCGAGTTTCTGGTCGGCGTGGCCCGACATGCGATCGAGCCGCCACCACAGGACCGACAGCGGCACGTGGACCGAACCTGGAATGACGCCACTTGCGTGGCGCACCTCGGCGCACCGCGTGTCAACCATCAGCGCGCCTGACGTTGCTGCCACGATCTTCGATGCGGGCGGTGTGCCTGGAGCACTCCCGGGGCTGGGCGGGAATCCTGCGGCAATGCGCGAACGTGGCCAGCGAATCGATGGAGAGTTCGCTCCCAGCCGGCGTGCGCGGCTGACCGATCCGCCGGGCGCACCTATCGTGTCTCCGTGATCCATGTCGAGGCGCTGGTCAAGCGCTACCGGAAGGCAAAGCAGAACGCCGTCGACGGCATCAGCTTCGACGTTGGCTCGGGAGAGTTCTTCGTCTTGCTCGGCCCGAACGGCGCCGGCAAGACGACGACGTTGTCGATCCTGACGACGACCCTCTCCCCGACCGACGGCCGCGCGACGATCGACGGCCATGACATCGGCGCAGAATCGGCGGCCGTGCGAGGCAAGGTCGGGATCATCTTCCAGCGCCCGAGCCTCGATCGGAACCTCACTGGCGAGGAGAACATCCGCTTTCACGCGATCCTTTACGGGCTGTACCCGTACGCCCCCGCGTACCGGCTCATGGCGGCCGCCTATCGCCGACAGGTCGAGGAGGCGGGCGAACTGCTCGGGCTGAGCCGCGAGATCTTCGACCCGATCCGGACCTACTCCGGCGGGATGCTCCGGAAGCTGGAGATCGTCCGAAGCCTCATCCACCGACCGAAGGTGCTGTTCCTCGACGAGCCGACGGCGGGTCTGGACGCCCCGAGCCGCCGGGCGCTCTGGGACTACCTTGCGGTGGTCCGCCGGGAGAGCGGCACGACCATCGTCCTGACCACCCACTACCTCGAGGAGGCGGAGCAGGCCGATCGGATCTGCATCCTCAACTTCGGCCGCGTGGTCGAGATGGGGACGCCGGCGTCGCTCAAGGCCGAGCTCGCCCGCGAGTACCTCGTCGTCGATGCCGACGACCGCCTCGGTTTGTTGTCCGAGCTCGATCGACTCCAGCTGCCGCACGAGGGGTCGGGACCGATCAGCATTCCCCTGAACGGCCGATCGACGCACGCGATGCTCAAGGCGATCGAGACACCGCTGACCCTCGTGCGGACGCGTGCGCCGAGCCTCGAGGACGCGTACCTCGAGATCGTGGGGCGACCCGATGCGTGACGGAGAGCGCACCCCGATGCTCGAGATCTCGGCGATCGCCGTGATCGCCCACCGCGACTTCGTCAAGCTGCTCCGCGATCGTCTTCGGATCGTCGCCGACTTCGCCCTGCCGCTCACCCTCGTCCTGCTGCTCGGCCCGACACTCCAAGCCGGCTATGGCCAGTCGGGCGGAAACGAGGTCATGACGTTCGTATTCACGGGCGTTCTCGCGCAATCGGTCTGGCAGTCTGCCGCCTTGGGCGTGATCTCGCTGATCGCAGACCGCGAGGAGGACTTCAGCCAAGAGATCTTCGTGTCGCCGATCTCCCGATACTCGATCGTCGCCGGCAAGATCATCGGCGAGTCGCTCGTCGCCCTTCCCCAGGCGCTGGCGATCCTGGCTCTGGGTGTCCTGCTCGGGGTGCCGCTCTCGCCGCTTGTCCTGCTCGTTCTGCTGCCCGTCGTCCTCGCGATGGCGATCTACGGCGGTGCCTTCGGAATCCTCGTCCTGTCGAACATCTCGAGCCAGCGCACCGCCAACCAGGTCTTCCCGTTCGTGATGCTGCCCCAGTTCTTCCTGGCCGGCGTATTCAACCCGGTCCACGAACTGCCGCCCGTATTGGCCGTGCTCTCGGCGATCTCGCCGATGCGCTGGGCGGTCGAGCTCGTTCGAAACGTCTATTACGCAGCGGAGCCGGGTGCCGGCGTGCCCGCCATTTCGCCCTTGTCGGTTGTCGCTCCCGTCCTCGCAGCGTCCTTCCTCGCGTTCATCGTCGTCGGGACGAGCCTCTTTGTTCGCGCTGAACGGAACCGTTGAGGAGGCGGTCCCTGCCATGTCGGATGCAGCAATCTCCGCGCAAGAGCCTCTCCGACGGCCGCACTGGACTCGGGACGGTGTCCGAGTGGGCACCTGACTCATCCGGTCTTTCGGATGGGAACCTGATTCGTTTTCGGGTGGGCACCTGACTCACCCGAAAACCGGAGGCGACGGGCCACCGGATCGTGCTCAGACCACCGGCTGCGAGGCCTGATTCGGGTATCTGACTCTGGATCAGGGAATTGAAGGTTCGAATCCTTGCTCGCCAGCCAACCTACAACATCTGGGGCAAGGCAACCGCTGCACTACCAGATGTTGTGGTTTCGACCTCTTTTGGACATAGCGCCGAGGAGGTTCGATCGTGGCAAGCTCGCCTGACTCCTTCCCGGTTCGTTCGCGCCGAACTCCGTAGCTGGGCGGGTCCAAACGCTCCGGGCGTTTGCTGGTTGGGTCCAGCCAACCCGCGCGTTCAGCTCGGTCCCGTCAGCCGGTAGCCGAGCCCGTACTCGGTCGCGATCAGCGACTCGCCCGGGGCCACCGTATCGAGCTTCATCCGCAGGTTCCGGATCGTCATCCGGAGGAGGTGGACGTCGGCGTCGTAGCCGGCACCCCAGACCGCGGCCAGGACCTGGCGGTGAACGACGAGCTGGCCGGCGTGCTCGGCCAGGTACGCGAGGAGGCGGAACTCGGTCGGCGTGAGCCGGACCTCGCTGCCGCGAAACCGGGCGCGATGGTCGTCGAGGTCGATCACGAGATCGCGGTGGTGAATCCGTCGCGGCCGCTCCGGGCTCGGCGTGGAGGCCCGCCGCAGGGCAGCCTCGATTCGGGCCATCAGCTCCGGAAAGCTCAGGGGCTTGGTCACGTAGTCGTCGGCGCCGAGCTTGAGTCCGCGGACCTTGTCGGCCTCGGAGCTATGCGCAGTGACCATCAGGATCGGCACCCGGCTGAACTCGCGGATCCGCTCGATCACCTGCCAGCCATCGAGGCCGGGCAGGGCCACGTCGAGGATGACGAGGGCCGGGTGCTCGCCGTAGAAGCGGGCGAGGGCGTCGTGGCCGGTCATCGCGACAACGGGCCGATAGCCCGAGCGGGTCATCCACAGCTCGAGCAGCGCGGCGAACTCTGGCTCGTCCTCGACGATGAGAACCGTGTCAGCCATCCGGCGGACCATCCAGTCGATGGTGCCGGCTTCCAGCCGGCTGCCGTCGAGCGCCGGCGAGGATCGGCACGCTGAAGGTGACTCGCGTTCCGGGAGCGCCGTTCGGCCGCTCGCCGAGGGAGAGCCGCCCCCCGTGTGCCTCGACCAGGCGGCGGCAGATGTACAGGCCGAGGCCGGTGCCGGGGATCCGCGATTCGCGCACGTTCCAGGCGCGGTGGAACGGCTCGAGCACGAGACCGCGCTCCTCCTCCGGCACGCCGACTCCTTCGTCCTCGACGGTCGCCCACAGCCAGCCATCGCTCACGGAGGCACCGATCGTGACGGGCGACCCGGCCGGCCCGTACTTGAGGGCGTTGCCGACGAGGTTCTCCAGGACGCGCCCGATCCGAGCCGAGTCGACGTCGATCGGCGGCAGGTCGTCGGGGAGATCCACGACCAGGCGGCTGTCATCTCCGGACAGGGCGAGGTCGCCGCGACAGCGCGCGACGAGCGAGGCGAACGCAACGGGCGCCCGTTCGAGGATGAGGGGGTCGGCATCGAGATGGGTGACGTCGAGGATCTGGTCGACGAGGTCGCCGAGGCGGCTCGTCACCTGGTGGATCCGGTCCACGTACTCGCGGTCCTGGTCGGGGGTGAGCTCGAGATGGAGGATCGACTCGGCGTACCCCCGGACGAGGGCGAGGGGCGTCCGAAGCTCGTGGCTGACGGTCGCGACGAATCCCTCCCGGAGCTGCTCCAGCGCCCGCACCGCGGAGACGTCGCGCAGGATCGCGGTCGCGCGGATCGGGCCGCCCGGGGTCATCGGCGCGCGGGAGTAGCCCCCCGCGACCTGGATCGCCTCGCCCCCTCCGCCGCGCAGTGCCGTCTCGCGGTACGGGATCGACTGGCCCGACGAGAGCACCTCCGCGAGCGGGCATTGGTCCTCGCCGTGACCTCCGGCGACAGCGCAGCCGAGGACCTCGCCGCACGTCTGCCCGATGGTCGTGTCGTCGGCGCCGAGGAGCCGCTCGGCGGCCGGATTGAGCCGGACGACGCGCCGCGCCTCGTCGACCTGGACGATCGCATCCGTTGCCCCCGCGACAACCGACCGCAGCTCTTCCCGCTCCCGATCGAGGGCCGCCCGAAGGCGCGCTCCGACGAACGCGACGGCCAGCTCGTGGCGCGCCAGCTGGGCAATCCGGAGCCCGTCCCGGTCGAGGGTCCCGCCGGGTGGGGCCGTCAGGACCAGGACGGTGGCCGGGGGCTCGTCGCCGAGGATGACGAGCTCCCGCGCCGGATTGGCGGCCGCCAGCCGGCGGGCGTCGTCGAGATCGTCGAACCTCTCCGGCAGCGTCCGGTCGATCGGGCCGGTGGCGGCGACCAGCGTCAGCCCGTTGCTGCCGGCGTCGCCGAGCCAGAGCGCGCCGGACTCGGCAGCCGCCAGGCGAACCAGCTCGA